>PMVZ01000361.1 GCA_003166375.1 Acidimicrobiaceae bacterium | reverse complement strand
ACGCCGGGGCCAGCCAAGTGGTTGAACGCTAGGGGACGAGGCGATCAGTGGGACTGATGGGTGCGCCCCGCAGCGCCCTATCCGTCTGGGGCGCTTCCTCAAGCCTCAGGCCGTTGGGAGTGGGCGCCGCGATGTAGCGGTGCCCCGTCCTCGCTGCGCGCCTTACGTGCGGTCATGACTGGTCATCGACGGTGGGCTGTGCTTCGCCCGCGCCGTCGTCGATATCCGGGGCTTCGTCGATCGTTGAGCGCGACGCTTGGGTGATGGTGACAACGCCTCGCCCGATCATCGACTCTGTGGTGCGGTCGGTCTGTGGCCGCGGGGTCGATCGGCTCGTTCCCCTCACCGGCGGCGGAATGAACGAGACATACCGCGTCGAGCTTCCGAACGACGTCGCCGTGGTCGCCCGGATCGCGCGCCAGCCTGTGCCGTGGTTCACCGACGAGGAGCACGTCATGGCGCAGGCGCGTGCCGTTGGCGTGCCGACGCCAGAGGTGCTCGGCGTCGAGCAGGTGGATCACGACGGCGAGCTGCTGTCGTTCTCGATCCAGCGACTCCTGCCGGGTCGTTCGCTCGACGAGCTCGTTGGCGAGCTGCCCGCCTCGGATCTCGAACGGTTCGTCATGGACGGTGGTGAGCTCCTGGCACGGGTGCACAGCGTCGTCCCGGACCGCGGCATCCGGCACGAGCTGCAGCTGCCCGAGGAGCTTGTCGTCGCCCGGGTCGCGCGCATCGTCGATGAGGCGCTCGGTCCGGCGGCGGCCGCGGTCGTCGAGCGTGGTGCTGACCTCCTCCGCGAGGAGGTGATGACCCGGCCGTCGCCGACGCTCTCGCTCGCCCAGGGCGATTTTCTGCCAAAGAACCTCCTGATCGACGACGGGGCGATCGTCGGCGTCATCGACTGGGAGTTCGCCGGCCCTGCGCCGCCGGCGTTCGACCTCGCCCGCTGGGAGGTGTCCGCCGGCGACCCCCTGCACGACCGCTCGGACCTGCTGCGCCGTGGGTATGCGCGGGTTGCCGATCCCGATTCGGCCGATGCCGGCTGGGTGCCAGCGTTCGTAATCGACTGGGCGCTCGAGCAGCTCGGTTGGAAGAACCCCGCTCGGCCGGCGCAGTTTCGGCGCTGCGTGGAAGCAATCGCCCGCTACGCCGCCGCTTGACCAACTCGAGGACCACTCGCCACCGCCTGGCGTGGGCAGCCTCGAGCGACCTAACAAACGGCACTGACGCCGGATAGCGAGCACTAACCGCGCCCTCCGCACCCCGAGCCGATTCGTTACGCGGTCAACCGTGCACTTGGCGCGTGGCGCCACAACGGAGACGTGGACCCTCGGTGGGCCGAGTGCAGCCAGTCGGCAGTACGAGGAGCGTCGTGAACACCAGGGTTCATTGATATGGCCGGTCCTCGTCGTAGTTGACCTGGGAGGCGACACGCGTATCCGTCCGATCTGCGTGTGGCACGATTCTCCCGCGGCCAGCTTTCGGTGCGCGCGTCCTGGGCGACCAAAGCGTCTCGCCCGGTGCAAGTACAGGACGCTCATGGTGTCCCCTGGTAGACGAGCGCGGAGGTCTACGGAAGCCGGCAGGGCGATGGAGTCCTGCACCCGTCGGGGTGGGGGATCGACAGAACTGAGTGAATGGGAGGCTCTGATGACCGTTCCACGCGAGATAATCGATCGACAGGTTGCCGCGTACAACCATCGCGACCTTGAGGAGTTTGTCGCCTGTTATGCCTTGGACGCTAAGGTCGTGCAACCTGACGGGAGCTTGCTCGCTTCGGGACATGACGAGATCCGCGCACGTTACGGAGAGCTGTTTGACCTCAGTCCCGACCTGCGAGCCGAGATCCGCAATCGTATCGAGGTCGGCTCCGTCGTGATCGATGAGGAATACGTCACGGGGTTCCTCCTGCCGGGCATGCCAACAGAGATTCACGCCGCTGTCGTCTACCGCGTTGCCAATGACCTGATCCAGGACGCGCACCTGTTCGGCTGAGCTTGGTCTCGTAGATCTGCTGTTCAGTTGATGAAGCGGCGAGTCGTCGCCGCCCTCGCTGGGCCTGGGCGCAAGAGATCGCCACATCGTCGGGCTTGGCGGCGGTTACCAGTAGCGCACCGATTCGGCGGTCGCGCGCCCGTCTGCCGGCGTCGCCCGGCGTCGGATGCTCAGGCGCACACTGCCGTCGATCGGTGCGTCAAGCATGCCGTGGATCGATCGATGTTCGGTGCGCTGTTCTGTCCGCCCCAACTTCACAGCAGTGAGCCTGTTGGGATAGTCGCCGGCTCCGTGCGCGCCAGGAATTGCGGCGTCCTGCGACAAGATGATCTTCGTGTTCGTCTCACCGCCGCCGCCCGACTTCGGCGCCTTACCGAACGAGCTTGTCCGCGACTTGGAGGCCCGCTTTCACCGAGTACCTTTCGACAGGGTTGACAGACGGGCCGATTACTACGCCCTGCGAAGCGTCGAGGAGGATCACGTCCGTCGTCTTGCAGGCCGATTCCATCTGTCTGACGTCGAGCGTCAATCCGTCGAATTCTGGTGGCTGGCTCAGGTGGACTACCGGCTCGTCGACACCCGCGAGCGCTGGTCCTCTCAATCCAAGTTCCCGCATATTCCGCCACGGGGGCGGCGCCGCCACAAGTTTCTGTTTCAGCTGTGGCTCAACACCTTTGGGCCCGGCGGGAGGACTTGGTTCAGCAATCGTTTTGTCTCCGTCCGCCATTACACCTTCAGGGTTCGCTGGCGTCCCTGAGGTGCCAGGCATCGCCTGCCGCCACCAGCCTTGACTCAACGGGAGCGCCAAAAGGTGTGCGAATCGTCGATATGTGCGTCTTCGCGTCTCGGGGAGACACGATGTTCGGCGCTCACGTTCTGTACTCGCGTGTGCCCCTCACCGTAGGGAGTGCGCGGCAAGTTCGGCGCGCGTTTTGGACTATTCGCTGCTGAGAGCGAGATAGGACACGTCTGGCCCTTCGCTGCAATGCTTATGAAGGGCGGGGGATCCACAGGAAACAGAGTCCAGCCAAAATTGCGGCAACGCCAAAGAAGACGGCGGTCTCATACCACTGGAGGTCCCAATAGCGGCTGGCGGGTTGATAGGTGACCAGTAGATGAAATTTGGCAGCGAGATTGGTTGCGCAGGTCTGGGCGTTGACCTGGGCGCTCGCATGGCCGAGGGGGCAGGCACGGTCGAGGAACGCTGTCGTGGGGGCATGGCCGGCCTTGTCCACGATCTGGTTCGAGTAGACACAGTCTCCAGGAAGGACCCCCCGAGTTGTCGCCGTCACCTGAAAGCCTGCAGGCGTCTCGCCCATGTTCAGCGGGGATGATGCGTTGATCACCAAGTACCTGTGGAGGGGGGCCATGAGGTGGGGTCGTACCCAAGAGTTCACGACATACCGGACGGCGACGAAGCCGGCGAGTGCAGTGAACATCGCCGGCACTGTTCGACGTATGACCAGCCCCGCGCAGGCCTCGAGCACGATGGCGAAGGCGGCGTAGCCGACCGGGGTGAGATCGCGCGCACCGAATAACAAGGGATCGAAGTGGTTTGCACTCACGGTGTCGATCGGGCTCGACCACCAGGTCACCATGAGGCTAAGGAGGCCGGTCACCACTACGCTGGCCAAGGCACCGACGCCGAGCTTGACGGCCAGCCAACCCGTGCGGGTGACACCCTGAGTCCACGCCAGGCGGAAGGTGCCGGCCTCGAACTCGTGCGCGACGAGCGGCGCCCCC
>PMVZ01000188.1 GCA_003166375.1 Acidimicrobiaceae bacterium | reverse complement strand
TCGTCGCGCAGCCGAGCGACCCGGTCGAACACCGCCCTTGCCAGGCCCGCATCACCAAGAGGGGCCACCGTCATCAACCCGTCGACGCGGCAGCCGATCTCCCGCAGGCCTGCGACCACACCGGGCACCTGTTCCGGCACGCAGCCGCCCCGGCCCTCAAGACCGGTCGTATCGACCTCCACCAGCAGTGACGGGGGCTCGAGCCGGACGCCGGCCGGCTGCGCTGCGGGGCCGGCTGGCTGCAGTGCGGGGTCGGCCGTGCCTGGCGAGATCTCGGCCCGGTGCCGCTTTATGGCCTCTCCTTCGACAACTCTCGCCACGGCCTGCCAGCAGTCCACGAACGGGGCGAGACGGCCAACCTTGTTGCGCTGCACAGCGCCGAGGAAGTGCCACCTCGCCGCTCGGCCGACCGTCTCCCACTTGGAGATCAGCTCGTCCGCGTAGTTCTCGCCGAAGTCGGTCAAGCCCGCGGCGAACGCGGCAGCGACCTCGTCGGGCCCGAAGCCCTTCGTCACCGCCACGATCCTGACCAGCTCAGGGTCGCCTCCAGCGTGCACGATCCGGACGCGCGCCTCGCCGGCGCGTGCGGCGATGGCCTCGACGAGCGCGGCATCGACGCCCGCAAGCTGAGGCCCGGGACTCACCGCTCCCCCGTTACGACAAGGCAATGGCGTCCTGTGTCCTTACGTGCGCGCCAGGAGAACCAGCTCGGATCGCACGCTGTGCAGCGCGCCTCGTCGCTGGAGATCGAGACGGAAAGCGCCTCGAGCGCCCGGAGCACTCCGGCACGCAAGTCGAGCGCCGGGCGGTCTTCGGTGGTCTTCGAGCGGACAGAGGGCCCATAGCGCGCCTCGAGCAACTCGAGGTCGCTCTCGCTGAACTCGTAACACTCGGGCCCGATGCAGGCCCCGAGAACCGCCGCGATCTCTGTCGCTCGTTTCGAACGCATGGTCGTGACAGTTGCCTCGAGCACGCCCGCCAGCAAGCCACGCCAGCCGACGTGGGCCGCCCCGACGACGCCCTGCGGGCTTGCGAGGCCGACTAGCGCGCAATCGGCGGCGAAGACGGCCACGGGGGCACCGGGCATCGTGGTCACCAGCGCATCGCCCTCCCGCCCCGAGCAGGGCTCCTCCGGGCCCAATAGCACCACACCGCCACCGTGGGACTGGCTGAGCCAGCGCCAGCGACCAGGTGCAATGGACTGGCGCCGGGCCTCGAGCACATCGACCGGCAAGGGCGAGCGCGGGCCGACGTCGCCGTCCGAGACGCCGCTCAGCACGACGGTCGCGCGAGTGCCCGCGACCGCTATCCGCCTAGCGGAGGAAGGACGGGACGTCGAAGTCGTCGTCGAGGTCGAGGTCGTCGTCGCCGCCGACGTCGAAGACATCGCGTCCGCGCTGCGCGCCCCGGCCCGCGACCGGGCCGACGAGATCGCTCTCGCCACGGTCTCCGCCTTGGGAGCGCGACGTGGGCCGTGCAGACGGCTGGTCCACCGTCGTCCGCGAAGCGCCCACGGCGGGCTTCCGCGGCTCGTCCACGGCGTCGTAGCGGTCGAAACCGGCCGCGATGACCGTCACCCTCACGGTGTCGCCCAGGGCGTCGTCGATGACGTTGCCGAAGATGATGTTGGCGTCGGGATGAGCCACGTCATGGATGATCGCGGCGGCCTCGTTGACCTCGAACAAGGTGAGATCACTGCCGCCGGCGATATTGAGCAGGATCCCCCGGGCGCCCTCGATCGACGCTTCCAGCAGCGGGCTCGTGATCGCGTGACGGGCTGCGTTGACGGCGCGCCCCTCACCTGAGCCGGTGCCGATGCCCATGATCGCGGAGCCCGCGTTGCTCATCACCATCTTCACGTCGGCGAAGTCGGTGTTGATGATGCCGGGCACGTTGATGAGGTCGGTGATGCCCTGGACACCGTGCAGGAGAACCTCGTCGGCCATCGAGAACGCCTCGACCATGGAGGTGCGCTCGTCGGAGATCGACAGCAGGCGCTCGTTCGGGATGACGATGAGGGTGTCAACCTTCTCGCGCAGCCGCTGGATGCCTTCGTCGGCCTGGGTCGAGCGGCGCCGGCCCTCGAAGGCGAACGGCCGGGTCACCACTCCGATGGTGAGCGCGCCGAGCGCCTTGGCGGTCTCCGCGATCACCGGGGCCGCGCCCGTCCCGGTGCCCCCGCCCTTGCCGGCAGTGATGAAGACCATGTCGGCGCCCTTCAGGACCTCCTCGATCTCCTCGATGTGCTCCTCGGCCGCCAGTCGCCCGACTTCCGGGTCGCTGCCGGCACCGAGCCCGCGTGTCAACGTGCGCCCGATGTCGAGCTTTATGTCGGCTTCGCTCATCAAAAGGGCCTGCGCGTCGGTGTTGACCGCCACGAACTCGACCCCTTGCAGGCCAGCGTCGATCATGCGGTTGACGGCGTTGACCCCGGCACCCCCGACGCCGACGACCTTGATCACAGCGATGAAGCTCTGGCCTGGTGTGCTCATCCGCGCTCCATCCTCTCCTGAGTTCCTGTTGGGCGATCCCCGAGCGCAGTGGAGCGATCCTCGTTGGCTTCCGAGTGGCTTCGAGCGTCCATGACTTTGCCCTCGCCTTTCCAGCCGGACAGCAGCTCCGCCGACCCGCGTTTACCGCTGGTCGGCGATGCAAACTACCCCGGCGACCTCGACCACCCCTTCAGCACCGGTCTCGTCGCGGGCAATCTCAGCCATCACCCTTTCCATGAACGTTAGAGGGGCTGACCAGGGGGGTCAAGACCGGGGCAGCCGCGACCCGCAGGTCGATCCCGCCGATGCCCGTCAGATCGACCCCGCGGAGCACGGTCACCAGCGAGACGAACTTCTGGGTGAGTGCCTCGTCGTCACCTACGACGGCCCTCAACCCGCCCTTTAGGCGCAAGACGACACCGTCGCCGGCGGAGAAGATGATCTCCCGCAAACGGGGCAGGAGCGACACGGGGAGCTGGGCGGCGGTGGCGAGCAACGGTCGAGCCGAGGCTCCGAGCGAGCTGCCCGGCGAGCCAGGGACTCCCGGCACGGCAACGAGGGGAAGTGCCGAAGGCCGCGATGTCTGATCCGCGAGGACCCGGCCGGTCGAGTCGAGGAGTGCGTACTCCCCCGCCGGGAGAGCCGTCGCCGCGACCGGCATCCGCTCGACGACGGCGATTGCGACCGTCGAGGGCCAATCGACGTGCACCGACGCGCTTGCCACCCAAGGGAGGCGTTCCAGCCGGCGCTGCATGGCGCCGGTGTTGACGTCGATGAGCGGGGGCTCACGGTTGAGACCGGTGACCCCCAGGATCTCGCTTCGCGGAGTCTGGACCGCCCCCGCGATGACGACCGTCCGTGCGCTGAACAGCGACGAGTGGGCGATGGCCACCGCGCCGGCCGCCGCGCCCGCCGCGACGATCGCCCCGAGGACGATGCTCAGGCGGCGGTGGCCGCGCTGGCGCTCCACCCGCACACGCCTGGCCTGAATCCTCGGATCGGTCATGACCCCTCCTCGAATCCGACGAGACGCAGCTCGGTGCGAAGCTCGACCCCCAGCCGCTCGGCGACGAGCGCACGCACCTCGTCGATGAGCCGCTTCACGTCGTCTGCCGATCCGCCGGGATCGGCTTGGATGAAGTTCGCGTGCCTGTCCGACACCACGGCCGAACCGATGCGAAAGCCCTTCAGGCCCGCCTCCTCGATCAGGCGTCCGGCCGCGTCGCCCGGCGGGTTCGCGAACACCGAGCCTGCGTTCTGGCCTCCTGGCTGGTGCTCCCGGCGCCAACGAACGACCTCGTCGATCCTGGCGGTCGACAAGGCGGCGTCGCCGTACTCGAGGCGGTACGACGCCTCGGTGACGACGTCGTAGGGACCGATCGACGAGTGCCGGTACGAAAGATCCAGCGCACTCGCCGCGACGAGGTGCTCGGCTCCTCCGTGAAGGCTGACGATCCGGCAGTCAACCAGGAAGTCCGATGTCTGTGCACCGTGCCCGCCTGCGTTCATCCTGACCGCGCCGCCGACCGAGCCAGGTATCCCGACCGCCCACTCCAACCCGCTGAGACCGGCCGCGGCGGTTCGTCGCGCCAGAACCGGGTAGGCGGCCGCGCCGCCCGCACGCACGAGATCGGCGTCGATCTCGACCCTGGCGAAGCCGTCGGCGAGCCGCACGCACAATCCGGCGAAGCCGGAGTCCGCTACGAGCAGGTTCGATCCCTTCCCGAGCACCACGACCGGGATCGCGGTCGCTCCGACGGCAACGGCCAGGCGTTCGAGGTCCGCGACGCTGTCCGGTTGGCTGAACAGCGCCGCCCTGCCGCCGACACGGTAAGTGGTCAGCTCGCCCATCGGCCGGCCGCGTTCGGCCAGTGGGCCGAGGAGCACGGCGGCCTGCTCGATCGCGGCCGCGCCCGGTCCGCGCGAGACCACGCTCATGGGCGATCGTTCTCGCCGAGCTCGGCGCCGAGCTCGGAGGCGAGGTTCGTCAGATCGCCCGCCGCGAGCGTGAGGCACAAGTCGCCCGGGCGCAGGTTCGTGCGAAGGTAGGCGACGACGCCTTCACGGTTGGGCACGTACACCGCCGCAGCTTCAGGGTGAGCCCGGAGGATCGCGTCGAGCACCAGCTTGCCCGACACACCCGGGCGCGGCATCTCGCCCGCTGAGTAGACGTCCGTCACGACAACGAGGGCGGCACCGTCGAACGAGTCCGCGAACCCGGGCGCGAGCATGGCGATGCGCGAGTAACGATGAGGCTGGAAGACGCAGACCACCCGCTCGAAGTTGCCGCCCAGGGCGGCGTCCAGCGCGGCGCGCACCTCGCCGGGCAGATGGGCGTAGTCGTCGACGAAGGTGACACCGCCGAAGTCCCCGCGGAATTCGAAACGCCGCGCGACCCCGGCGAAGCGGGCGAGCGCCCGCCGGGCATGTCCCGGGTCGACCCCGAGCTCGAGCGCGGCCGAGACGGCGGCAGTGGCGTTGCGCGCGTTGTGCAGACCGGGNNGCGGCCTCCGAGCAGCCGTAGGTCACCGCGGACGCCGGCGCCAGGGACGCCGCAACCGGGTCGTCGGCACAGACGATCGCCGAGCCGGCCTGAGCGAGGAAGACCTCGAATGCCGCCTTCAGCTCCTCGAAGGACCCGTAATGCTCGATGTGGTCGGGCTCCACGCTGGTCACGATCCCGAGCTCCGGCGCCATGTGCAGGAAGGTCCCGTCGCTCTCGTCGGCCTCGACGACGAGCAGCTCACCGGAGTCCCAGGCTGCGTTCGTCCCGATCTCGTTCACCTCGCCGCCGATGATGAAGCTCGGGCGCAAACCGGCTTCGACGAGCACCAGGGCGAGCATCGACGATGTCGTCGTCTTGCCGTGGGTTCCCGCTATCGCGATCGTCCTGCGCAGCGCCACGATCGCCTCCAGCATCGCCGCGCGGGAGAGCACCGGGATCCCGAGGCGACGGGCTCGTCGGAGCTCGACGTTGTTCTCGGACACCGCCGTCGAGTAGGTCACCACGTCGGCTCCGGCGACGTTCTCCGGCCGATGGCCGATCTCGACCTCGACGCCGCGAGCGCCCAGGCGCTCCAGCGACCGCGAGGACTTGATGTCGCTGCCTGTGGTGTGATGGCCCATGCCAGCGAGCACGGCTGCGATCGCGCTCATGCCTGCTCCGCCCACCCCGACCACATGGACGCAAAGGGGCGCGCTGAGATCGATCTGCGGTGTCGTCGAGGTGCTCACGCCCGCGCCTTCGACACCGACTCGACAAGCGCGGCCACCCGCTCGGCCGCGTCCCGATGACCTGCCGCTGCGGCGGCTGCGCTCATGGACCCGAGACGCTCCGGGTCATCAAGCAGGGCCGCGACGATCTCCTCCAGCCGCTCGGCCGAGCAGTCGTCATCGGAGATCAACGTGGCTGCGCCGGCCCGTGCCAGCGCCTCGGCGTTGCGTGTCTGGTGGTCGTTCGGCGCGCCGGGCAGCGGGACGAGGGCGCTCGGGGTCCCGATCGCCGCCAGCTCGGCCACCGTCGACGCCCCTGCTCTGCAAACCGCGAAGTCACAGGCGCCGAGCAGGGCCGGCATCTGCCGCTCATAGCCGACGAGGCGATAGTCGAGACCGCCCTCCGGCGAGGGCTGCGGGCCGAGGCCGAGGCCGGCGGCCTCGCGCTTCACGCCCGCGAGGTTCCTCTCGCCGGCCACGTGGTAGATCGTTACATCGTTGCGCGACGCCCAGGACTTCGCGAGCCCGAGTGCCGCATCGTTGAGGCGGTGAGCGCCCAGCGAACCTCCCTCGACGGCAAGCAGGAATCGTCCCGCGGGCACCCCGAGAGCGGCTCGGGCCGCGCTGCGCCCTTGCGGGGAGCGATCCGTGCCGAGGACCGCCTTGCGCAGTGGCGCCCCCGTAACGACCTGATTCGGCAGTGAGGTCCCCTCGAACGCGACCGCGCACTTGCGGGCGAAGCGCGCCACGAGCCGGTTCGAAGCTCCCGCAATGGCGTCGCAGCTCACGACGACGAGCGGGACCCGCAGCAGTATCGCCGCGACCGAGCAGGGAAGGCCGGCGTAGCCCCCGACGGTGACCACGACACGCGGACGACGTCGCACGACGATCGCCAAGGCGAGCGCGCACGCGACGATCAGCCCGCCGACGGCGCCGAGGTTCTCGCGAGTGAGCCGCCGTTGGATGCCCCTGCCGGGCAGGAGGGTCGCTTCGAATCCCGCCTCGGGCACGAGCCGGCCCTCCATGCCGCGCCGCGAGCCGACGTACAGGATCGTCGACGGTTCGTGGCCGAGGTCCACCAGCGCCTCGCCGACCGCCAGCGCAGGCTGCACGTGCCCGGCGGTCCCGCCACCGGTGACGAGCGCGAAGGCGCGTGGCGAGCCACGCCGGGGACGCTGGGTCACCGCGCCAAGGCCGCCTGCTGGCGGCGCGCGATCCCGAACAGCAGGCCGACCGCGATCAGGGCGACGCCCAGAGAGGAGCCTCCGTAGGAGATGAACGGGAGGGGGATGCCCGTCACCGGCAGCGCGTCGACGACACCGCCGATGTTGATCACGGCCTGCGCCAGTATCCAACAGGTGATCCCGATCGCTACGAAACGTGCGAACGGGTCCCGCTCTCGCGCTGCGATCCGAAAGCCTGCCCAGCCGAAGGCGCCGAAGCCCGCGAGCACGATCAGGGCCCCGACGAGACCGAGGTTGCCGGCGATGACTGCGAAGACGAAGTCGGTGTGCGCATTGGGGAGGAAGCCCCAGGGCGTGACCGACCCCCCGACGCCGCTCCCGGTGACACCGCCGAGCCCCAGGGTGGCCAGAGACTGGACTACTTGGTAGCCGCTCGTCGAAGCGTGTGCGAACGGGTTGACGAACGACAGCAGGCGATCACGGCGGTACGTGGCCGACAACGCCACCGCGGCACCTATCACGCAGACCACGGCCCCCGACCCCGCCAGGGTCCGGAGCCGGGTGCCTGCTGCGAAGAGCATGGAGAAGGTGATGCAGCCGAGGACGATGGCCGTTCCGAGGTCGGGCTGGCGGACGATGAGCACCGCGGCCACGGTCATGAACACGAGCAGCGGCCGGACGAAGGCGTGCCACTGGTCCGCTCGCTTGGCGCGACGAGCGAGCATGTCGGCGGCGAAGACCACCATGGCCAGCTTCATCAGCTCGGAGGGCTGGATCTGGATCGGGCCGATGCCGATCCACCGGCTCGATCCACCGGCGAAGTGACCGAGCCCCGGCACGAACACCACGACCAGGAGGGCGAAAACGACGAGAGGAAGCGCAAAACGAAGTTTCCTGACCATTGCGATAGGCGTGCGGCTCACGATCAACGCGGCGAGCGCGCCGGCGCCCATGTAGATGGACTGGTGGATCACATACGACCAAGGTGAGCCCCCTGCCAGGATCGCTCCCGGGGCCGAGGCGGACAGCACGATCGGAAGACCGAGGAGGCAGAGACCGACCACCGAGACGAGCAGCACCTTGGCCTCGAGGCTGAGCTGGACGGTCCTTCGCTGACGCGCCGCGCGGGCGCCTCCCTTGACCAGCTTCACGGGCCGGCGGCTCTCGCCCACCGGAGGGCGCCGCCCCGCCTCGCCGGTGCACTCGGGCACCGCCGAGGCGCGAGCCTCGGCCTGCCGCATCACTTGAGCGACCCCGCCGAGAGGAAGTCCGCGTAGAACAGGCCCACGCCGAGCGCCACGCAGAGACCCGAGAAGATCCAGAAACGGACGGTGACGGTCGTCTCGGGCCATCCCTTCAGCTCGAAGTGGTGGTGCAACGGTGCCATCAGGAACACACGCCGGTGGAAGACCCTGAAGCTGATCACCTGCAACACCACCGACATCGTCACGATGACGAACAAGCCGCCGATGATCGGCAGGAGCAGCTGCACGTTCATCGCGAGCGCAAGGCAGGCGAGACCTGTCCCTATGGCCAACGAGCCCGTGTCGCCCATGATGATCCGCGCCGGCGCGGCGTTCCACCACAAAAAGCCGACACACGCGCCGCCCATTGACATCGCAACCAGGGCGAGGTCGAGCGCGCTGTGCACCTCGTAGATGCCCGGGTGCCGGTACTGAACGAAGCCGACCAGGGCGAGGAACCCGCACACGAAGGCCGTCGAGCCTGCCGCGAGCCCGTCGAGGCCGTCGGTGAGGTTCACCGAGTTGGCCGTTCCGAAGATGATCAAGGTGCCCCAGATCACCCAGCCGACNNCGTCTTCCACCGTTTGTTGAGCCCGAGCGAGCGCCGCCTGCTCACCTTGATCCAGTCGTCGGTAGCCCCGACGGCACCCGCGACGACGATCGCACCGAGCACGAACCATGCCGGCCGGGTGAACGGAGCCGAAGTGCCGACATGCCCGAGGAAGTAGCCGGCCACCACCGCGACGAGGAGGGCGATGCCACCCATCGTCGGCGTGCCTGCCTTCACCGTGTGGTGGGCGGGCCCGTCGACGCGTATCTGCTGGCCGATCCGCCAGCGGATCAGCCAGCGCAGCAGCATCGGCGTCCCGAAACCGGCCACCAAGATCGACACCGCGCCCGCGGACAGGAGAGGGATCATGAGCCCGCTCCCCCGGCGCCGAGACGTGCCAGCTCCTCGGAGATGACGACACGATCGTTGAACTCGATCGACTTGTCCCCGATCTGCTGGACCGACTCGTGGCCCTTCCCGGCGACGACGACGACGTCACCTGCGCCAGCGGACCCGAGCGCGGCAGCGATCGCGAGCCGCCGGTCCGTCTCGACGACGAGCCGGGCGGTCCCGTCGCACCCCGCCCGCACCTCGTCGATGATCGCTGACGGGTCCTCGCTGCGGGGATTGTCGGAGGTGAGCACCGCGACATCTGCCAAACGGGTGGCGATAGACCCCATCAAGGGGCGTTTGGCCCTGTCCCGGTCCCCACCGCACCCGAAGACCACGATCACCCTTCCACCACGGGGCTCGGCCTCGGCACGCGCGGCGTGGAGGATCTCCGCCAGCCCTTGAGGGGTGTGGGCGAAGTCCACGACGACCGTGGCACCGACGTCGTTGGGCACCGCCTCCAGCCGGCCGGAAGGACCGGTGGCGACCGAGAGGCCGGCGGCGATGGCCGAGGGGGGCACGCCCAGTGCCCGGGCGGCGCCGGCCGCGGCGAGGGCGTTGCGGACGTTGATCTCGCCACCCGGCCGGACCCGGACCGGCACGCCGTCGAGACGGAAACGACTCTCCTCCAGGCCGACTTGGAGCTCCTCGGCTTGTGCGAGCGAGAAGACGCTCATCGGTATCTCGGAGGTCTCGAGGAGCCGCTGGCCGTACAGGTCGTCCGCGTTCACGACGGCCCGGCTCGCGTGCTCCGGCGTGAAGAGCTGCGCTTTGGCCGCGAAGTAGGCCTCCATGGTCCCGTGATAGTCGAGGTGGTCCTGGCTCAGGTTCGTGAAGACTGCCACGTCATGGCAGTAACCGTCGAGCCGGTGCTGGGCGAGCGCGTGGGAGCTGACTTCGAGCGCCGCCGCTGCTCGCCCCGAGTCCCTCGCGTGCGCCAGCGCACGCTGCAGGTCGGGTGCTTCGGGTGTGGTGCGCGGCCCCCCCAGGGTTCCGATCACCGATGTCGGCCAGCCGTGCGTCTCGAACACCGAGCGGAGGAAGTAGGTCGTCGTCGTCTTGCCGTTGGTGCCGGTCACCCCGACGGTTCGAAGCGACGCCGCCGGGTCGTCCCAGAGCACACACGCGGCAAGCGCCATCGCGGGACGCGCGCCGGCCGGCCCGACGATCAGCTGGACTGCCTCCGCGGCCTCGTCTTGGAGCGGGTGCTCGCACACGAACGCCACCGCGCCCGCCCGGCGCGCCGCCGGAGCGAACTCATGGCCGTCGACGCGATCTCCGGGCAGGCAGCAGTGCAAAGCGCCGGGACCTGCGCTGCGATGGTCGTATGTCACCGAGGTGACGACGAGGCCTGACACCTCGCCGATGATCATTGCCGGCCCCAGCCGCGCGACAACCGCTGCCAGCGCGACCTCCGGGCCGGGATGCACGGCCGCGGCGCAGCTCACAGGCCACCGACAGCCGACGAGCCCGAGGAAAGGCCTTGGCCGCCCGTGGGCGCGATGTCGAAGTGGCGCAGTGCGTAACGCATGATCGCGGAGAAGACCGGAGCGGAGGCCAGGCCTCCGTAGATGAGGTCAGGATGGCTGAGCATGACGAACGTCGTGAGAGCGGGGTTCTGCGCCGGAGCGAAGCCCACGAAGGTCGCGCTCCAGGCGCCGGGCTGGTAGCCGGGGCCGGTAGTGCTCGGGATCTGCGCCGTCCCGGTCTTGCCGGCGACGGTATACCCCGGGATGCGGGCCGCGAGCGCGGTCCCGTCCTCGGTCACCTTCTCCAGCATCGGCAGCAGCTCGCTGACCGTCTGAGGGGAGAGCGCGCGCCTTTCGTGCTGCACCGGGAGGACGTGCTCGACGCCCTTGGCCGAGATGGTCGCCTCGACGAGGCGAGGCGCGACGAGCTCACCGTCGTTCGCGACCATGTTGTACGCGTCCAGTATCTGAAGCGGCGTGACCGCCTCTCCGGTGCCGATCGGGACCGTTCCCATCGAGGAGGAGGACCACGTGGCCGGGTCGCTCGGGCTCGGCACGAGACCGTCGGTCTCGCCCGGCCACTCGAGACCGGTCGGCTGGCCGAAGCCCAGGTCGCGCAGGAAGTACGAGAGACGGTCCGGGCCGAGGAGGTGGGCGATCTCGATCGTCCCGATGTTCGACGACTGGGCAAGGATCTGTGTGGCGCTGAGCTGCTCGGTCGGGTGGTAGTCGGCGTCGGCGAACGGCCAGCCCCCGAGCGAGATCTGGTAGGGCACGGTGAAGACCGAGCTCGGGGTGATCAAACCTGATTGGAGAGCACCCGAGATCGTCACGAGCTTCATGACCGAGCCCGGTTGATAGACCGAGGTGACCGCCAGGTTCTGATCCGAGGGCACCACCACGCCGTGCGCCCCGACGACGAGATCGACCATCGCCAGGATGCCGCCGCTCCGGCTGTCCTCGACGATCGCCACACCACCGGTGGCATGTGTGGCTGTGATCTGTTTGGAGAGGTCCTTGGTGACCTCGAACTGAAGCGGCTCGTCCAGACTGAGCTGAAGGCTCGTGCCCTGGCGCGCCGCGACGACGTCAGTGGCCGAGCCCGGGAGCCCCTCGCCATTCGGACCGGTCGGCACCACTTCGGAGCCCGCAGACCCGGCGAGCAGCCTGTTCTCGAGGTACTCGAGCCCTGAGAGGCCCTGGCCGCTGAAGCCGACGACGCCCAGGAGGGGAGAGAACAAGTCGCCGTCCGGATCGGTCCGTGCGATGTCAGGAGCGAAGGTGATATAGGGCAGGTCGAGGCTGGCGATCTTCTGCTCGACGGTCCCGTTCACCTGGTATGCGAGAGGCACATATCCGTTGCGCTCGCTGAGCTTTCCTCGCA
>PMVZ01000150.1:10177-19497 GCA_003166375.1 Acidimicrobiaceae bacterium | reverse complement strand
GCCGGAACCTGGGCAAGATCGCCGAGCCCGGCGGCCGGGTCGTCCGCGGCCACGAACGCCGCTTGGGCGTAGTCGGGATCCTCGGCAGGCGCTGCAAGGACCTGGACGTGCATGACATAGCGCAGGTAGTCGTCGTCGATGGAGTCCATGAGCTTGCCGAACATCTCGAATCCCTCACGCTGCCAGGCCACGAGGGGGTCGGTCTGTGCGATGCCGCGGAGGTGGATGCCCTCGTTCAGGTAGTCCATCTCCACGAGATGCTCGCGCCACCGCTGGTCGATGATCTGGATCAGCACGCTGCGCTCGATCTCCCGCGCGGTCTCGGCCCCGCCGGGGAAGGTCTGCTCACGCTCGTCGTAGAACTCCAGGGCCTCGGTGAGGATGCTCTCGGTGAGCTGCACCACGCTGGTCGCCGCCTCGAGGTCCTCGACGGTGAACCTGGTCGGGTAGTACTGCGTCAGCTCCAACAAGAGGCCCTCGAGATCCCACTCCTCGGAGAAGTCGTTGGGGCAGTGGTTCGCGACGACGCGTTCCACCGTCCCGGTGAGCAGCGCCTCGGTATGGGGCTTGAGGTCCTCGCCGTCGATGATCTGAAGCCGCCGCTGGTAGATGACCTTGCGCTGTTCGTTTCTCACCTCGTCGTACTTGAGCAGCTCCTTGCGGGTCTCGGCGTTGCGGCCCTCGACGGTGTGCTGGGCCCGCTCGATGGCCTTGGTGACCATGCGCGCCTCGATCGGCACGTCGTCGGGCAGGGCTCGTCCCATGACCCAGCTGACGGCACCGGTCGCGAACAACCGCATCAGCTCGTCCTCTAGCGACAGGTAGAACCTGCTCTCGCCGCGATCGCCCTGGCGGCCGGACCGGCCCCTGAGCTGGTTGTCGATGCGCCGGCTCTCGTGGCGCTCGCTCCCGAGGACGTAGAGGCCGCCGACGGCTCGAACCTCGTCCGCCTCGGCGGCGCACTGCTGCTTGAACTTCCCCAGCAGCGACTGGTAGCGCGCCCGGCCTTCGTCGGAGTCGAAGTCGAGCCCCTGGGCGCGGACCTCGTCCAGAGCGAGACCTTCGGGGTTGCCTCCGAGCACGATGTCGACGCCACGTCCGGCCATGTTCGTGGCGACGGTTATGGCATGAAGGCGTCCCGCCTGAGCGACGATCACGGCCTCCTGGGCGTGGTGCTTGGCGTTCAGAACGTGGTGAGGGATGCCCTGTTTGTCCAAGAGCAGGGAGAGCTCCTCGGACTTCGCCACCGATGCCGTGCCGACGAGGACCGGCTGGCCGCTGTCGTAGCGTTGCTTCAGGTCCTCGACGACCGCCCCGAACTTGGTGCCCTCCGACTTGAAGATCAGGTCCGGCTCGTCGACACGGATCATGGGGCGGTGCGTCGGGATCGGCACGACGTGCAGCTGGTAGGTCGACGCGAACTCGGCCGCCTCGGTCTCGGCGGTACCGGTCATCCCGGCGAGCTTCTCGTACATGCGGAAGTAGTTCTGGAGCGTGACCGTCGCCCAGGTGTGGTTCTCGTCCTGGATCCGGACGCGTTCTTTGGCCTCGACGGCCTGGTGCAGGCCATCGGACCAGCGTCGCCCTTCCATGATCCGGCCTGTGAACTCGTCGACGATCTTCACCTCGCCGTCGGTCACGAGATAGTCCTTGTCCCGGTGGTAGAGCTCCTTGGCCTGGAGCGCCTTCTCGAGCTGATGGACGTAGTTCACCGCGACCGAGTCGTACAGGTTGGCGACCCCGAGCTGCCGCTCGACCTTGGCGATGCCGGCTTCGGTCGGAACGGCGGTGCGCTTCTCCTCGTCGACTTCGTAGTCGACATCGCGCCGCAAGGTCCGCACGACGCTGGCGAACTGGTAGTAGAGCTTCGTCGACTCGTTCGAGGGCCCGGAGATGATGAGCGGCGTCCGGGCCTCGTCGATCAGGATCGAGTCGACCTCGTCGACGATTCCGTAGACGTGCTCGCGCTGCACCATGTGCTCGCGTTGCGGGGCCATGTTGTCACGCAGGTAGTCGAAGCCCATCTCGGTGTTGGTCCCGTAGGTGACGTCCGCGCGGTACGCGGCCGCCTTGGCGGCGAAGTCGTCTATGTCGGGAGTGATGAGCCCTACGGTCAATCCGAGAAACCGGTAGATCTGGCCCATCCATTCGGCGTCACGCCTCGCCAGGTAGTCGTTGACGGTGATGACGTGCACGCCGCGGCCGCCCAGGGCGTTCAGATAGACCGCAAGCGTCGAGACGAGAGTCTTGCCCTCGCCGGTCTTCATCTCCGCGATCCACCCGAAGTGCAAGGCCATGCCGCCCATGAGCTGGACGTCGAAGTGGCGCTGACCGATTGTGCGAACTCCCGCCTCCCGTACCACGGCGAAAGCCTCCACCAGGAGGTCGTTCATGTCCTCGCCGTGATCGAGGCGCTCTTTGAACTCGACGGTCTTGCGCGCCAGCTCCGCGTCGGAGAGGGCCTGGATCTCGGGCTCAAACGCGTTGATCGAGGGCACGATGGCAGCGAGGCTGCGGACCTTCTTGCTTTCGCCCGCGCGAAGCACCTTCCCGAACACACTCACGACCGCCCATTGTACGCTGCCGCCCCTGTGACTCCGGGTCGGTCGGCCTGCCGTTGCGGTCTCTTGGCTGGCGCTTCAGCCGGCGACCACCGGGATCCGCTCGCCGACCCGGCGTCCCGGGCCCTGCTCGGCCGAGACGAGAGCGCCCGCAAGATGGTGCGGCGCGGCGCGCTCGACCCGCACGCTCACGAACGTGCCCGGGACGAGATCGTCGCCCTTCCGGGGGGCGAAGTGCACGAGCTTGCCCTGGCGGGTACGGCCGGAAAGCACCTTCGGGTCCTTCTTGGACGGGCCCTCGACGATGGCTTGCTCGATCATCCCTATTCGGCTCAGGTTGCGGGCGAGCGCGGATCTCTCGATCACCACCTTGAGCCGCTCGAAACGATCGGCGACGACTTCGGGCGGCACGTACAGCTCGGTCATCTGCGCCGCGCGCGTGCCTGCCCTCGGCGAGAAGACGAAGGTGTAGGCGCTGTCGTACGCGGCCAGTGAAGCGACCTCGAGAGTGCGTTCGAAGTCTTCCTCGGTCTCGCCCGGGAAGCCGACGATGATGTCGGTGGTCACCGCGAGGTCCGCGATCGCGGCCCTCGCGTCAGCGAGGAGCGACAAGTAGCGCTCTGCGGTGTAACCCCGCCGCATTGCCTGAAGAACACGGTCGCTGCCTGACTGGAGAGGCAGGTGGAGCTGCTCGCAGACCGCGGGCGTCTCTGCCATCGCGGCGATGGTCTCCGGCCGGAGGTCCTTCGGATGGGGGCTCGTGAACCGGATGCGTCGGATGCCGGGTACTGCGCCGAGTTCCCGGAGCAGATCGGCAAACAGGGGCCGCGCTCTCAACGAACCTTCTCGCGCCCATCTTCGACCTGCGATCCAGGCCAGCTCGGCCCCCTCGGCTGGAGCGCCTCTCCACTTGGTCGTCAGGTCGCGGCCGTAGGAGTTCACGTTCTGGCCGAGCAGCGTGACCTCGACCGTCCCCCGGGCCGCGAGCCCTCCGAGCTCTTCGACGAGCTCACCGAAGGGCCGGCTGACCTCCGGCCCCCGCACCGCCGGGACGATGCAGAAGGCGCACGAGTTGTTGCATCCGACCTGAACCGTCACCCAGGCCGCATAGGGCTGGTCATGTCGCACCGCCATCGCGGTCGGGAAATCCGTCTCCTCGTCGCGGCCGGGAGCATCCGGCACCTCGAGCACCGGCTCGCCGCCCGAGCGCGCAAGGGCTAGAAGCGCTGCAACCCTGCCGACGTTGTGGGTGCCGAAGACGGCGTCTACATGGGGTGCGCGCTCGAGCAGCAGCTCGCGGTCCTTCTGAGCGAGACAGCCCCCGACGGCGATCTGCAAACCGGGGCGCCGCTCCTGGACCGACTTCAGCTGGCCGAGGTTCCCGTACAGCTTGTCGTCAGCGTTCTGGCGGATGCAGCAGGTGTTGAGCACGACNNTCGGAGTCGTGCTCGTTCATCTGGCACCCGAAGGTGCGAACCAGGAACCGGCGAACCTCGGCCACCGAAAGAGACTAAGCCCTACCGCTGTGGCTGAGAGGCGAGGACTCCCCGACGCGGACTGCCACCGAGACCGGCTCGACCTGCGTCCGCGTCGCCTCCCGGCCAACCTCGTCGAGATCGCCTTTGTCGACCAGCGTGTTGACCGTGGGCTCCTGGTGCACGTAGCGCTCCCCGCTGAGCCAGGAGGCGACCGCCGCGACCAGGCAGGCGGCACCCGCGAAGTCGAACGCCCGGCGCAGGCCGTTCTCGAACGGCACGGATATCAACGCCGGGAAGAAGCCCCGGCTTGACAGCAGCTGCGCATGCGCGGCCGAGATCTGATGGATCGTCGGGCCCAGGAGCACGCGCATCGGGTTGTCTCCGAGAAAGGCCGCGAACAGCAGCCCGACCGGCGGAAGGTGCGCGATCCGCGTCGCGTCCGCCGCCGGCACCCCGGCTGATCTCAAGCCTGAGTACAGGTGGGCGGGAAGGGAGGCAGCCAGTCCGAGGATCATGAGGCTGAAGAACAGCCCGATGGACAGCACCATCGCCGAATTCTGGAAGGTCGCCGCCATCCCGCTCCCGACTCCGCGCTGGTCGGGGGGCACGCTGTTCATGACCTGGGCCCGGTTCGGCGACGCGAACAGGCCCATGGACGCGCCTAGCGCGAGCAACAAGACCGCGAACCACACATAGGAGAAGTCGATCGGCAGCAGCTCGAGAACGAAGAAGCTCGCCGCCGACAACACCATGCCGGCAGACGCGAAGGGCCTCGGTCCGAACCGGTCCGAAAGCAAGCCGGAGATCGGCCCGGACAAGAGGAAACCGACCGTCAACGGCACCATGTAGATCCCCGCCCATAGCGGTGTTGACGAGAAGCTGTACCCGTGCAGAGGCAACCAGATCCCTTGCAGCCAGACGATGAGGATGAACATGAGGCCGCCACGGCCCAGCGACGCGAGCAGGCTGGCGATATTGCCGGCAGCGAAGGCCTTGATCTTGAACAACGGCAGATGGAACATCGGTTGAGCGACCAGGGTCTCGATCACACAGAAAGCGATGAGCACGGCGACACCCCCGCCGAGCTCGGCGATGACGACCGGGTTCGCCCAGCCCATGGTGTCGTGGCCGTAGGGCTGGATCCCGTAGGTGATCCCGACGAGCAATGAGACCAGACCGGCGGCAAAGGTCACAGTGCCCCACCAGTCGATCCGTGCGGCCCGCCGGATGCCCCTTTCCTCGAGCCTCAGATAGGCCCAGATCGTGCCACCCACGCCGAAGGGAACCGAGACCAGGAAGACGAGACGCCAGTCGAGCGGACCGAGCAGGCCGCCCAGGACGAGCCCGATGAACGACCCGGAGATGGCCGCCCCGTTGTTGATCCCGAGCGCCAGGCCCCGTTGGTTGGTAGGGAACGCGTCGGTTAGGATCGCCGCCGAGTTCGCCATGAGCATCGCCGCCCCGAGGCCCTGCACTACCCGCATGCCGATCAGATAGCAAGCGCCCGCGGCGCCGCTCAGCCAGTCGACCGACAACAGCACCGAACCTAGAGCGAACACGGCAAAGCCCAGCTCGTACATGCGGACTCGCCCGAAGATGTCGCCGATGCGGCCGAAGGCGACGACGAGCACGGCGGTCACCACGAGGAAGCCCATCAACATCCAGAGGAGATAGCCCACGTCGCCTGGAGCCAGCGGGTCGACGCCGATCCCACGGAAGATGTCCGGCAGCGCGATCAAGGTGATGGACGAGTTGATCGTCGCCATCAGCATCCCGAGCGTCGTGTTCGAGAGCGCGATCCACTTGTAACCGACTCCGTGAGGGCTCAGCGCCGATCGGGAACCTGGTTGCGCACCTGGGTCGGCCGACGCCTTCGGCTGCAGCAAAGTCACCTGTCAACCCCCCACTTCTCCAGCAGGTGCCAACGCCGAGTGTAGGTGCACCCCGGCCGGCTCCGTTCGTCTACCCCATGCGAGCTGTCACTGAGGTGCCAAAGCGGGCGGAGACCGCCTCCTTCAGCCCGTGTGGCCAACGGCCCGACACTTCCTCCGAGGCCTGAACGAGCTGCCGCTGGGCCCCGGCGTCGCCCTCGAATGCACGGATCGACAACTCAGGGTGCAGGTTCGCCACTGCCAGGATCGCTCCGGCGCATTGCAGCGCTCCCGCCAACAGGACGAGACTCGTAGAGCCGGTGTACAGCCATCCGCCGAACACTTCGATCTCTTCGTAGAGTCGGCGGACATCGCCACTGGAGTCCTTCAATCCCTGGACGGGAAGCTCGCCAAGCACCGCAACCGGCAGTCCTGGAGGCGAGACGGCCGGGTAGTTATATGCGAGCACGCTTGCCCCGCCCGCAGCGTCGGCCACAAGGTCGTAATACCGGCGCGCATCGGAGCTCTGCGGGGGCGAGAGAGCGAGCACCGCGTCGGCCCCAGCATCCAGGACCACCTTGGTCAGATGTACGGCCTGAAGCGCGGAAGGAGCTCCGGCGCCCGCCAACACCACGACCTGTGCCGGCAACGCGGCCCTCACGGCGGCGACCAGCATCGCGCGCTCCTCGGGAGCAAGCGATGCAGCCTCTCCCGAGCTCCCAGCGACGAGCACGGCCCGCATCCCGCAATCCACAAGGCGGCTGGCAAGCCCCGCCGTGGCACCGGCGTCCACGGCTCCCGAAGAGTCGAAGATCGTCAGCAGGGCGACCCCGATGCCGGAGAAGATCGGCGCGGTCATCCGCGACGCCACCGTTTCCTCCCTGTCGGTGGCAAACGGAGGCTGCCGGTCTCCGACGTGCCGGTCCGGCTTCCGGCGCTCGTTTCCACCTGAGCAGGCGCGAAGCCCTGCCGCAAGGTGTTCTCCGTCACGACTCTCGGCTGCACGAACTGGAACAAGTAGTCCGGACCGCCTGTGTTGGAACCGATGCCCGACATCGCGCGTCCCCCAAAGGGCTGCCGCCCGACGACCGCACCGGTGACGGCGCGGTTCACGAAGATGCTGCAGCCCTTCAGGTTCGCCGAGGCACGTTCGATGTGCGACGGAGAACGCGAGACGATCCCGGCCGTCAGAGCGAAGTCGGTCTGGTTCGCGAGCTCCAAGGCATGCTCGAAGTCACGGGCACGCAGCACAGCTGCCACCGGGCCGGATATCTCCTCGGTGACAAGCGGTGAGCCCGGCACGGCGTCGTCCACGATCGTGGGGCCGACGAAGTACCCCTTGACCGGCAGGTCTTCGCGTCGCAGTACGAGGCGGCCGAACTGCTCGGCGCGGTCCTGCCAACCGCGTATGCGCTTCACCGAGTCCTCGTCAATGACCGGGCCGAGCTCAGTGCCCCTCTCGGCCGGCGGACCAATGGCCAAAGAGCGCGCCGCCTCCACGAACCGCTCGACGAACAGGTCGTGCACGGCTCCCACGGTGACGATCCGGCAAGCCGCGGAGAAGCGCTGGCCGCCAAAACCGAAAACCGACCGGACCGCGACCGGAACGGCTACGTCGAGATCGGCGTCGGAGTCGATGACGATCGCGCTCTCGCCGCAGAGCTCGGCGATCACCCGGCGGACCTCCCGCTGGCCGGCGGTCGTGCGGGCGGCTGACTCCACGATGGCGAACCCTTCCTGTTTGGGACCGGTGAACGCGACGAGGCTCACGCCTGGATGGTTGACGAGATGAGCGCCGATCTCTTCGCCAAGACCGGGAACGAACGACAGAACGCCGTCGGGCGCCCCGCCTTCACGAAATGCCCGGACGAGCATGGCGGCGACCGCGGGCGTCTGCTCGGCAGGCTTCAGGACGACCGTGTTGCCCGCGACGAGGGCCGCGCTCACCATCCCACTCGGGATCGCGAGCGGGAAGTTCCACGGGGAGATCACCACTGCCACACCCCTCCCGTGGTAGGTCAACCGGTTGACCTCTCCCGGTGGCGAGGGGACCTCGCCACCTTGCGCCAGGCGCAAGCCCTGGCGCCCGTTGTACTCGAGGAAGTCGATCGCCTCCGCCACGTCAGCGTCCGCGTCGTCCCAGCACTTTCCCGCTTCGAAGACCTCGAGGGAGGCGACCTCGAACCTGCGCCGGCGCAACCAGTCGGCGGCCCGGAACAACACGCCGGCGCGGTCGGCTGCCCCTGCTCGGCTCCAAGCCTCGAAGGCCGACTCTGCAGCCGCGACCGCCTGGTCGGCTTCCGAGGGACCGCAACAAGCCGAGACAGCGACGACCCTCGCGGGATCGGCTGGGTCGACCGAGACGATCGTTCTGTCGGTGCGCAGCTCCGAGCGGCCGGCCAGGCCAGGGATCTCACCCCCGAGGGACGCCCGCACGGTCTCGAGCGCGGCGCTCATCAAGCTCGGCGCTTCGGGCGCGAACCACCGCACGAGCCGTTCGGGGGCATAGTCGCGCGGCTCGCGCGCTTGGCTCGCGTCTCGGGGGACGACCGCGGGAGTCAGAGCGCTCGCAGGGACCGCGTCGAAGTCGGCCACCGGCTCGGCGACGAGCGACGCGAGATCCTTGTGCTCCGCGAAACGCAGCCGCACGAAGCTGTCGTTCGAGGTGTTCTCGAGCAAGCGGCGCACGAGGTAGGCCATGCCGGGCACAAGCTCGCCCATCGGCGAGTAGACGCGCAGCCGGAAGCCGAGTTGCCGGAACGCCTCGTGCACGGGCTCTGCCATGCCCCACAGGAGCTGGACCTCGTAGCCCGTGTCCGGGATACCTGCGGCACGGCCCGCCGCGATGGCATAAGCGAGGGACCTCAGGTTGTGCGAGCCGAACGCCGCGCGGACCCTGCCATGGTAAGAGTGCAAGAGCCGCACGCACCGTTCGAAATTCGCGTCGGTCTGGGCCTTGTGCTCGTAGACCGGAACGGGCCAGGAAGCCGCCTCGGCGACAACTGTCTCGGTGTCCCAATAGGCGCCCTTCACGAGCCGGATCCCGAGGGGTACCTCGCGATCGGCGGCCCATTCGCACAGCGACGCCAGATCCTCGTAGCTGTCTTTGAGGTAGGCCTGCACGACGATCCCGGCTTGGAGCCCTGCGAGCCCGGGACGACTGAGCAGCTCGCGCACGAGCCGGTGCGTGACGTGCTTGACCTCGTAGCGCTCGAGATCGAACCAGACCTGGGCTCCATCTGCAGCGGCGCCCTCGAGGACGGGCATGAGCCGTCTTGTTGCCGACGAGACGCCGGCGTCGGCGGTGAGCGCGGCAAAGTCTGGGGCGAGTGCCGTGGGCTTGATCGCCACCGCTACACGGGCCAGAGCTCCGAGGTCGTCCCGTTCGAGGATGTCGTTCGCCGGCCAAG
>PMVZ01000150.1:0-10155 GCA_003166375.1 Acidimicrobiaceae bacterium | reverse complement strand
CGACCGCCGGGAACCCGCCCGGAGCGCACGACTGCCCGGGAGAAGAAACGGGACAATACCTCGCTACCGAAGTACTCCTCGAGGTGGCGGTGCAGGTCGTCATCGTCGCTCATCGCCGGCAACACATCTACGAAACGGAACATCTGCGTCCGCAGCCCCGCGTTCCCCATCGCCCGCCGCATCAGCCATTCGGTGCCCGGCGTGATCCGGTATGCCCGCGGTTTGGTGCCGCTCCCGAGCTCGGCGATACGGGCGACAAGCTCTTTCACCTCGGCTTCCGGCGGAGCGACACCCGGGGCTCGGTCATTGTGGTGAAGCTGTGGCACTCGACCCGACGCTAGCCGCGCACCGCGCAGTGGTCCGGCCAAAGACGCCTGAGTTTCCGCTCATTGACCAAGCTCGGACGAGACTAGGGCTCGAACCGGCCTCGGCTGGCTCCTGCAAAGGACCTCATCGGTCCCCCGCAGGAGCTACTGCTGTTCGATCGTCTAACGACCATGGATCGGGTGACGACCACCGATCGTGTAGGAGTACGGGATCGCTGCCAGTTCGTCACCGGAAAACTGCCCGTACGGTGGAACGCCGCTGGCAAAGTCGTCGACGTACAGCGTGCCGTTCACCGTCGTGCCGTTGGGACCCGACGGCGTGATTGTCACGTCTATGACGGAGGTCTGGCCTGGGTTGACCACCACCGGCGTGAACCCGGCTGAGGTGGCTGAGGAAGCAAACGCCACCGGGTCGACGGCAAGCAGCTGCCAGGCGTCGCCCGTGCTGGATGTCACTGCGGAGTCGAACGCCTTGGTCTGAGCGGTCATGTCGATGGTGGCCGAGCCGGAGGCCGCGGCGCTGGCATAAGGCCCGCACTCGCTTGGCCCGGCGCTCCAATAGCCCGCTGTGACGGTGCCGCCAGGTGGGCTGTAAGAGGCCGACTCGCTGCTGGAGCAGAGCGCCCCGGCGCCGCTGACGGCGCTGGCCAGGTCCGGGTCACCCGGGTAAGGGCTGAAGTCGAACATGGCCGCCGGGGTCGAGGTCTGCGAGAGCGAGATGCTCGAGGTCTCCGTCGGGACGAACCAGGCCGGGAAACTCTGCACCGTCATCGGCAGCGTCACGGTGTTCGCCGTCAGCGGGGCGAGCGGGAGGCTCACCGTGGCGTCGAGCCGTGGGTCGACGAAGAACTCCTCCGGCGCGGCACCGTTGTTGGTGATCGTGACCGGGACGGTCACCGGTGTGCCCGCCGCCAGCGAGGACCGGGCACCGTTCGGAAGCCCGGTAGCCCAGACTCTGACGGCGTTGAACCGGATGGTGCCTGTGAACGGCTGCGAGACCTCGTCGCCTACGACCGGCTCGGCGAAGTCCACGATCAGAGTCCAGGTTCCCGGGACAGGGTTCAAGGCGTAGGCCGTGAGCGTCGTCCCCGAAGTGCCGTTCAAGCTGTTCTGCCCGTAGCCGAGGGTGTCGCCGTCGGGGCTGACCAGGTAGGCGCCCACAGAGTCGCCTGGATCGTTGGCGAGCGACACATCGGCGGTGATGTTGTTCACCGAGCCATGGACGTTGAACTCGTAGTAGGCCTCCTGGCCTTCACCGGGCGCCCGGCCGTTGCCACCGGTCAGCACTCCGCCGAAGGAGCCACCGGTCAGCATTCCGCTGAACGAGCCGCGGCCGTTGCTCACCTGCACCAAGCTGCGAAGCGTGACCGGGATCGACGTGATTGCGCCGCCCGAACCCCAGCCCCCGCCCGGACCCCAGCCCCCGCCCGAGCCCCAGCCCCCGCCCGACCCCGAGCTCAGCAAGATCGAGCCCGACGAGTCTCCTGGCGACCACGGCGTGGTCGTGCTCACCCAGACAGTCTGGCTCTGGCCAGGTGCGAGCACGAGGTGCGACGGAAAGACCGAAGCGAACGGGACGAACTGCTGGGTCGACACCTGCCACGGGATCGTCCCGTTGGTCCCGCCGGTGAATGCGATATCGCCGAAGATGACGCCCGTCCAGGTACCCGCCACCGGGCTCGTGACATCCACGTTGCCGTAATTGCCCACCCCTTGAGGCAGGCTGTGCGCGGCGAGCCGGCCGTGCGGGTCTATGAGGATCAGCCGCACCCTGGCATTTTCCACGGAGTTCGCGTAGGCCTCCGGGCTGGCCGGATAGGCAATCGAGGCGGCCAGCCTGTTCTGGCCCGGTGGCACCGTGAACTGGATGAGCGCGTAGTTGTTCTCGACGCCTGCGTAGTTGACGAACTGCGGGCTCGTGTCGTCGTTCAGCGTGACGGTTCCGGACTGCACATTCTGGTTCGGGCCGAAGGTCCGGCCGGACAGCTGCACGACCTGGGTGTTGGCGCCGGTATTGGTGACCGTCACCGGCCAGGACTCGGGGGTGCCCGGGTTGGCGACCGCGTTCAGCTGGCTGGTCGAGGTCAAAAGTGTCTCGCCTACCGGCTTTGGCGAGGCGGCGGGAGTTGAGATGGACTCGGCCAACTCGACGGCCTCGTAGCTGTTGAGCAGGCCCGCACCCTGCTCGGTGGCGGGTGCGCCAAGGTCGGTCGCAGTGCTGAGCAGTATCTGCTTGACCAGCGCAGGCGTCGGCGTGGCGCCGCCATGGGCGATCCGGTAGGCCTGGATGACAAGCGCCGCGGCACCTGCGACGAACGGCGACGACTCGCTGGTGCCGCCACTCTCCTCGACTGGCGAAGGCAGGCCCTGCAAGTCAGCGCACTCGGTGTAGACAGCCGTGTCGGTGCTGCAGGACGCGAAGCTCAGGTCTCCAGGGGCGACCAGGTCGACCGTCTGACCGGTCTCGTCGTACCCGCCCGAGCTCAACGAGCTGATGTTGTCGTCCAGCCAGCCCGTGGTCGCGAAGTAACGGGCGGCCGCGTAGTTGGTCTGAGCGTAGAAACGAAAGTCCGTCGAGGCGCCCACCGCGATGACGGCCGGGTCCGTCGCCGGCGAGCCGATCGTGTTGGTCGGGCCGGCGTCGCCGCTGGACACGGTGACCACGACCCCGGCTGCGACGGCGGCGTCATTGAACTGCTTGGTCGCGTCCAGCGACGTGACGTCAGGGAAGTCGTTGGAACCGAACGACTCGTTGAACACGTTGACATGATCTGTCTCGACGGCGCAGTTGATGGCCTCGAGGAAGTTCGACTCGGTCGTGTCCTCGGAGTAGCCGAACACGTCGAGCCCGACCAGGCTCGCCCCGGGGGCCACGCCCTCGATCCGGATGTTGCACGCCGACGGATCCGACTGGGCACTGAAGTTCTCCACGTCGTAGGTCTGGATGCCCTGGCCGGCGATCGTGTTGGAGTCGACGAACGCCTCGTCACCGCCCGTGGGCTGGCCGGGCCCGTCACCGCTGAAGTCCTGGTAGTCGCCACCGGTGGCCGGATCGAACACTGACTTGCCGTTGCTCCGCATGAAGTTCACATTCTGCGTGTCGACGCCGTCGGCTATCCAGGCGACCTTCACCTCTGCACCGGTTATGCCCAACGAGCGCGCGGTCTGGGCGTTCGCGACGTCCGAGTCGGTGTTGGTCAGCGCCAGACCCTCCGGATCGAGCTGAACCTGGTCGTTCGTGCCGCAGGCACCGGGGATCACGTTCGGCGTGAGCGGTGCGTGGGCGCTGAGCGGTCGCGACTTCGCCGACTCCGAAGACTGAGCCGCCGTGAGGCCATCGGATGCCTGTGCGGCGCGAATGGTCACGTCGGGGATGACCTCGGCCACCGCCGGGTCGGCCTTGAGCCAAGCTGCTTCGCCGGCCGACACCGTGGCCGCGAAGGAGTCGACAAGTCGGTAGGTCTTGATGTGCGTCGCGTGCACCTCGCGAAGCTCGCTCAGGAGCGGAGCCTGGTAGGCGGCAGTCACCTCGGAGCGCAGCTCCGCCGCACGGCTGCCTAGGTGCGCCGGCGCGATCTGGCTCTTCAATATCACTATGACGTGGCGGTCCACGTTCCTCGACAACCGGGCGGCAAGCGTCGCGGTCATGGGCCGCTGCAGCACGCTTCGGGCGGCCGTGACGACAGGAACCGCGCCAACGACGGCTGACTGGGCCACCACGAGTGCAGGTACCACCAAAGTAGCTGCCAACAAGGAGATCCTCGTGCTCTTGGCGCGCGGCCCCGGCACTCCAGCTCTTGTGATTCCTCGCATGATCGCCTCCCTTTCAAAGGACAAGCGGAGGCCGCGGTTGGGAGCGCACCCCCGTGTGCCTATGCAACGGAAGATACAACACCAACGACCGTGACCCGTACCGCAAGCCTCCGCAAGTTCCGGCAGTGATCCTGACGCGTCACGACCATGACATCTCTCTGCAACATCTCTTGACCCTAAGCTCTTTTGGCGCTAAAATTACTTCTAAGTTTGCAACTCGAGTGTTGTCGAGAACGGCGCCATGATCGTGAGCAGTTCTCGTTATATCCGCCCGGACCCTGCGGCCTTGTTTGGTGTGGCCACTGGACGGGAGGACGATGTCGAGCGAGCAGAAGCTTTCGGACATCTTGGGTGAGTTCGCCCGGACCATGGTGACCGACTTTCCTATCCAGTCCATTCTCGATCGTCTGGTAGAGAGCATCGTCGACATCTTGCCGATCACCTCTGCCGGCGTGACGCTCATCTCACCAGACGCCATACCCCGCTACGTCGCGGCCTCGGACGACGCCGCCTTGTGTTTCGAGGAACTGCAGACCGAACTGGGTGAGGGCCCCTGCCTTGCCGCGTACCACACGGGCGAGGCCGTCACGGTGTCGGACCTACGAGGCGAGACCAGGTTCCCCAACTTCGGACCCCGGGCGTTGGTCGCCGGGTTGGCGGCAGTGTTCACCTTCCCGCTCCGCCACGGTGACGCCCAGCTCGGCGCGCTCGACTTGTACCGGGACACGCCAGGGACGCTGTCTCACAAGGCCATGACAGACGCGCAGACGCTGGCCGACGTCGCCGCCGCGTACCTGCTCAACGCGCAAGGACGGGCGGACTTGCTGGACTCTACGCAACAAGCGCGCGACGCCTCCCTCCACGACGCCCTGACCGGGCTGCCCAACCGGACCCTCATCTTGGAGCGCCTCGAGCATGCAGCCCTCCGGGGCCAGCGCACGGGCAAGGCGGCGGCCGTGCTGTTCATCGACCTGGACCGGTTCAAGGTGGTCAACGACACATATGGTCACCGGGTCGGCGACGAGACCCTGATAGCGGTGTCCAAGCGACTGGTCGGGCTGCTGCGACCAGGCGACACCGCGGCCCGCCTCGGCGGTGACGAGTTCGTCGTCCTCTTGGAAGACCTCCAAGCCCCGTCGGAGGCCGCCGCGATCGCAGCCCGCGTGAAGTCCGCATTGGCCAGGCCGTTCGTTGTCTCGGGCATCGACGTGCATATGACCGCGAGCGTCGGCGTCGCTGTCGGCAAGGACAGCAGCGGAACTGGCGCGTGGCTCCTCGACGACGCCGATGCTGCAATGTACAGAGAAAAGCGCGGGGATGGGCACGACCACCGGTTCCTCAACCTGCACAAGCAGCACCTCGCCGAACACCGTGTGGCTCTGGAACGCGACTTGCACTGGGCTCTCGGGCGCGGGGAGCTTCACACCGAGTACCAACCGATCGTCGCTGCGGCCAGTGGACGGATCACCGGCGTCGAGGCCCTCCTCCGCTGGGTGCACCCGACGCAAGGCCCGGTGTCGCCGGCAACGCTCATACCGCTCGCCGAACAGTCGGGCCTGATCGCCGAGATCGGGCAGTGGGTTCTCGAACAGGCCTGGGCGGACCGTCACCGCTGGCAAAGCCAGAGCGAAGACGATCTCGCCATGTCGGTCAACGTGTCAGCTCGTCAGCTCATGCTGGCCGGCTTCGCCGCGAGCGTGGCGGCCGTGCTCGCTACAGATCACACCGACCCCCGCTTGCTGACGCTCGAGATGACTGAGAGCGTCTTCGTCCGCGACAGCGATCGCGCGCTCGTGGTGCTCAACGACCTCAAGGACATCGGGGTCATGCTCGCCATCGACGACTTCGGGACTGGCTATTCGTCGCTCAGCTACCTCGGCCAGTTCCCCGTCGACATCGTGAAGCTCGACCGATCATTCGTCGCCGACTTCGAACGGGTCGTCGCCAGTCACACCGTCGTGAGCGCCGTCATCCAACTAGCCCACGACCTCAACATGACCGTCGTGGCCGAAGGAGTGGAGACCGAGGAACAACATCTCGAGGTCACGCGACTCGGTTGCGATTCCTGTCAGGGCTTCTACTTCGCACGACCCATGGGCGCTCCGAATCTCGAGACGCTCATGCGGGAGCGTATCGACGGTGCTGACCCGCGGCTGCCGCTGGCCGTCGCCGCCAGCTTCACCTAGCGGTTATCACAGCTCGGCCGTGCTTGTCATACATGCAGTCCGCACTCGGTCTTCCCGGTGCCCGCCCAGCGGCCCTCACGAGGGTGGCGGCCTTCCGGCACGGGCACGGTAGTCGGTGCACACCCGATCGAGACGTACCCGACATAATTGAGCGGGTGACGAGGCAGGTCGTGGGCAGCGACATACGCGTCCACGTCGTCATCGTCCCAGGCAGCTACCGGATTCACCTTCACCATGTTGCGGCTCGGGTCCCAGGCGATCACTGGTGCCTCGGCCCGCTCCGGGGTGTCGACCCTCTTGAGGCCTGTGATCCAGGCACTGCGGCCGCGGAGCGCCTTGGCGAGCGGCGCCACCTTGCGGAGCTCGCAGCAACGCGGCGAGCCGCACGGGAACTCGTCGAGTGACACCTCGGGATGGGTAACGACGAGGTTGAGGTCGTAACGGCTGCGAAGGCGCTCCACATAAGCGAGCGTCTCGGGAAAGTGGAACCCGGTGTCGAGAAAGATGACCTCGATGGACGGGTCGACGCCGATCACCATGTCAAGGAGCGCAGCGTCCTGGAACGAGGCTGCCAAGGAAGCCCCGCCAGGGAACCGGTTCACGGTCCATTCGATGATCTCCACCGGATCCGCCTCATCGAGGCGAGTCGCCGCCTCATCGAGCTCCGCCAGCAGCTCCGCTGACGGGCCCCCACCCTCCGACTCGAGCGCCATGGTCCTCCGTTGCCCCCCAAGTCGCGACGGCTCGCGAACGGTCCTCAACTTATCGTCTTCCTGGTTTGCGCCGGCGCTTCACGCGAATGTGACGTTCGGCCCTTTCGGCGCAAGAAAGAAGCGAGTTATCTGAACCCAGGAGAGCGAAGGGAGCAAGAGGTGTTGAGCGCGGGTCAGTCCGGTCGAGGTGACCTGCCGGTTGAGGCTGTGTCGGCGCGGGGTCGTGAGCTGCTCGACTGCGCGGCAGTCAACAAGGACACTGCTTTCACGGACGAAGAGCGAGCGGTGTTCGGACTTCGCGGCCTGTTGCCGTGGCGGACCACGACAATCGAGGAACAGGTCGCCCTAGAGCTCGAGCATCTCCGCCGAAAGGGTGACGAGCTGGAGCAGTACATCGGTCTCGCGGCACTGCAGAACCGCAACGAGACGCTTTTCTACCGGCTGCTGGTCGATCACCTCGAAGAGCTCGCCCCGATCATCTACACGCCGACGGTTGGGCGTGCCTGTCGGGAGTACAGCCATGTCGTGCGACGGACCCGGGGAGTGTGGATCACCCCGGACGACATCGACCACATACCAGAGATGCTCCGCAACACAGGTCAACCCGGAGTCCGTCTCATCGTTGTCACCGACAACGAGCGCATCCTCGGCCTGGGAGACCAGGGAGCGGGAGGCATGGGCATTCCGATCGGCAAGCTCGCACTTTACGTGGCGGGAGCCGGCCTCCACCCGCAACTCACTCTGCCGGTCTCGCTCGACTGCGGGACGGACAACGAGGAGCTGCTGCACGACCCCCTCTACCAGGGCTATCCGAAGCGCCGCTTGAGAGGTGACGCGTACGTCGCTTTCATCGAGGCGTTCGTCGGCGCGGTCAAAGCGGTGTACCCCGATGCCTTGATGCAGTGGGAGGACTTCAAGCAGCACAACGCGATTCGGCTGCTCGACCACTATCGCCACCGGCTCCCTTGTTTCAACGACGACATCCAAGGAACGGCCGCAGTGGTGTGCGCCGGGATCCTCGCCTCCCTTCAGCACACAGGCGAGAAGCTCTCGGCACAGCGGCTGGTGCTCCTCGGGTCGGGGGCTGCCGGCATCGGCATCGCCCGGCTCGTGCAGGCCATCATTCGCTCAGAGGGCGCCACCGAGGACGAGACCCGTCACGCGGTGACGATGCTCGATTCGCAGGGTCTCCTCTTCGAGGGGCGCGACGGAGTGCAGGACGACAAGCGACCCTTCGCACTCACCAGTGACGAGCTGAGCAGCTTCGGCTTCGAACCGAGCGACCGATACGACCTCGAGACCGTCATCCGCCACGTTGCGCCCACGATCTTGATAGGTACGAGCGGCACGGCCGGCGTCTTTACCGAGACTGCGGTGCGAGAGATGGCAGCGCGAACACCAAAGCCCATAGTTCTACCGCTTTCCAACCCGACAGCGAACTCCGAAGCCACGCCCTCCGACGTGCTCGCATGGAGCGATGGCAGGGCGATCGTGGCAACCGGGAGCCCTTTCGACCCGGTCGAGATCGGCGGGCGCACTCACGCTGTGGGTCAGGCGAACAACGTCTTCGTGTTCCCTGGTGTCGGGCTCGGAGCGGTTGCCGGCAGAGCCTGGGAGGTCACCGACACGATGTTCCTCGTGGCAGCCACGACCCTGGCGGACCTGGTCCCGGCCGAGCGGCTCGAACAGGGGGCGATCTATCCGCGGCTCACCGAGCTGCGGTCGATCTCACGGGCGATCGCCATCGCGGTCGCCCGCGAAGGCCGGGACGGGGGCGTGGCCCCGATGGCCACCGATGCCGAGCTAGAGGCGGCAGTTGATGCCTGCATCTGGGCGCCCGAGTACGACTACCTGGAGCCGACCGCGCGATAGGGAGCGGCTACCCATTGAGCGCCGCGGTGCCTGAAGTTGAGACATTCAATCGAGAGCGAGCCTGCGACGTTCGATCTCCTCGAGCACAAGGCGAGGGATCGGCCGGCAGCCGCATACCTTGGCGTGCTCGATGTGCCACCGGACACGATCGTCCAGGGTCGCTTTGGCCCCCAGGCGGTGCTGCGCGTGCCAGGTCCGATTGAGAGGTTGATTGGTCAATTGCGACACCTCCGCTGACTGGTCACATCGTCACCTGTTCGTCCCCGAGGCTCAGTGGCGAGCCCAAGAACGAAGGAAGACCGCCGTTATCGGTTGTACGGCCGAGCAGGCTGAGACAGACGCTAGATGCTCGGAGGCCCACCGGCGGTCTTCATGAGGTACGCATCGGGACTCGGGCGGGCGACGCGCGTGAACCACGGTGGCCGGCGCAGGTCTCCAGGTCCCGGAGCAGGGCGGCAGAGGCTTCTCCACCTCAGGTACACCTGGTGCGCGAGCGCCGTGTCGACAAAGACGTCACCGTAGCGGTCGTCCCCACCGGCTTTCTCGACCTTGACCACNNACCACCTGGTGCCAGCACTGCATCCCCGAGACCGGGTCGGGGTGGACCGGGAAGGTGAGGTTCTGGTGGACGCCTGTGTCGGACCACCAGATCCTCTGGGAGTCGGGGTCCGGGCTGGTCCACGGTTGAGTCAGCTCCTTGATCCGGAGCATCCACTTGCCGGGCTCCGGCTCCTCGACGCTCACGACCGAGCTGCCCCAACGTTCGATGCCTTCATCCCTGTCCCTGCGCCAGCGGCCCAGATGATGCGAACAGGCGACCACCCCGGGCTTGAGCCCTTCGGTGACCCAGAGCGAGATGACGAACCACCCGATCTCTGTGTGCACCTTGACGAGGTCACCGGTCCCCATCTTCAACCTCGAAGCGTCCGCGTTCGACATGAGGAGCGGGTTCTTGTGCGAGATCTCGAAAAGCCACTTGGCGTTGTTGTTGCGCGAGTGGATGAGCGTGGGCAACCGGTAGGTGGGCACCAGCGCCAGGACTTCACCGCGAGCGTGCGACGGCCATTCGACAAGCGGCGTGCCATCCACGCCCGGGCCCGCCGTCGCCCCGCCGGCGACGGCCAGAGCCTCTGGCCCGACGTGACTTCGGATGTACTCGGGCAGCGCAAACTCGGGCCATTTCCAGTCGCGCATCGTGGTCGAGTAGAGCTCGAGCTTGCGGGAAGGGGTCTCGTAGCCGACCGC
>PMVZ01000108.1 GCA_003166375.1 Acidimicrobiaceae bacterium | reverse complement strand
ACGAACGAGCCGAGCCGGGCGGCGCTCGAAGCAGGCGCCAAGACGGCGGCCGAGCGCGTCGCCGGTTTCCAGAGCGCCTCTACGTCAGGTCTCGCCGCGGGCGCCATTCCGATCGGTGACCTCCGCCCGCGTCAGCGTGCCCGGGTCGCGGGGCGGATCCGGACGGTGCGTGTCCAGCCGCGGGCCGGTGTTTCCTCGCTCGAGTGCACTATCGCTGACGGGACCGGCCAGGTGATGGCCGTGTTCCAAGGCCGCCGACGCGTAGCCGGCATAGAGCCGGGAGCGCGCGTCGTGGTCGAGGGCATGGTCGCCACCCGTGGTCGCAGCGTCGGGATGGTGAACCCCCTCTACTGGGTGATCTCCACCCCCGATCACGCTGAGGTGCCTTCGCCGGGGGGTCACGGCCCGGGAACGGTCGGTCCCGGTCAGAGTTGACCGTCGGATTGTGGAGAGCCAGCGCCCACGTCCCCAACCCGATCGTCACCCGCGCAGGCGGCCCGGCCAACAACAACGGTGACAGTCCCTAACTGAACAATTAATTGCGCAGTTTGAATCTGCCCGTCACCTACCCTATTCTCCGAGCCGACTCGACCAAAGGAGCAAGTAATGCCTCCCCATCTTTTCGCGGCTGGTGGCTACCAGGCCTTCGTGCTCGGTGGGGCCGAGCGAGTCTGGCTAGTTTTCGCGCTTGGAACAGGCGTGGTGGCGATCGCCACCGCCCTTTATCTGATGCGCGGCGTGCTCGCCGCTGACACTGGCACCGACAGGATGCGTGAGATCGCGGCCGCCATCCAAGAAGGCGCCGGCGCCTTCCTGCGTCGCCAATTCAAGACGATCGCGATCATTGTCGTTCCGCTGTTCGTGCTGGTGTTCTTCACCGCGACCAAGGTCGTCCGTCCTGATGGGACCGTAGCTCTGACCTTCTTGCAGTCCGGCTTTGCCCGGGCGATCGCCTTCCTCTGCGGCGCGGCCTTCTCTGGGATGACGGGGTTCATCGGCATGAGCCTGTCGGTGCGCGGCAATGTCCGGACGGCGGCCGCGGCGCGCGAAGGAAAGCTACCGCCGGCGCTCAAGGTGGCCTTCCGCACTGGCGGGATCACCGGCCTGCTCTGCGTAGGTCTGGGTCTCATCGGTGCCACGACGATCGTGTTCATCTTCCAGAACAGCGCCACGGCCGTGCTGGTGGGCTTCGGGTTCGGTGCATCGCTGATCGCCCTGTTCATGCGTGTCGGTGGTGGCATCTTCACCAAAGCCGCCGACGTGGGGGCCGACCTCGTCGGCAAGGTCGAGGCGGGAATTCCCGAGGACGACCCTCGTAACGCCGCCACGATCGCAGACAACGTCGGCGACAACGTCGGCGACTGTGCCGGAATGGCGGCCGACCTCTTCGAGTCCTACGAGATCACGATCATCGCCTCGTTGATCCTCGGCTACTCCGCGTTCAAGTCTCTCCACCTGCCGCCTGCGCGCGGCCTGCTCTACCCGCTCATCGTTGCCGGCATCGGGATCCTCACGTCCGCCTTCGGCATCCTGATCGTGCGTGCGCGCGATCGCGACAAGTCGGCGATGGCTCCGATCAACCGTGGATTCCGGGCCGGTACAGTGCTCACCCTCATCGGGGCGTTTCTCGTCGCGCAGTTCTACGTCCGCAACTTGAAGGTCTTCTGGGCCGTGCTCATCGGCATCGTCTTGGCGAACGTGGCGAGCCTGATCACCGAGCACTTCACATCTACCGAGCGGAGCCCGGTGCAGCAGATCGCTGATGCGACCCGCACCGGCCCGGCGACAACAGTGCTGGCCGGCATCTCGATCGGCCTCGAGTCGAGCGTGTGGGCGATCATCGCGATAGTCGTGGCGATCGCGAGCGCGGTCGCGCTGGGCGGCGGCAAGCTGACCGTGTCGCTCTACCTGGTTGCCCTTGTGGGCATAGGCATGCTTTCAACGACGGGGATGATCATCTCGGAGGACTCCTTCGGCCCGGTGTCGGACAACGCGGCCGGGATCGCCGAGATGTCCGGTGAGTTCACCGGCGAGGCCGAGCGCGTCATGGTGAGCCTCGACGCCGTAGGCAACACCACCAAGGCGATCACCAAGGGAGTCGCGATCGGCTCCGCGGTCATCGCCGCGGTTGCCCTGTTCTCTTCGTTCATCGAGACCATCGGTAACCAGTTGCCACAGCTGAAGCAGGTCACGGGCGACGCGTTGTTCCACAACCCGCTCACTCAGATCAACGTCGCGGTTCCGACGACGTTCATCGGCTTGTTGATCGGCGGGTCGATCGCCTTCCTCTTCTCGTCGCTCGCCATTCGAGCCGTCGGCCGCTCGGCGGGGACGGTCGTCTACGAGGTGCGCCGCCAGTTCCGCGAACACCCCGGGATCATGGACTACTCGGAGAAGCCGGAATACGGCCGCGTCATCTCCATTTGCACAGCGGCCTCCCAGCGCGAGCTCGCGACCCCCGCGTTGCTGGCGGTTCTCTCGCCGGTCATCGTCGGGTTCGGGATCAACTACATCGCGCTCGGTGCGTTCCTCACCGGCACGATCCTCACCGGCCAGTTGATGGCGAACTTCCTCTCGAACTCCGGCGGCGCCTTTGACAACGCCAAGAAGTACATCGAGGACGGCCATCTCGGCGGGAAAGGGTCCGAGTCTCACAAGGCGGCAGTCATCGGGGACACCGTCGGTGACCCCTTCAAGGACACCGCAGGCCCGGCGCTGAACCCGCTCATCAAGGTGATGAACCTCGTGTCGTTGCTCATATTGCCGGCCGTTATCACGCTCCGGCACCATGACGGTGCCCGCTTTGCCATTGCGGCGGTCGCCCTCGTGATCCTGCTGGCCTCTATTGCCTTCTCGAAGCGCTCGACTAGCATGCTTGAGCCCGAGACGGCGGGGACTCAATCGGCACTTTCGAACCAGGGATCCGGGCACGAGATCTCAGGCAGCACCGACGACGCCGCCGTCGGCTCCTAAGCCACTGCGGACCGGCGTACCTTAGGCCGTCCGCCCTTATCGGGACGAGCACACATGCCCAAGCCATTAGTGATCGTCGAGTCTCCAGCGAAGGCGAAGACCATAGCTGGCTATCTCGGTGGTGACTACGTCGTCGAGTCCTCGATCGGCCACATACGCGATCTCCCGCGATCGGCGGCGGACGTGCCGGCGGCCTTCAAGGCCGAGCCTTGGGCTCGTCTCGGCGTCGACGTGGACAACGACTTCAAGCCCCTCTACGTCGTGTCGCGCGAGAAACGGGATCAGGTCGCGAAGCTCCGCCGCCTCGTCGGCGCGGCGAGCGAGGTCTATCTCGCGACAGACGAGGACCGCGAAGGCGAGTCGATAGCGTGGCACCTCGTCGAGGTGCTCTCGCCCCGGGTCCCGGTGTCGCGCATGGTCTTCCACGAGATCACGCCCACTGCCATCCGCGCCGCCATCGAGCACCCCCGCGAGCTCGATCGTCGCCTCGTCGACGCGCAAGAGGCGAGGCGCATACTCGATCGTCTCTACGGCTACGAGGTCTCACCGGTGCTGTGGCGCAAGGTCGCCAAGGGCCTCTCTGCGGGCCGGGTGCAGAGCGTCGCCACCCGCATAGTCGTCGAGCGCGAGCGCGAGCGCATGCGGTTCCGTTCCGCCAGCTGGTGCAGCGTCGAAGGCAGCTTCTCCGCCGAGTCGCAGCCCTTCGCCGCACGCCTGGTGGAGATCGGTGGTCGTCAGGTCGCGACGGGGGAGGACTTCAGCCCGGCCGGGACGCTGAGCTCACCCGACGAGGTCGTCCTCCTCGACGAGCCAGGAGCCCATGGCCTCGTCGCGGCCCTCACGGGTGCCGAGTTCGAAGTCGCTAGCGTCGAGGAGCGCCCTTACCGGCGATCGCCGGCCGCCCCTTTCATCACCTCCACGCTCCAGCAGGAAGCCGCGCGCAAGTTGCGGTTCTCCGCACAAAGGACAATGCAGGTCGCCCAGCGGCTCTACGAGCGCGGTTACATCACCTACATGCGGACCGACTCGACAACGCTGTCGGATACCGCCATCAGGGCCGCCAGAGACCAGGCCCAGGCGCTCTACGGCGCCCAGTCCGTTCCGCGCTCTCCCCGGATGTACCGGAGCAAGGTGAAGAACGCGCAGGAGGCTCACGAGGCGATCAGGCCTGCCGGCGATCGCTTCCGCACGCCCTCCCAGGTCGCTGGCGAGCTGAGAGGTGAAGAGCGCAGCCTTTACGAGCTCGTCTGGCAGCGGACGGTCGCATCGCAGATGAACGACGCGACCGGGACGACCGCACGGGCGCGCATCGAAGGGCGCGTCCTGACCGAGTCGCCGGTCGCGGCTATCGGAACCGTGACGGTGTTCATGGCGACGGGCACGGTCATCACCGATCCCGGTTTCCTGGCGGTTTACCGCGAGGACGAAGACGAGAACGGTGACGGCCGGGGCGACCGTCGCAGCGACCAGGATGTCCGCCTGCCTCGGCTCGTCGCCGGGGGAGACGTCGAATGCGACGGGCTCGAGGTCGAGGAGCACGCGACCAAGCCGCCCGCGCGCTACACCGAGGCTTCGCTCGTTCGGCGTCTCGAGGAGCTCGGCGTCGGACGGCCGTCGACCTACGCCAGCATCATCGGGACCATTCAAGACCGCGGCTATGTGTGGAAGAGAGGGACGGCGCTCGTTCCGTCCTTCACGGCCTTCGCCGTTGTCGGGTTGCTGGAGGAGCACTTCGCGAACCTGGTCGACTACGGGTTCACGGCCTCAATGGAGGACGATCTCGACGACATCGCCTCGGGCATCGAGGAACAAGTCCCGTGGCTCGAGCGGTTCTACTTCGGCGAGCACAGGCCGGGGGCCCTACAGCCTGTCAAGACCTCCGGTCACTCGCTCGCGGTCGACGGCCGACACGGCCTCAAGGAGGCCGTGTCGTTGCACCTCGACGAGATCGACGCCCGGGAAGTGAACTCGATCTCACTGGCGAGCGATGCGCAAGGGCGCGAGATCGTGATCCGCGTGGGGCGCTACGGCCCGTACCTCCAGCGCGGCGAGGACCGCGCCGCGGTGCCTGACGACCTGGCTCCGGACGAGCTCACCTTGGAGCGGGCCGCGGAGCTGCTCGAGCATCCCTCATCGGATCGCGCCTTGGGCGACGATCCGGCGACGGGCAAGACGGTACTGGTGAGAGACGGGCGCTTCGGACCGTACGTTCAGCTCGGGGAGGCGGCAGCGGCAAGCGACAAGCCGCGAACCGCTTCATTGCTGAAGACGATGAACGTCTCGGACATCACGCTCGAGCAGGCTCTGCAGATCCTGCAGCTCCCACGGACGGTTGGCACCGATCCCGAGACAGGTGAGGAGATCGTCGCAGCCAACGGCCGGTTCGGGCCGTTCATGAAACGGGGATCCGAGACTCGCAGCCTCGAGACCGAGGACCAGCTGTTCACGGTGACAATCGAAGAGGCGCTCTTTCTGTTCGCGGCGCCCAAGCAGCGTCGCTACGGCACTTCCGCGGCTCCTCTCCGCGAGCTTGGCGTCGACCCGGAGTCGGCGGCGGCGGTCGTGCTCCGCTCGGGCCGTTTCGGGCCTTATGTCACCGACGGGACGACCAACGCCTCGCTGCGACGAGGTGACGACCCGGACGAGTTGACCCTCGAACGCGCGGTCGAGCTGATCGCGGATCGCCGGGCCGCGGGCCCGGCCAAGCGCTCGACAGCCCGCAAGGCAACTGGCGCGGCGAAGAAGGCCGGCGCCCGCAAGGCAACCGGCACCAAGAAGGCCGGCGCCCGCAAGGCAACTGGCGCGGCGAAGAAGGCCGGCGTCCGCAAGGCAACCGGCACCAAGAAGGCCGGCACGGCGAAGAAGGCCGGCACGGCGAAGAAGGCCGGCGCCCGCAAGGCAACCGGCACCGAGAAGGCCGGCACGGCGAAGAAGGCCGGGGCGGCCAAGAAGGCCGGGGCCCGGAGAGCGCCAGGATCCGCGATCAGGACGGCGAACTCAGGGCCAGCTTCAGCGGCTGACGACGATTGGTAAAGTGCTCGCCTCTTCCGGCGCTGCGGGGTGCTCCGGCGCTGCGGGGCGCTCTGGCGGCAGGCTGTCCTGGGCGGCCAGGCGCGTCCGACCAAGACGAACGATCATCGTGTCCGAGGCAAGTCCGGTTTCGCCAGGCTGAACGCCAGAGTCTGCCTCATGACCACGCTCGGCGTCGGCACAATGGTCTGCGCGTACATTTTCACGATTGTCGCCCTGATCAGCCTGCCCTCGGCGATCAAGAGCCACAACCTCACGATCATCATCGCCTGGATCAGCTCGAACTTCCTCCAGTTGGTGCTCTTGCCGGTCATCATCGTCGGCCAGAACATCCAAGCGGCTGCGAGCGACAAGCGCGCCGAGGACACCTACAAGGATGCGGAGGCCGTCCTGCACGAGGCGATCGAGATCCAGAAGCACCTCGCTTCGCAGGATGAGGCCATTACCGAGGTCGTTGACAAGCTGAGAGGGATGGCGCCGTCGCAAGCCTGAGCAGCCGGTGCCGCAGTCGGCGACACGAGCAACCGTGCCGTCGAACTTGACGCTCTAACCTTCGAGCCGTGGGTACTCGGGGCCGGCTGATCGCGATCGAAGGCGGTGAAGGCGTCGGGAAGTCCACACAGGCAGCACTTCTCGCCTCGGCGATCGGCGCCGAGGCGAGCCGTGAACCGGGTGGCAGCCCGATCGCCGAGCGCATTCGGGATCTGCTCCTCGACCGGTCGCTGGGCGTGCTCGCACCGAGAGCGGAGCTGTACCTCATGCTCGCTGCGCGTGCTGAGCACCTGTCTTCCCTGATCGAACCGGCACTCGCCGCCGGCCGCCACGTCGTCGTCGACCGGTTCGCCGGCTCGACGCTCGCCTACCAGGGCTACGGTCGCGGACTGCCCGTCGAGGAGGTGCGCCGCGCGTGCGATCTCGCGTCCGGCGGTAGATGGCCCGACCTTTCCGTTCTCTTGGACATGCCTCGCGATGTCGCCAAGCGTCGCCGGGCGGCGCAACAGGCGCAACTGCCCGGCGTGAGCCCAGACCGGATCGAAGCCGAGGAACCGGAGTTCCACAGAAGAGTCAACGAGGGCTTCCGCGAGATCGCCGCGGACGATACCGAGCACTGGGTCGTCCTCGATGGCTCCGCGTCGGCCTCCGAAGTTGCGGCTGAGGTGCTCGGAGCCGTGCGGGCACGTCTCGGCATCGGCGTTTCCCGATGACCGCTGCCGAGGGCTCGGCCCATGCCCCCGTTCTCGACCGCGTGAAGGGCCAGCCTGGGGTGCTGGGACTTCTCCGCGGTGCGCTGCGCGCACCCCTGCACGCCTATCTCTTCATCGGGCCGCCCGGCAGTGGCCGGCTTGATGCGTCTATCGCCTTCGCCGCCGCGCTGCTGTGCCCGAGGGGCGGCTGTGGCGAGTGTGCATCGTGCCAGGAAACGCTCGCGCTCCGACATCCCGATCTCGAGGTGGTCGAGCGTGTGGGCGCCTCGATCTCGGTCAAGCAGGCGCGTGAGGTCGCGCGCATGGCCTTGCGCACGCCGAGGGCCGCCCCGTACCAGGTGCTCGTCCTCGTCGACTTCCACCTTGTCGACGAGGCCGCGCCAGCGCTTCTGAAGACGATCGAGGAGCCGCCGGACACGACCGTCATCATCATCACCGCAGAGACAGTCCCGAGCCCGTTCGTCACGATCGCAAGCAGGTGCGTGCAGGTCCAATTCAAGCCCCTCGACGATGAAGCCATCATCGAGGTCCTGATGGGCGAGGGCGTAGAGGTTGCGACTGCGACAGCTGTCGCCGAGGCCGCGGGCGGGCGCCTGGACCGGGCCAGGTTGCTGGCACGTGACCCGGGCTTCGCACAGCGGTTGCAACGATGGAGAACCGTGCCGAGCCGGTTGGACGGGACGGGCGCGCGGGTTGCCGAGCTCGCCGACGAATTGCTCGCCTCGATCGCCGAGCCGCTCGAGGTCGTGCGCACGCGACAGGCCGAAGAGCTGGCCCTCCTGCAGGAACAGGCCGAGCGGCGAGGCGAGAACAACATCCCGGGCCGCTCCATCATCGAGGACCGTCACAATCGAGAGCTGCGACGGGTGCGCACGGACGAGATCCGCGCCGGGCTTGCCGCGCTGTCCTCGGTGTGCCGGGCGCGACTCACCGAGCCGGGGGTCGCGCCCCAGCGTCTCCGGTCCACTCTCGCCGCGATCGCGGCCATCGACGAGGCTTCAACGCGCCTCAGTCGCAACGTCAACGCGACGATGCTGCTGCAGTGGCTGCTCTTGCACCTCGACACCTGAGCGGGCCCGGCTCGGAGTGACCGACATATGGTGGAGCAAGCATGGCTGAGGTCGTCGTAGTTGGAAGCCTGTCGATGGATCTCACGGCGAGCACGGCAACGCTCCCGTCGGCGGGTGAGACCGTGATCGGCAGCTCGTTCACGATGGTGCCCGGCGGCAAGGGCAACAACCAAGCAGTGACATGCGCCCGCCAAGGCGTGGCCACCGCGATGGTCGGCCGGGTCGGCTCGGACGCGTTCGGCGACGCGATCCGAGCGCAGCTGGTGGCCGAGGGCGTCGACGTCTCGCATCTGACGACAGACCTGAACGGTGCCACCGGGATCGCGCACATAACGGTGGACTCCACTGGCCAGAACTTCATCATCATCGTGCCCCGGTCCAACCATGCGCTCGCGGTGCAGCACGTGGGGGAAGCAGCGGGCCTGATCGATGACGCGACTGTTCTGCTCGTCCAGCTCGAGGTGCGGCTCGAGGTCGTGCGCGCAGCGCTCGAGGCGGCGAGGCGAGCCGGGACGACGACGATGCTCAATCCGGCGCCTGCGCTGGAGCTGGACGACGAGCTCTTGTCGAAGGTCGACATTTGCCTTCCGAACGAGGTCGAGGCCGCGGCACTGACGCACATGAGGGTCGACCACGTGGAAGGGGCGATCGAAGCCGCTCGAGCACTGCTTTCCCGTGGCTGTGGAGCTGTCGTCGTGACTCTGGGATCGAGCGGAGCCGTCTACCTCGACAGCGAGCGCGTGCTCGAGGTGCCAGCACTGTCGGTCCCGGTCGTCGACACGGTGGCCGCCGGCGACGCCTTCTGCGGCGCGTTCGCGAGCGCGCTGGCCCGCGGCTCAGATGTCGAGACGGGTCTGGCGCGGGCAACCGCGGCGGGAGCCCTGGCGGTGGGCGTGCCGGGCGCTACGCCGTCTTTGCCCCGGGCGGAGGCAGTGGACCAGATGCTCAGCCGGTTCGGGCCGGTCAAGGTCAGGAGGCTCTCGCCACCAGTCGCCTGAACCGTCACGGTTTCGGTCGGACCTCGTAGCGCCTCTGGAGCAGCACCGGCAGGGCCGCGCGCACGGACCTGACGCGCTCGGCGGAGATCTCGGGGGCCGCGACACCGTCGGTCTCGCCGACTCCGGCAATCTCGACGCCCATGGGGTCGAGCACGAGGCTGTGGCCGCAGTACATGGGCGGCGGTTGCGCAGCTGCAAGTAGATAGGAGGTGTTCTCGATCGCGCGTGCGCGGCACATCGTCACCCAGTGCTCCTGCTTGAGCGGCCCGGCGACCCATGCGGCAGGCACGGCGAAGACGGTGACGCCCCTGTCGGCCAACACGCGGAACAACTCGGGGAAACGCAGGTCGTAGCAGGTCACGACGCCCACCACGAACTCGCCGATGGGCAGCACCAAGAGCTCGTCGCCGTCGATCGGGCCCGGCACGATGGAGTCCGACTCCTTCTCGCCCAGGGCGTCGTAGAGGTGGAGCTTGCGGTACCGGCCCAGAAGCCCTTGCGCGCTGACCGCTATGACCGTGTTGTGGACTCGTCGTTCGCCGGGCACCTTCTCGAACATCCCGGCGATGGCGGTGACCCCGAGTGCGGACGCGGCCTGTGCCAAGGCGGTGGCGAAGGGCCCGTCGATGGCCTCGGCCGCGTGGGCGATCTCAGCAGCCGGCCGGCCGAGAGGGTACATCGCAGCCTCGGGCAGGACGACGAGCTGGGCACCATCTTCGGCGGCATTCCTCAGGAGATCGAGCGCCCGCGCGCGGTTCGCGGCCGCATTGGGCTCAGACGCGAACTGAGCGACAGCGACCCTCACGAGAAGACCCCCGCGATCCGCGGTCCCACCTTGCCTGCATGCCGTCGCAGCTCACGTCCGACCATCTGTTGCACGCGGCCAACCTAGTGAACGAGCAAGGCCCCCTCGACCGCCCGCCCTCTCCGGATGGCAGATCGCCGGGACTCTGGATCGGCTCGACGGGGACATTGTGGTGACCAAGACCTGTCGAGACAGCTTCGCCGACACCGACCTCGAGGCCGTGTTGCCGGGTCGGGCAGCGGCGCAGCCGTGTGTCATGCGATGCTACTTGTCGAACACCTCGGGATTGACCGTATTTGGAGGACGGCGGCCTGCGAGCACCTCTGCCGCGGCGGTCGTCGCGAGTCGTGCCATTGCCAGGCGAGTCGCGAACGAGGCGCTGCCGACGTGGGGGAGGAGCACCGTTCGAGGGGCGGCGAGGAGCAGCGGGTGGACGTTCGGTTCGTTCTCGTAGACATCGATGCCGGCAGCGAACAATCGTCCCGACTCGAGCGCGGCGCCAAGCGCTTGTTCGTCGACCACCGGCCCCCGAGCAGTGTTGACGAGTACCGCGGTCGGCTTCATCAGCGCAAGCCTGCGGGCGTCGATCAGATGGCGTGTCTCGGCGGTGAGCGGCACGTGCAGGCTCACCACGTCGGCCATAGCTAGCAGGTCGTCGAGGTCGACAACGAAGCCCGGGAGCCCAGTAGGTCGTCGGGCATGATGGAGCACCCGCATCGAGAATCCCTCCGCGCGTCGGGCTACCGCCTGAGCGATTCGGCCGTAGCCGACCAGGCCGAGGGTGGCGCCGTGCACGTCGCGCCCGAGATAGCCGTCCAAGTGCCGATCGGTCCAGCCTCCCTGCCTCAAGTCGCGTTCGGAATCCGAGAGCAACCTTGACGCGGCCAGGATCAGGGCAAAGGCAAGGTCTGCCGTCGTGTCGTCCAGCACACCTGGCGTGTGACAGACAGCGACGCCGGCTCGTGTTGCGGCGCCGACGTCGACGTTGTCGTAGCCGACCGAGACGGTTGCGACGACTACCAGGTGCGGGGCGGAGGTGAACACAGCCGCGGAGATCCGGTCTCTTAGGTGGCAGACGATCGCCTCGACATCCCGGGCCGAGTCGGCGATCTCGCCTGTGGAAAGAGACTTGCCGGGTATCGGCATTATGAGCTCATGGCCCGCGATCGGATCAAGCGCATCGTCGGGCAGTCGCGAGGTCAACAGGATTCGGGCCATCGGGCATCGAGTCTCGCACGACGCATCGAACGCCCGCGACGCGGGACGAGCGGTCCAAGCCACGGTTGGGTGGTGAGGGCGCCGACGCCAACGCGGCCGCTCGCCAGCGCCCCCTCCACCGCGGTACCCAGCGCTCAACCCCCCGGTCGCGCCAAGTACGAAGTGTCGATACCGTATTCGGCTCAGGCCGGGTCGTCAACAGGTCGAGGGTCGTACCCCGGGATGCAGGTCGCGACGAGGATCCCCTCCCACCTGGGCCGGCGGTACGCTCGTTGCGGCCGCGGTGCGGTCGGACCTAACGAAGAGGAAACCGTTTCTCGAAGAGTGGGTGAACCGATAATGCGTAAGACCATTGTTTTAGCCGTGTTAGCCGTGATCGGGCTCGGTCTGACGGTGCTCGGGTCGACTCCCGCGCCAGCATCGACGATGAAGGCGACGGTTGCGGCGTTGGCGACCAAGGCCTCGTCGTGCTCGTACAAGGCGATTCAGCCCGACTTGTTCAAGGTCGGTGTGCTGACGGTCGCGACCGACCGCCCGGCTTACGAGCCGTGGTTCGAGAACAACACGCCCTCCAACGGCAAGGGGTACGAGAGCGCGGTCGCATATGCAGTCGCCAAGCAGCTCGGTTTCTCGAAGTCGCAGGTGAAGTGGACTGTCGAGCCGTTTGACGCTTCCTTCGCTCCCGGCCCGAAGAGGTTCGACTTCGACATCAACGAGATCTCCTATACCCCCGAGCGCGCCACGGTGGCGTCGTTCAGCGTCAGCTACTACGCCGTGCAGCAGGCGCTCATCGCCCTCAAGAACGGCCGGATCGTGAAACACCACACGCCGGCGGACCTCCGCACGTACGTCTACGGCGACCAGATCGGCTCCACGAGCCTTGCGTTCATCAACACCGAGCTACGGCCGATCCACCAGCCGTCTGTGTTCAACACGCTGAACGATGCCAAGTCGGCCCTTCAGGACGGCCGGATCCAGGCACTGGTGGCCGACACGCCGACTGCGCAGTACATCAGCTCCTCGGA
>PMVZ01000014.1 GCA_003166375.1 Acidimicrobiaceae bacterium | reverse complement strand
CCAGGTATCACCAGACGGGACCACCGACGCCGACACGGTAGTGCTGCGAGTCAACTCGTCCCAGACCGGTTCGGAAAGGTCGGGTCGGACACCGTCCGCGTCGCTTACGAATAGCCCGAACGCCGTGCGAGTCGCCGAAGAAGCGTCGGCGCGCACCTCCCAGGCTCCCCACCAGCCGGCATCTGGACCGTTAACATGGGGCACGGGTTCCCCCGGGGCGACGCTCGGCAGCCCCTCCAGCGCGTCGAGTGGATCAGCCGCAGGACGGCCGCGGACCTGCTCCCAGGAACTCGCAGCCGTCTGAAGCGCAGCCTTGAGACGGCCACTGGTAGTGCGGGGCTGCACCGGGTCGCTGGGCAGGAGATCTCGCAACCCAGACTGCTCACGCAGTTCGGTCCGGGTCTTCTCGACCAATCGCTCGGCTGACTCCTCGAGGTTGCCGGCACCGGTGATCGCGCTGGTGTACACGGCATCTGTATGTCCGCTCACCGTCTCAAGTATGTCGCCACGCTTGTCGGCTCCAAACTCAGCGTAGATGACGGCAAGCTTCTGCTCCAGCACGTCTAGAACCCGGGCGTCGATGGAGTTCTCGGTCACCAGGTTGAACGCCAGAACCGGACGTTGTTGTCCGATGCGGTCAACGCGTCCGACCCGTTGTTCGAGCTTCGAAGGGGACCATGGCAGATCCCAATTCACCACGACATGAGCGAACTGCAGGTTCACGCCCTCACCGCCGGCATCGGTGGACACGAGAACCTGGGCGTCGTCCCGAAATGCCTGCTGTGCGAGGGCGCGCTCAGCCAGTCCCATCGAACCGTTGATGGCGACCGCTTCGATCCCGGCGTTCGCGAGGAGGTCGCTGATCATCTCCTGGGTAGGGACAAACTCCGTGAACACCAATACCTTGAGGGTCGGGTCGCCCTCGTCCCGTTGCAGTCGGCGCAGAAGCTCCAAGAAGAACAGGGCTTTGGCGTCTCGCCCTGCGCTCTCCGCCCGACGCGACAGGTCGAGGAGCCGCTCGACCTCCTCACGTTCCGTTGCCCATGCCGCTCCGCGCGCTGACCTGAGGGCGTCCAACTGCTCCTCACCGGTCATCTCAGCCCAGTCGTCATCAAAAAGGCGGAGTTGGTCAGAGACACCCTCCTCAAGGGTGGCTCGCCTGCGTTCGAGGGCGGTTCGGATAGCTGCGGTACTGGAGGACACGAGCCGCTGCATGAGTAAGACCAGAAACCCGACCGCGGGGCGTCGTTCACGCACTGAACGTCCGTAGCCATCGCGGACGTACTCGGTGACCGCCTCGTACAGAGTTCGTTCGACGGACCGCCCGCCGTAGGGGACGACCTGGATCTGCGTGGTGCGGCTCGTAAACAGCGGTCGGCCGACGTGGTCGACGGCGGTGCGCTTCTCAGTCCGCGCGACCACTCTAGCCACGTTCTCTCGTGTGAGCGATTGGCCGTAGAGGAAAGCTTGGTCAATCAGACCAATGAAGCGCCGAAATCCGTCCGACTTGCCCGAGTGTGGCGTTCCGGACAGCAGAAGGCAGTTCGGTGCAACCGCGGCTAGCTCGCGGGCGAGCCGATGGCGCGCAACCTCTTCCGAGGAGCCGGCGACGTGATGGGCCTCGTCGATGATGACCAGGTCCCAGCCTGCCTCGACGACCGCCCGAAAGCGGAGTCGGTTGTACTCGGCCACCCGAGCAGGGGCCCAGCCAGCCCGGGCCCGCATGGGCTTGACAGCATCGGGAGTGCACACGACCTGCTCGAACGAGCGCCATGGGTCGAAGCCCGCACCGACCGATAGGCCTTCCGCGCCAATTCGGACGAACTCCTCTCCAAAGCGTTCGGCGAACTCCGCTAGCCACTGAAGTTGGACACCTTTCGGGGCGACCACCAGGGTCCGGCGGACCAAACCTCGTGCCTTCAGCTCGGTCATGATGGCTGCCGCGGTGATGGTCTTGCCGAGTCCGACCTCATCGCAGATGGCGAGCCTGACCGGCGTTGTGGTCATCGCCCGTTCGAGTGTTGCCAGCTGATGCGGCAGAAGCTCAACCCGATCCGAGCGGGTGGCGAGGGGATCTCCTGCGGCGGCGAATGCGATCGCTCGCGCGGCGGCCGCGCGCCAGGCGACCTCGGCCGCCCCCCAACCACGGGCACTCAACGGGCGAAGGTCGACAGGCGGCAAGTGGTGAACCTGTCCCGTGGCGTCGGACAGGACCTCGCAGACCTCCGTGCCCCACAGGTCAGTCCGGCCGATAACCCGGACGGCCTCCCCACCCGCCGGCCACCATGCCCACTCCTGGTTCACTTTCCTACCTGAGTTGGCGCTCGGCGTTTCGGAAGTAATGAAGGATGGCGAGGTCGTCCACAAAAGCGTCGGCGGGCAGTCGTCCGCCGACCGACACGATGGTTCTGTAGTCCCCCTCCGCCCATGCGCGCTGGAATCCGGCCCGGACAGCCTCCGATCGAAAGCGCTCAAGATGTCCTCGGCCCGTCTTGTAGCCCTCAAACACCTTAAGCAACTCCCGGTTGCGCAGCTGATCAAGGTGCTCCTGCTTCTTCGGGTTGGGCACCTCCCACCGCCCTTGCCCGTCCTGGACGAAGTTCTCTTCCAACAGCGCCTTGAGCTCCGGCAACTGGTCTCGACCGACGGTGCCCTCCTGGGTCTCTGCGAAGAACGCGGGCTGAATCTCGGCATACGGGCTTGGCTTCATTCTGAGGAACTGCCGAAGCCATTGGACCGCTGAGCTCTCTCCAGTGATGAACAGCTCAGCCTGCTCGAAATCCTTGAAGGTGATGCGGAACCGTTCCCACTCTTCAGCCTGCTGCGGCAAGAAGTACATGCTGTCCCGAAGCACGAACCAACGGTCGATGGCGGCGTTGAACTGGGCGGTGGTCATCGGAACGCCGATCCCTTGCGCGACGTGATACGCGACCATCCGTTCGTAGAGGCGGTCGGCTTGGCGCTCGCGGACGACGTGAGCCCCCCCACGCCTACCATTCCGGACAGGCAGGTGGGTCAGGTGTGCGGCGAGGAACACCCGCACGCCTTCCTCCGAGCCCTTGGCCAATTCGATCGTTCGCGCGACCGCGGCGGCAGGCTTGTAGGCGGAAATGATCAGGTCGCTCTTGACGGCGTTGGCCGCCGTGACCTGGCGATAAGAGTGTTGCTCCTTGTCGAATACCCGGGTGTCAGCGACGATGAACCCAGCGCGCGATAGCGCGTGCTGGATAGCAAGCCACACGTCGTTCGACGAATTGGAGAACTCCACGGTCATCCAGCGGCCGGGCTTGAGAACCCGGGCGAACTCCCGAAGGCAGCGCTCCATCAACTCGGAGTATTCGGGAAGCTGCTTCCGGCGTTGCTTGTTGCGGTCGATGATGGCCTCCTCCGCCGGGGCCGCGAAGACGCCATGCCACCCCTCCACGAGGAACGCGAGATCCGAGTAGTAGATGTTCTCCCCAAACGGTGGGTCAACGAAGATGTAGTCGACGCAGTCATCGGGGAGGGCGATCCTCGTGGAGCTACCAGTCGAGATGCGCACGTTTCCCTCGTCGGACCGCAGTTCCTTCCAGAGCTTGACCAGATTGGAACGCTTGCCAGATGAGGGACGGCTGCCTTCGAGGTTGTAGCGTACGGAGCACTCTGAGACGAGAGCGGGCACATAGTAGACGCCGCTTTGGTACTGACTGACCTGCGAGTAGCCTTCAGGCCGGTATCGATTCATCCAAGACAGGCCCCAAAAGCCCTGCTCTATCCAGAAGTGAAGAGCGCGTCGCAGGTGTCGCTCGGGTTCTTCGCCCGCCCATTCCCATAGAACAGCGAGGGCGGTCAAGGCCCGATCAGGCCAGAAGGTGTCGAGCCGGACAAAGCCGTTCTTGAAAGTGGGCGAGCGCTCATGGGTCATGTGCATGTAGGGCACTGACGTGGTCGGAAAAACGGGAATCTGTGTGGTAGAGACACGTCGTAAAACGTCAAGGTCACTCGCGTCGGGCACCTTCATGCCGCTGGTGCTGCCAGCGCGCCAGTGGATCGCGGCGGGACGGAACTCGGATCGTTCGATGACATCGCCGGCCATGGTGCGAATCTTGGTCAAACGCTTCTTCAAGGTACCTTTAGACACCTGGGCACCACAGGCGGAGCACTTGAACTTCTCGGACACCGTTTTCGAGTCTGCTTGGTACGCGACGTTGTAGAAGATCACTTCGCTAGCGCATTGCGGGCAAGTCATCACCTCGGACCACACCGTGTAGTCGATCGCTGCGCTGATCGCCTTGCCCCTGTGCAACACAGTGGTGCGGTACATCCATCCCCACTCGGCGTCGAAGCGAGTCAGAAGGGCTGAAGACGCCTTGTCAAAGGCATCCGCGTCGACTGGAAGATTGAGGCCGGCTGCGATGTAGGTCGCGCTGGGTAGCAGATCCTGGAGGATCGCCCGCCGAGCTCCCCAGGCGACCTCTCCCATCTCACGTTCAATCTCACTACGTAAGATACCGCTCGGGGCTGCACACATTTGGGCGGCCACGCCGGCCATGCCAGTTCCGCAAAACCCGTCGAGCACAACATCGCCTGGCTTGGTGTAATGCAAGATCAGGCGCATGATCGCCTCGTGAGGGACCTTAGTCGGATACGAGTGCGCCTTGAAGACGAGCGAGGTCTTCCCAGCGGTGGTATCGACTGAGAACGGGCCCGGGTCGGCACGATCCTCGTCTTCCAAGGCTGGGAGCCAAGCGGCGATGAACGGGTTGGGGCAGGCAGTGTGACCTGGGGGGCTCGACATCGCCAGGATGTCCTCATCAGAGCCGCTCGGGCAGCCAGGCAGGGTGCGCAGCTCCGGCAGGAGTTTGGCGAGCGCTGGGGTCGCGTCCGGGGAGGGGACGCCTCTGTCCTCGGGCTCAAAGAGGCTGGCGGCGCTCATGAGGTGGTCTCTTCTCCCGGGATGATCCGCACCCGGTCGGGGTCATTGCCGTTCTGGATCCGGGTGAGGAAGCCGCTGAACCGCTCGTGCAGTTCGGCGACGGTTGACGTCTGGTCGGCGGGAAACACCGCGCTCCACAGTTCGTCTCGGCTGATCCGGCGGACGACAAACCGATTCAGCGCTTGGTTGACGCCCCGGACGAGCATGTCGGTCATCGGAGTTGGGAACAAGTCGGTCTCGAGAAGTGCTGACACGGCGGCCCTCTCGTCC
>PMVZ01000216.1 GCA_003166375.1 Acidimicrobiaceae bacterium | reverse complement strand
ACCTGGTGGATCCGCCAGGCTCTCCAGCGCGCCGTGCAGTCGAAGGGCCGCGCCATACGCCTCCCCGAGGACGCACTTGCGGCAGAGCTCGAAGCCGACCCCGATCATGTCCGCCTGCCCAGGGTGGTGGCCAGCCTCGACCAGCCGTTGACCAGCGACGCCACCGCGACACTGGGCGATGTGGTCAGTGGCGACGAAACTCCCTTCGAGGACGAGATTGCCCGGACGCTCACGCTCGGCAAGCTCGACGCGGCCATCGACCGCCTGCCCGAGTTGGAGCGCGATGTCGTACGGCTCCGTTTCGGTCTCGATGGCAGCTCCCCGGCCTCTTTGGAGTCCACGGCACGCTCCTTGGGCATCGGTGTCCGGCGCGTGAGGCGCATCGAGGCCTCAGCCTTGGCCTTCCTCGCGGTTCAACCTGAGGTCGAGGGAGTGCACGACGCCGCTTGAGCCTTGGGCGTAGCTCAGGAGAACTGCTCCAGCACGACGGCGAGATCGTCGGGTAACGGAGAGCTGAACCCGACCTCTTCATCCGTGACCGGATGGACAAANNTCGCCGATCACGGGATGGCCGATCGCGCCAAGGTGCACCCGGATCTGATGCGTGCGGCCGGTCTCCAGCCGCAACTCCAGATAGGTCGCCTCGAGAGGCTCGGTGTACCTGGCGAGAACGCGGTAGTGCGTGCGCGCCGCCCGGCCGCCCACGGCAACGGCCATCCGCGTGGGATCACGCCGCGACCGCCCGATCGGCGCGTCGACGACTCCCGACTCCGCCTCGAGCGACCCGCACGCGAGCGCAAGGTAGGTCCGCCGCACCGTGCGCGCCGCCAGCTGGGCCGCCAGCGACCGGTAGGCATCGGGCGTGCGGGCGACCACCAGCAAGCCGGAGGTGTCCTTGTCGAGCCGGTGCACGATGCCCGGCCGGTCGCTCTCACCGCAACCGAGCCTCGGCAACTGGGCAAGCTCGGGGTACAAAGCCAGGAGGCCGGCGACGAGCGTGCCCGAACCGTGTGCGGCATCAGGGTGGACCACGACTCCCGGTGGCTTGTCCACGACGATCACGGCCTGGTCGTCGTAGACGACACGGAACGGGACCTCTCCGGCCCCGGCGGCTCGGACCATGGCGCTCTCGGCCTCGACAAGCAGCCGGAGGTCGGTCTCCAGGAGATCGCCGGCTCGGACCCGGCGGCTTCCTGCGGCCACGGCGCTGTCCGAGAGGCGCACTCCCCCGGCCGCGATGAGCCTCGCGACCTGTGCCCGGGTGCACCCGGACAGCAATGCGACGACCCGGTCCACACGCTCGCCGGAGAGCGCGCCCGGGATCTCGACAACCGAGCTCGCCCCCATCTCGCTCATGGCAGGGACCGCTGGTCGTCCTCGGGCGACGGCTTTGTGGCAGTCGACCGCCAGAGCGCGACGGCGAGCACGACGCAGCCACAGACGACCNNACCACCGCTCCATGGTGACCCCTGAAGAGCCGGTCGGCGAGGTTGCCGACGGCGCCGCCGAGGATCATGCCGACGCCGACCGCTGCGCCGGTGTTCGGCACGGTCCGGCCGAACCACGCAAGCACGGCGACGACGACCGCGACGATCAGGATTATCGGCAGTGTCAGGCCCGTGCCGATGCTGAAGGCGACGCCGGTGTTGTAGGACAGAACGAGCGCGAACGGCCCGATCAGGTGGATGGGCCCCGAGGAGAGCCGGGAGACCGCGAGCGACTTGGTCACCTGGTCGGCGACCACCACCGCGAGCGCGACCACGATCATCACGCGAATGCGCCGGGCACGTCGCCGCGCCTCGCCGGCGATCACTCCCCCGGTGGCGCCGGGCCGGTCCTCGCCGGCCGTCCTCAACGTTTCGACAGCCCCCCGCTCTTGCAGTCGATGCACAAGCGGGCGTAGGGAAGTGCCTCGAGGCGCGCCTTGACGATCATCCGGCCGCAGTTCTCACAGATCCCGTAGGTGCCGTTGTCAAGTTTCAGGAGCGTGTGATCGATCTCCTCGACGGCGGCCAGCGCCTGGGCCGAGAGGGCCAGGTCACGCTCCCTGTCAACGGTGACAGTCCCACCCTCGCCCGATTCGTCGTCGAACTGGATGTCGCCCGGCTCCATCTCCTCGACGAGCGCCTCCGCCTCGGCCTTCAAGCTCGCCGCTTGCTCGAGGTAGGTCGCACGCTCCCGCAAGAGCGCGGCACGCTGGTTCGCCAGGAAACGCGCGTCCTTGGCATACCCTTCGACGGGCCGCTTCGTGGTCCCGGCCTTTGCGGGAGGCCCGCCAGCGGTGCGTGCGGGGCCACCTTGGGCCTTGCGCGCCGGCGCGGCCGCCTTGGCGGCCCTGGCCTTGGACAACTCGGAGGCCTTCGCAACTTGAGGCCCTGTTCTTGCACTCGCTGCCTTCTTTGCCGCCGGCACTGCGCCGCGCGTCCGGGGCTTGGCCACCGGCTTTGGGGCGGGACCCGTCGCTCGCTTGGCAGCTGGGGCCGGAGGCTTGACGGCCTTTGCACGCGACTTCGCGGCTTTGGCCGCGGCCGGGGGCTTGGCGGCGGACTTGACGGCCGCCTTCGCGGACGCCTTTCCCACTGCCTTGGTGGCGGCGGGCACTGCCTTGGTGGCGGCGGGCACTGCCTTGGTGGCGGCGGGCACTGCCTTGGTCGCGGCGGGCACTGCCTTGGTCGCGGCGGGCACAGCCTTGGTCGCGGCGGGCACAGCCTTGGTCGCGGCGGGCACTGCCTTGGCCGCCGC
>PMVZ01000242.1:23621-82481 GCA_003166375.1 Acidimicrobiaceae bacterium | reverse complement strand
TACGTGCTCGACCGGGCGCTGCGGCAGTGCCGGGCCTGGATGGACCAGGGTCGGCCGATGAAGGTGGCCGTAAATCTGGCGATGCGCAACCTCCTCGATGCCGACCTCCCAGTTGACGTCGCCGACCTGCTGAAACTCAACGGCGTTTCCACGGACCTCCTCGTGCTCGAGATCACCGAGAGCGCCGTGATCTCCGACCCGCTGAGGACTGAGGCCGTCCTCGCACGCCTCGCCAAGATGGGTGTCCGGCTCTCGGTCGACGACTTCGGAACGGGCTATTCGTCGCTTACATACCTGACACGTCTCCCCATAGACGAGATCAAGATCGACCGATCGTTCGTGACGAACATGAACAGCTCAGCTGACAAGGAGGTCGTCGTGCGGTCGACGATCGACCTCGCACGGAACCTCGGAAAACAGGTGGTAGCAGAAGGCGTCGAGACGGCTGGAGTCCTGCAACGTCTTGAAGAGCTCGGCTGTCATCTGGTGCAGGGTTACTACGTGAGCAGGCCGTTGCCCGCCGAAGAGCTCGATGCCTGGCTCGCCGAGTCGGCGAGCCTCTCGAGGACTTGACGAGGGACGACGGCGACGCCGGCCACGTCCGGTCCGGGTCTTACCGTCCCAGACCTTGAGCCTCACGCGACTGTCACCTGACTTCATCCAAATCGTCGTCCGCCAACCGGCCGGCGGGACGCTCCGGCCTGCAACAATCGGTTGCATGCCCCGACGGCCCCCAGACCGGCACCCGCGCCGGGAAACCGCACCGGGGCGTTCGCATGCCCACAAGAGCCGCCGCGTCGGCGGCGCGAACGGCCGCGCCACAGGCTGGACCGGCTTCGGCGAGGACTCGTTCGTCGAGGACCCAACGGGTACCGGCACCGCGCAGATCCGCCGGATCCAGCCGTACCAGGCGGACAAGACCTACATATGCCCGGGCTGCAACCAGGAGATCCGACCCGGAACCGGCCACCTCGTCATAGTCCCGGTGTCGGACCCCGCCGGCAGGCGACACTGGCACTCGCCCTGCTGGGAGCACCGCGCACGGCGACGCCCGACCGGGCGTTGACGGCCCGCCCGCCGACTCGGCCGGTCAGAACGCGTTCTCCAGGACCTCGATTCTTCCGTGCTGGACCGCCACGACGTCAAAACGTACGACCGTGGTCGTCGGAACCGCCTCCAGGAGGTAGAGAGTGGCGAGACGGCGAAGACGACGACGTTTTGCGGAGGTGACGGCCTCGAATGGAGAGCCGAACTGTTCCGTGGTTCTCGTCTTCACCTCGCATATGACAAGCACTGGCCCACGCCGGCAGATCAGGTCGATCTCGCCGGTGCGACAACTCCAGTTCCTCTGGATGACCTCGTAGCCGTGCTGGAGGTACCAGGCGCCTGCCGCCTCCTCACCCAGGCGTCCCAGCGCTGATCCGCCGGCACGAGGTGCCATCGTCAGACCTCGTCTTTGGGCAGTGCCTCCACGTTCACGTCTTTGTAGGTGACCACGCGCACCGACGATACGAACCGCGCCTGGCGGTACATGTCCCAGACCCACGCGTCCCCGAGCTCGACCTCGAAGTAAGTGGCACCGGGCCCTGTCTTGGGTGTGACCTTGACGTTGTTCGCCAGGTAGAAGCGGCGCTCGGTCTCCACGACGTAGCGGAACATCGAGAACACGGCCCGGTACTCACGATAGAGCTCGAGCTCCACTTCGGCCTCGAACTGGTCGAGGTCCTCCTCGGCGCTCATGGTCGCTTGCCTAGCACGTCCCCGACTTCGCGAACGCGCGGGCCGAGGGTCTCAAGAACCTCAGGAGCCGGAACGACGAGCTCGCACAGCGTCTCAACGGACGTCGCGCTTCTCCTTGATCTTCGCAGCCTTACCGGCGCGATCACGCAGGTAGTACAGCTTGGCACGGCGAACGTCGCCTTCGGTGATCCGTTCGATCTTGGCGATGATCGGCGAGTGGACCGGGAACGTGCGCTCGACGCCGACGCCGAAGCTCACCTTGCGCACGGTGAACGTCTCGCGGATGCCCGAGCCCTGACGGCGGATGGCGGCACCCTGAAAGACCTGGACGCGTTCCCGGTTGCCTTCGACGACCCGGACGTGCACCTTCAAGGTGTCCCCGGGGCGGAAGTCGGGAATGTCGTCACGAAGGCTCTCGCGGTCGATGAGGTCGGTGGGGTTCATGACAGGTCACGCTCCTCGAGGCGATCAGACGGGTCGCCGACAGTTTGCCGCTTACCGGATTCAGAGTCCGACCATTCGGCTCGTCCCGTTCCGTAGCCACCTAGAGGATAGCCGTGCTCGCGGAGGAGGCGCACCTCGTCCGCTGAAAGTCCGCCTCGGGCGTCCAACAGGTCCGGCCGGCGCTCGAGTGTGCGCCAGAGTGCCGCAGCGCGGCGCCATCGTTCGACCCGACCGTGATCGCCCCCACGCAGGACTTCAGGAACCTCCCAGCCCCGGAACACGGCCGGGCGTGTGTACTGCGGGTACTCGAGCAGCCCGGTCGTGAAGCTCTCGTCGCCGGGCGAGGCCGCGTTGCCAAGTACCCCCGGAACGAGCCGAACCGCGGCCTCGACGACGACCAGGGCCGCCAGCTCCCCGCCGGCGAGCACGAAGTCGCCGATAGAGAGCTCACCGTCGGCGAGGTGGTCGGCGATCCGTTGGTCCACGCCTTCGTAACGCCCGCAGAGAAGCGAGAAGGCCGGCGGTCCAGCGCCTGGCGCGACGCGCCCGAGGCCTACGAGCTCCGCAGCGACCGACTGATCGAACCGGCGACCCCCGGGCGCGAGCAGGTAGAGGGGTCGCGGCGGGTCCGCGAGCTCGACAGCACCGAAGACCGGTTCCGGGGCGAGCACCATGCCCGCCCCGCCGCCGAACGGCGCGTCGTCCACGCTGCGGTGCGGGTCGGTTGCGGCGGAGCGCAGGTCGTGGATCCGGATGTCGACAAGCCCGTCCCGCCTTGCCCGCCCGACGACGCTGGTCGTGCAGTACTCGTCGACCACTTCGGGAAAGATCGTGAAGACGTCGATGCGCAACGCTGCCGCCCCGCTCTCCGGCGTAGCCCCGGCAGCTGAGGGCGCCGTCGCAGGTGCCGGAACCTCGCGCTGAGTCACTCGAACAATCCAGCCGGCACGTCGACCACGAGGCGGCGGTCCTCGCAGCCGACCACGAACCTCAACGGCACGAGATTCCCGTCCTCCATCACGAGCAGGTCGCTCGCGGGATTGGCCTGGACCGCGACCACGGTCCCGTGTTGAGTCCCGTCGACCTCCACCACTTCACTGCCGACCAGATCGTGCACGAAAAGCGCCTCAGGGTCCTCGACCGCGACCGCCACGAGCAGCACACCGCGAAGCTCGTCGGCCGCCTCCCGGGTGTGAACGCCCTCGAACTCGACCAGATAACGCCCTTGAAAAGGCCGGGAGCTGCGCACTTCGAGCTTGCGGACACTTGAATGCGACCGCGGGCCTCGCGCGTCGGGCGTGCTGGGCGGGTAAGGAGGGCCGGACGCGGACGACGCGGCCACGTGGTAACACGTGAGCTCAGCCCCGGGAGCGAGCCGCTCGGTGCGATTGGTGGTGAGCGCGACCACGACTTCTCCCGCCAGCCCGTGCGGCCGCGCGATACGTCCCACCTCGAGGAGTGGCCGCTCGTTCCCGTCGCCACCCGACTTCGGAACCATCTCGTGCTCAGTCGACGATGTCGACCGACGCCTCCTGGCCGTCGCGGGCCGCTGCTGCACGTACGAGGGTGCGCAGCGCCTGAGCAGTGCGTCCGCGTCGGCCGATGATCCGCCCCATGTCGCCCTGGGCGACACGAAGGGAAAGGCGGATGCCGCTTCGGGTCTCCCCCACGTCGACCGCCACTCCCTCAGGGTCGTCGACGATGGAGCGCGCGACGTGCTCGAGCACCGAGCGGGCTGTGCCGCCTTCGACACGGTTGCCCGCGTCGTCCGCCTCGGCCCCGTCATGCTCGATCACGGCCGCGGCTTTCACGGGAACTTCGTCGACGTCGTCGAACTCTTCGCCTTCCTCGAACTCGTCTTCGTCTTCGAGCTCGTCCTCGACGTCCTCGACGTCCTCATCGCCGTAGCTCTCGTCGGTTGCATCTTCGGCGCCCGGAGACTGAAAGGCACTGAAGTCCGGCTCGGCGAAGGGGTTACTTCCGGTGTCGGTCATTGCATTGCTCAGCTTTCGGCTTCAGCTTGCGAGTCACCGGCGACGACATCACCGGCGGGGACCTGCTTGGCGGCCGCGTTGCCGGCAGCCACTTTCTTGGCAGGTGCCTTCTTGGCAGGTGCCTTCTTCGCAGGTGTCGTGGAGCGGCCCGGGCGGGCGTGGCGCTCGGAGACCTTCTTGGGGGGACGGCTCGACTCGAACTGCTCCCAGGCTCCCGAGATCACGAGCAACTTGCGCACGGTCTCGGTAGGTTGCGCGCCCTTGGCCAGCCAGCCCAGCACTCGGGCGTTGTCGATCTCGATCGTGGATGGTTCCATGCGAGGCGCGTAAGTTCCGACGGCCTCGATGAACCGCCCATCTCGGGGCGAACGGCTGTCGGCCACGACGACGCGGTATGTGGGCTGCTTCTTCTTGCCCATGCGCATGAGGCGGAGCTTGACGGTCACAGGGTTTCTTCCTTCTTTCGTGGTGGAGACGATTAGCGGGTCGGGCCGAGGCCCCTCGAGGATGGGGTGACGCGACCGCCCTTGACTTTCTTGCGGCTGCCCTTGCTCGACTTGGACGGGTTACCGGGCCGGCCACCGCCCACGAGCTTGGCCATTGGCCCGATTCCCCGCATCATCTTCTTCATCTCCTTGAACTGCCGCAGGAGATTATTGACCTCGGTGGTGGAAGTGCCACTTCCATGCGCGATCCTGAGCCGACGCGAACCGTCCAGCACCGTCGGGTCGGTGCGCTCGAGGGGTGTCATCGAGCAGATGATCGCCTCGATCTTGCCGACATCGCGATCGTCGACCTTAGCGTCACGCACCTCCCTCGGAACGCCCGGCATCAGCGACAGCAGTCCTGTGAGCGGGCCCATCTTCTTGAGCTGGCGGAGCTGATCGAGGAAATCGTCGAGAGTGAACGTCCCAGTCTGGAGCCGCTCGAGGGCCTGGCCGGTGACCTCCTCGTCGTACTCGCGCTCGGCCTTCTCGATGAGGCTGAGCACGTCGCCCATCCCGAGGATCCGGCTGGCAAGACGGTCAGGGTGGAACGTCTCGAAGTCGGCAATCCGTTCTCCAGTGGACAAGAACGCGATCGGCCGTCCCACGACCTGCTTGACCGAGAGGGCGGCACCGCCGCGCGCGTCGCCGTCAACCTTCGTCAAGATGATGCCGTCGAGCTGCAATGCCTGGTGGAAGGCCTCAGCAGTCTGGACGGCATCTTGACCCGTCATCGCGTCGACGACGAAGAACGTGTAGTTCGGGCGCAGCGCTTGAGACACCCGCCGCACCTCGTCCATCAGCTCCCGGTCGATGGCGAGACGGCCGGCGGTGTCGACGATGACGACGTCGCGCCCGAGGCGCTGGGCCTCGGCCAGGCCGCCGCGCGCGACGGAGACGGGATCGGTCGGCTCGGAGAAGACGCCGACGCCGATCTCGGCCCCGAGCACCCGCAGCTGCTCGACAGCTGCCGGGCGTTGCAGGTCGGCACCGATCAGGTAGGGATGGCGCCCCTGCTGGCGGAACCAGCGGGCCAGCTTGGCGGAGGCGGTCGTCTTGCCGGAGCCCTGGAGACCGGCGAGCAGCACGACTGTCGGGGGCTTTGACGCGTAGCTGATCTTCAGCGCCTCACCGCCCAAGGTGGCCGTGAGCTCCTCGTTTACGACCTTGATGACCTGTTGGGCCGGGGTGAGATGCTTGGCAAGCTCGGCGCCGGTGCAGCGGACACGGATGGCTTCGATGAGGTCCCGGACGACGGCGAGATTGACGTCAGCTTCGAGAAGCGCGACCCGGATTTCGCGGAGAACCTCCGCAACCTCGGCGTCGCCGAGCCGGCCGCGGCCGCGAAGGCGCGTGAAGATTGCGTCGAAACGATCGGTCAACGTGTCAAACATGGGTCAGCTCAGGTTAGTCGGGCCACGGCCTGGTCACCGGTGACGATGACGAATGCGTGGGTGTCAGCCGAACAGCGCCGAGACGAACTCCACCGGATCGAAGACCACGAGGTCCGCCGGACCCTCACCGACCCCGACGAGCTTGATCGGCAGTCCGAGCTCGGATCGGATCGCCAGCACCACGCCACCTTTGGCCGTGCCATCGAGCTTGGTGAGAACGATGCCCGTCACGCCGACCGCCTCGGTGAACTGGCGCGCCTGGACGACCCCGTTCTGGCCTGTCGTGGCGTCGAGCACGAGGAGGACTTCAGTCAGCTGGCCCGGGGGTCGCTCGGCCACGCGGCGCACCTTGCGCAGCTCGTCCATCAGGTTCACCTTGGTGTGCAGGCGCCCGGCGGTGTCGGCCAAGACGAGTCCCGCCCCCCGGGAGGCTGCGTGCTGGACGGCGTCGAAGATGACCGAAGAGGGGTCCGCACCATCGGAGCCCCTGACGATGCGTGCCCCGGCACGCTCGGCCCAGGACTCGAGCTGCTCTCCCGCAGCGGCTCGAAACGTGTCCCCAGCTGCCAGAACGACCCCCCTGCCTGCTCGGGTCTCGCGCAACGCGAGCTTGCCGATCGTCGTGGTCTTGCCAACCCCGTTCACGCCGACGAAGAGCCACACGGTCGGCCCATCGCCGTCGGCGTAGGCAAGCGACTCGACATCGCCCTCGAACATCGAGGCGAGATCGTCCTGGAGCGCCTGGAGGAGAGCTGGCGGGTCGGTGACCGAAAGGGCACCATCGCGCAATTTGTCCCGAAGATCCCCGAGGACCCGCGTCGTCGTCGAGACACCCACGTCGGCGAGGATGAGAGCCTCCTCTAGCTCCTCGAAGGTCGCCTCGTCGATGCCCCCACGGCCGCGGACCTGATCGAAATAGCCGGCCAGCAGGCCTCGGGCGCGTCCCAGCCGGTCCCTGAGCACCGGACGAGCGGTCTGGGTCTCGGGCGTCGAAGAGGTCTCCGGTTCGGTTGCGGCCATGACCGGCGGCGACGTCGGCGGCGACGTCGGCGGCCGCGGGGCACCGGGCCGCGGGGCGCCAGTCCGAGGGAGCGCCGGGGCGCGGCGACGCGAGCGCGTGCCGACGACAACTCCCCCGGAGACCAACAGCACGGCGGCGACGGCGATGAGGACGATCACGAGGGTCATGACGTGCGCAGACTACCGGGCGGCGAGCGAAGAGCCGGGAGGTGCCCTCTCAGCAATGGCGCACCACAACCGGCCCGTAGCTAGTCGAAGGCAGCACTGCGGGCCGACGGGCTCCCCATTCGCTCGCTCACGACCTTCGACGCCCCGCCCGCTTGCATGGTCACGCCGTAGAGGACGTCTGCTGCCTCCATGGTCCGTTTCTGGTGGCTGACGACGATCAGCTGAGCGTCGGCACGGAACTCCTCGACGAGGTCCAGGAAACGGTGAAGGTTCACGTCGTCGAGGGCCGCCTCGACCTCGTCCATCACATAGAACGGGGACGGGCGGCTGCGGAAGACGGCGAAGAGGAACGCGAGGGCCACCAGCGACCGCTCGCCTCCCGACAGGAGCGAGAGCCGCCGGACGTTGCGGCCGGCCGGCCGGGCCTCGATCTCGATCCCGGTCGAGAGCAGATCCTCTGGCTCGACGAGGCTCAGGCGGCCGGTGCCTCCGGGAAACAGCATCGTGAACAGGATCTCGAAGTGCCGGGCGACATCCGCGAACGCCTGGGTGAACACGCCGACGATCTCCTCGTCGACAGCGCGGATGACCCGTCCGAGCTCCCGGCGGGCGCCCCGGACGTCCTCGAGCTGCTCGGCGAGAAACCGGTCCCGCTCCTCGAGGCCAGCGAGCTCCTCGAGCGCCAGGGGGTTCACCGGGCCCATCAACCGGAGCTCGCGATCGAGCTCGCGCACCCTGGCCTGGGCGGGGATGCCAGGGGGCAGCTCGGGGCACAGTGCCGCGATGGCCTCAACCGGCTCGCACTCGAGCTCGCGCCGCAATGTCTCCACGGCCGTCTCCAGCCGGACCCTCGCCTCTGCGCGTTCCAGCTCGACCCGCTGCAGGAGCTCGCGTGCGCCTGTGAGCTCGCGCTCAGCGACGCCACGTTCGTCTCGTAGCCGGCGTAGGCGGTCGACGGTGCTCACAACGGCCCTCTCCTGCTCCGCGCGTTCGGCTCGCAGGCGGTCCCGTGCCGCCGTCAGCTCGACATCCAAGCGGACGAGCTCGCCCGCGATGCGCGCGAGCGCAAGCTCGGCGGCTTCGAGCGATTCCCTCCGGGCGGCTGCGTCGGAGCGAGCCGCGTCGAGTCCGGCGAGCCGCCGCTCGACCTCGTCACGGCGCGTGGCGAGCAGTGTCCTCCGTTCTTCGAGCCCTGCAGCACGCATGCCGAGATCCGCCCCCAAAGCGGCAAGGGAGCGAGCACGGTCGTCGAGCGCCTTGCGGGCGCGGGCCGCCTCCTCTGCCACGGCGAGGGCCTCGAGCTCAGCACCTTCAGCTCTGGCGAGCTCGGCTTCGCGCAGCGCGAGCTCTGCCTGGGTTGCCGCGAGCAGTCCCAGGCCAGCCTCGTGGGCTGCCGACGCGTCGCTCAGCTCGGCGTCAAGCTGCACGAGGCGCCGGGCCAACTGCGCCTGGGCAACCTCGGCCTGGGTCCGCGTAGCGACAGCATTGTCGAAGCGCCTGGTGGCCTCGACGGTCGCCGCGCGGGCGCTGGCGAGCATCTCGCGATCGGCTTCCGCCCCGGCCATCGCCGTGCGTGCGAGCTCGACGGCGGACTCGGCGTCGCGCCGGACGGTTTCGAGCGCGGCGCGGGTCGCTCCCGAGCGCGCCACTCCGATTCGCCACCCCCGCGCCGAGAGACGGTCGCCCTCGATCGTCACGATCGTGCTGGAAGGCCACTGCTCAGCGAGGCGAAGCGCTTCGATGAGCCCGCCCCGACAGAGCAGGACGCCGGCGAGAAGCCGGTCAAGCACGGCGCCGACGCCGAGAACCTCTGACCTGACCCGATCCCGCAGCAGCTCCGCCCTGCCCACGAGCTGGGTGGGCAGTGGCCCTGGCACGGGCAAGGTCAGCTGCGACCCACCGGTCGGCAGCACGCCGCCGTGGAGACCGGCATCGTGCAAGTGGCGCAGAGCATCACGGGCCGCTCCGGTCCCGTCCACCACGACCGTGCCGAGGGCGTCCTCGACGGCTGCCTCGAAGGCCCGCTCGCAGCCGTCGTCAATGTCGACGACGTCGGCGAGCGTTCCGAGGACACCCGGCAGACCGGCGAGGCGCTCGACGCCTGCGCGCGCCCGGGTCTCGTCGAGTGCTGCCTGCAGTGCCTCGGCCCGGGCCTCGAGCGTGTGTGAGCGGTCCGTCGCCGTGCGTGCGCGCGACTCGCTATCGCGTTCACGCGCCTCGGCAACCTGCTCCGCCGCGAGAAGCCGTTCGTGCTCGGTCCGGAGTCGTCCGTCGACGACCTTGGAAGCCTCCAGCTCCGCCGCCAGCTCCGCCAAGCGCAGCTCATGCTCCTCGCGCACGCGATCGAAACTGGCAAGACGCTCGGCCAGTCGCGCCACCGCCTCCCGGGCGTTCGACAGCCGGGTGAGCGCCGCGTCGCGCTGTTGACGGGCACTGCGAGCGTCCAATTGCCCGCCAATGCCGGACGAGTCCGCGGATAGTGCCGGGGATGCGGTATCCGAGACATCGCCCAGGCCGGCGACCGCCTCGAACTTCGCCTCGTCGCGCCGCAGCTCGTCCTCGAGCCTCTCGAGCGCCTCACGTTCGGGCACGAGTGAGCCCGCAGCCGCTTCGGCGGCAGACAGGTCCGCTGCAAGGCGGGACGACTCAGCCTCGAGTGACGCGACGACGTCCGCCTCGGTCATAGCCGCGAGCGACCCGGCTACGGTGCGGCGCCGCTCGGCAACTACGTTCGCCACACCGCGCTGGCGCTCGAGCAGGCGCTCGGCTCGCCCGAGCCGGTCCGTCCCGTCCCAGGCCTGCAACTCGGTGAGCGCTGATTCGGTCGTGGCAACCAGCTCGTCGAGACGTGCCAGCTCGTTGCGCTGGGTGACCTCCTGGCCGGTGAGCTCGGCATGCGAACGCTCGGCGCTCTCGAGCCGCCGACCGAGCGAGCTGAGCTCACGACCCGCGAGATGCAATCGGAGCGCCCGCAACTCGGCGACGAGCCCGTCGTGCCGGCGGGCCGCGTCGGCCTGACGCTCGAGCGGGCGGAGCTGGCGGCGCACTTCTCGCTGCAGGTCCTGCAACCGAAGGAGGTTCTGCTCGCTGGATTCGAGGCGACGCTCAGCCCTCTCACGGCGGCGGCGGAACTTGAGGACCCCCGCGGCCTCCTCGATCACCATGCGCCGATCCTCCGGGCGCGCCTGGAGCACCGAGTCGAGCTGGCCCTGGCTGACGATCACATGCTGCTGGCGGCCGACCCCGGCGTCGGAAAGCAGCTCTTGTATGTCGAGCAGCCGGCACGGTGCCCCGTTGAGGGCATACTCGCTCTCACCTGTCCGAAACAGGGTCCTTGTGATCGTGACCTCCGCCACCTCCACCGGGAGGCGTCTCGAGGCATTGTCGATCGTCAAGGAGACTTCGGCGCGCCCGAGGGCGGGCCGTCTCGAGGTACCGGCGAAGATGACGTCGTCCATCTTCGTCGAACGGACCACTTTGGGCCCCTGGGCGCCGAGCACCCAGGCCACGGCGTCCACGACATTCGACTTGCCGGAGCCGTTCGGGCCCACGACCACCGTGATGCCGGGCTCCAGCTCGATCGTCGTCGGGTCGGCGAACGACTTGAAACCCTTGAGAGTCAGCGTTTTCAGGAACACGTTGAGATCACGTTATCCGCGTCGGNNGCGGGACCCCGGGGATTGGCCGAACACCTCGGCTCGTCACCGCCGCCCAGCCCTCAGAGCTGGCAGCCTTCGCACAAGTACGCGGACCGTGCACCGATCTTGAGCCGCACGACCCGGCTCCCACAGCGCCGGCACAGCTCCCCCGCCCTGTCGTAGACAGCGTGACGTTCCTGATAGGACCCCAAATCGCCCGCGAGGTCACGGTAACGCAGGTCCCGTAACGACGACCCTCGCGACGCCACGGCCTCGCGGAGCACGGCCCGGGCGGACTTGGCGAGAGAGGCGACCTCGCCAGCGTTCAACGAGCCGCCGGAGCGGTCAGGCCTGAGCTTCGCGCGAAAACAGATCTCGTCGGCGTAGATGCTCCCGATGCCGGCGACGATCCGCTGATCGGTGAGCAGGCCCTTGAGCCGGACTCGGCGACCGGCGAAGTGGGCCACTAGGTAGGCGGTCGGGAGTCCCTCCAGCAGCGGGTCGCGTCCGAGATGCGCAAGCTCGGACGGGACGCCGCGACTGTCGACGTCGGACGAGACGAACCACTCCCCGAAGGTCCTCGGATCGACGAAACGCAGCTCCGTCCCGTCCCCGAGCCCCACCATCACATGGGTGTGCGCGGCAATTGGCGGGCGTTGCGTGCCGCTCAGGTGAAGCAGCTGACCGCTCATGCGCAGATGGACGACAAGCACAGCGTCATCATCGAGCGACAACAGGAGGAATTTGCCACGGCGGCCTGCTGCGGTGAACGTTCGCCCCACGAGACGGGTCGTGAGATCGGCCGGCGCCTGGCGCCGCACGGTCCGGCGCCCGAGCACTTTGACCTCGACGATCCGGCGCCCGACAACCACGCCCTCGAGCCCGCGGCGAACCGTCTCGACTTCGGGAAGCTCGGGCACTTATGTGGCGGGGTCGTCGCCCTGCCGGGCCTCGATGATCTCGAGCGCGGCGGTGGCAGCGACACGCTCGGCGATCTTCTTCGAGGTACCCGTGCCACGACCCAGGATCTCCCCGCCCACGGTCACCTCCGCGAAGAACACCTTGGCGTGGTCCGGGCCCTTGTCGGTCACCGTGTACGACGGGAAGTCGAAGTTGAGCTGCGCGGCCAGCTCCTGCAGCCAGTTCTTCGGGTCGCCGAGCCTGCCCTCGGCGATGGCCTCGATCGTGTCCTCCAGCAGGCCGACGACAAGACGGGTGGCGGCCGCAAGCCCTAGGGAGAGGTAGACCGCAGCGATTATCGCCTCGAGGCAGTCGGCGAGGATCGAGTCCTTGGAGCGACCGCCCGAAGTCTCCTCTCCCTTGCCGAGGAGGACCGCCTCGCCCACGCCGAGCTCCGCGGCAACCGGCGCCAGCGCCTCGGTGCTGACGACCGACGCCCGAAGCCGCGCGAGATCTCCTTCGGACAGGTCCGGAAAGGCCCTGTACAGGTGGTCAGCGACGACAAGGCCCAGGACTGCATCGCCGAGCAGCTCGAGGCGCTCGTTGGAAGGCCGGCCGCCCCACTCGGCGCAGTACGACCGGTGAGACAGCGCCTGATGCAGCAGGTCACCCTCGACGGGGTACTCGCGAAGCGCTCGGCTCAGCTTCCCGCTCTTTGGCTGAGGCTCGCCCGTGGGATTGCTCAGGCCGCCTCGACCTTCGCGCTCACATAGTCCACGGCGTCGCGGACGGTACGAAGATCCTCGAGATCCTCGTCGTCGATGCGGAAGCCCGGCAACCGGTCACTGAGCTCCTCCTCGAGCGCCTCGACCAGCTCGATCAGCGCGAGCGAGTCCGCGTTGAGATCATCGGCGAACGAAGAGGACTCACTGATCTCCGAGATGTCCATCTCGAGGATCTCCGCGAGCTGGGATCGGACGAGGTCGAGTACCTCGCCGCGGCTCATGATCGCACCGGTCGTCTCGGCCACCTGGGCTCCTTCGTATTGCTCTCGCACAATGTTAAAGCCTGCCGAGCAACATCGCTCGTCGTCCACCGCCCTCGAGGGCGCAGTCGCCGTCACAGATGCAAGGTACCCCGCGAGGCGTTCGCTCAGGTCTTCGCAACTGCCTCGCGTAACGATCCCACCAAGTCGCCGGTCGCCGCTTCGTGGGCGACGCGCACTGCGTTCAAGATCGCCCTCGCCGACGAGCTCCCGTGGCTGATGACACATACGCCGTCCACGCCGAGCAACATCGCCCCGCCGGTCTCCTCCGGGTCGAGGCGTTGCGCGTAGACAAGTAGCTCAGGACCGAGCACGTTTCCCGCGGCACGCGTCTCCGGAGAGGTGCTGATCACGCGGCCGAGAACATCGAGCAGGGCCCGCAGTGCCCCCTCGAGCGACTTCAGCGCGACATTTCCGGTGAAGCCGTCGGTCACGATCACATCGACGTTGCCGTCGAGCAGGTCCCGGCCCTCCACGTTCCCCACGAAGTCAACTCCTACCCCGGCCGCCAACAGCGCGTGCGCCTCCTTGGTGAGCTGGTTGCCTTTCGTGGGCTCCTCCCCAATGGACAACAGCGCGACCTTCGGGGCGAGGATGGCGAACCGCCGGGTCATGAAGGCTGACCCCATCTGGGCGAACTGGACCAGCCATTCGGCGCGGCAGTCGGCATTGGCACCGGCATCTACGAGAACCGCCGGGCGCCCACTTACCGCAGGGATGAGCGCCGCGATCGCCGGGCGGGCCACGCCCGGCAGCCGGCCCATGCGCAACAGGGCACTGGCCATGGTGGCTCCGGTGTTGCCGGCGCTCACCATTGCCGATGCCCGCCCGTCACGCACCGCCTCCGCAGCGCGCACCAGCGTCGAGTCCTTCTTGGTCCGCACACTCTGGGCGGGGTCGTCGTTCATCGCTATGACCTCGAATGCGGGCAGCACCTCGAGCCCACCTGTGTCGCCGAGCGAGCCGTCGGTCGGACCGACGAGCACGATGGGGATCCCGAGCTCCTCAAAAGCGCGCCGGGCTCCGGCAACGATCTCGGCCGGGGCGCGGTCCCCGCCCATCGCGTCGACGGCGACGGGCAGCAGGGCGACAGGTGGCGGCGCGGCACCCGCTTTGGTGGTCGGCGCCACGACGGTCAGTTGACCTCGACCGCCTGGCGACCCTTGTACCACCCGCAGTGCGGGCAAACGACGTGCGGCAACTTCGCCCGGTTGCACTGGGGGCAGAGGCTGCGCGAAGGCGCCTCCAGCGTCCAGGCCGACGCTCGCCGGCTTCGACTCTTCGACTTCGAGGTCTTCTTCTTGGGGACTGCCATCGTCACTTTCTCCACTCGGGTATCGCGTCGAGCGCACCAAGCCCGGCAAGACCGGCCCACCGCGGGTCGGTCTTCTCCATGCAGATGCAGGTCTCGTGGTTACGGTTCACGCCGCACTCGGGGCAGAGCCCGAGGCAATCGGGCCCACAGAGCGGCGCGAGCGGCAGCTCGAGGATACAGGCATCGTGAGCAAGGGGCTCAAGGTCGAGCCAGTCGTCGGTCATCGCGTACTCGATCTCGGAGTCCGCGTGGTCGGTGTAGACCTCGCGAACCCGGGCGACGAGGCGGCCGGTGGCGGTCTCGAGGCACCGGCGGCACTCGCCCTCCCAGCTGGCCGAGACGGCGCCCGTGACGACCACGCCACCGAGCACGGACTCGAGCACCACGTCCAGATCGACCGCGGAACCCGCCTTCACCCGGGAGCTGCTCACATCGAGATCGGCGATCGGACCGGAGACCTGCAGCCGGCGCCGCGTGCCTGGATGCTTGCGCAACACGGCCACCGGGACGACGAAGGGCCCGCCTCGGCCGCCGAGCCTGGTCACTCGAGATCCTGGTCGAAGAACCCCTCACCCGAGAGCCAGGCATCGTCGCCGAGCTCGCCCTGTGCCTCGTCGCCGGGCTGGGGCTGGGGCGGCGGCACCGAGGCAAGCCGTTCGCGGCCGGCGCGCACCGTCTTGAGCGTCCGGTCGAGGACGATCTCGAAGCCGGCGAGCTTCTGGTCGACGTAGTCCTCGGCCTCGTGGCGCATCTGGCGCGCCTCGGCTTCGGCATCCTCGACGATCCGCACCGCCCGGTGCTCGGCCTGGCGGACGATCTCTGTCCGTTGGACCATGCGCTCGGACTGGACCCTCCCGTCGCTGACGATGTCGGCCGCCTCCCGTCTGGCGGCGGCCAGCAGCTCCTCATGGTCCTTGAGCAGCCGACGGGCCCGTCGGAGCTCCTCGGGCAGCTCGTCGCGGATCGCCTCGAGCAGGTCGAGCACCTCGTCGCGGGTGACTATCGCGGACGACGAGAGCGGCATCGACTTCGCGGAGGTGATGATCTCGATGAGCTCCTCGAGGAGGTCCTCGGCGCCGCCTGGTTCGGCAACTGGTTGGGTGCCGGCCCCGGGCTCGGTGCCTTCGGTGTCGTGGATGTCGGTCACGGTCGCAGCTCCTTCATCCGGCGGGCAACGGGGGGCGGCACGAACTCGCTCACGTCGCCGCCATAACGGACAACTTCGCGGATGAGCCTCGAAGCGACGAACGAGTGGGACGAGCTCGTCGGCAGGAACAGCGTCTCGATACCCGAGAGGTGCTGGTTCATCTGCGCCATCTGCAGCTCGTTCTCAAAGTCGGACACAGCTCGCAGGCCCTTGACGATGACGTTGGCCCCGACCTCGAGGGCGACCTCGACGACCAGCACCGACATCGACACGATCCGGACCGAGTCCAGATGCGCCAGAGACTCGGCGATCATCGCCTCGCGCTCTGAGAAGTCGAAAAGCGGCTCACCTTTTTGGGGGTTCGTGACCACAGCCACCACGAGCGCGTCGAACAGCCTCGAGGCGCGCTCCGCGACCTCGAGGTGCCCGTTGTGGAACGGGTCGAACGAGCCGGGGAACAAAGCGATGGTCACACGGTGTCCTTCTCGGTGGTTCTCGGGTCATGACGGCCGGGCCCGCGGGCTTCGACCAGCGTGACGAGCGTACCGCCGTAGCGGTACTCGCGGCGGACCAGGAACCTGTCTCCGAGCGCGACGGGAGCGGACGTCTCCAGGACGCCAAGGTCCGCTTCCAACAATTCGAGCAGCGACGGCCAGCCGTCGAAGGAGTACGGCGGGTCGACGAGAGCGAGGTCGTAGCGCGTGCCGGCCTCGCGGGCGAGGAACTCGAAGACGTCCGCCCGCACGACGCGAACCGCGGGCGAAGCGCCGAAACCTGTCGAGTCGAGATTGGCGCGGATGGCGGCGATGGCGCGGCGGTCGGCCTCGACGAGGCACACCGAAGAGGCACCACGAGACAGCGCCTCGATGCCGAGGGCACCCGATCCGGCGTAGGCGTCGAGCACCGACGCGCCCTCGACCGCCCCGAGGCTGGCGAGAATGTCGAAGATCGCCTCGCGCACCCGATCGCTCGTCGGCCGCAGGTCTGGCAAGTCGGGAGCGCTGAGCCGGCGCTGTCTCGCCGTGCCTCCGATAACACGCATGCCACCACGGTAGAACCGCGGGGCCCGCCGAGTGCTCAAGGGTCGGACGGGTGCTCGGTCGCCGGCTCAGCCCTTAAGGACGAATTCCTCGGACTCCTCGGCCACGAACAAGTGGACTTCGTCTGCGAGCAGCGGGTGTGCCTCCAGGGCCGGGTCCTCGTCGACGATTGCCTCGGCCACCCGGCGGGCCGCCCGGACCAGCGACTTGTCCCTGCGGAGTGACGCGAGGCGCAGATCGCTCCTGCCCTTTTGCCGTATCCCGAAAACGGTGCCCTCACCCCGAAGCTCGAGGTCGACCTCTGCAAGCTCGAAACCGTCACTGGACTCCTCGAGCGCACGCAGGCGCCTTGCCGCCCCATCGGTCACGGCCTCCGCCAAGAGATAACACCACGACTTGTCAGTCCCGCGGCCGACCCTGCCCCGGAGCTGATGGAGCTGGGCGATGCCGAAGCGGTCCGCGTCCTCGATCACCATCACGGTCGCGTTCGCCACGTCGACACCGACCTCTATGACCGTCGTCGCAACGAGCACCTGCAGCTCACCGCGCCGGAAGGCGGCCATCGTGGCTTCTTTCTCCTTAGATGCAAGCTGCCCGTGGAGCAGCCCGACCGCGAGCCCGGCGAGCTCTCCAGAGGAAAGCCGCGCCTGCTCCTCCACCACCGATTTCGGTGGTTGCTTGGGGGTCTCGCCTGCCGCGAGACCGAGTCCGGCAATGGGCAGCATCGGGACCCGGATCCGCCCGGCCCCGTCACAAGGGTCGCTCTCGTAGTCCTCGGGCTCGTAGTAGTCGGGCTCGCGTGCCTCTTGCAGGGCTTCTGGCTCCTCGTCCTCGGGCTGCCCACCGCCTACGAGCGGGCAGATGACATAGGCCTGGTGGCCGGCCGCGATCTCCTTGCGCACCCGCTCCCACGCAGCCGCGTGCCCGTCGGGCCCGTTCAGCCAGGCGGTGGTCACCGGAGTCCGCCCGACCGGCAGCTCGTCGAGGACGGTCTGGTCGAGATCGCCGTAGACGGTCATCGCGGCGGTTCGCGGGATCGGGGTCGCGGTCATGACGAGCACGTCGGGATGCCGAGAGCCCTGCTCGGCCTCGGGAGTCCCGGTCGGACCTTCACCCTCGCGAACACCGTCGCCGGCGATGGTCGCCGGGCCCTTCTCCCTCAGTGCCGCCCGCTGCTCGACCCCGAATCGGTGCTGCTCGTCGATAACCACGACCCCGAGCGAGCGGAAACGGATGTTGTCGGTCAACAAGGCATGCGTGCCCACGACGAGGTCAAGGCTCCCGTCCACGAGCTCGGCTTGGATCCGAGCCCGCTCGCCGCCAGTAGTCCGGTTCGTGAGCAGTGCGACCTCGAGCGGGCGCGCGCCTGCTATGCGGGCGCTGTCGTCGACCTCCAACCCGGCCAGGAAGCTGCGAGCGGCGAGGTAATGCTGCTCGGCGAGCACTTCTGTAGGGACCATGAGGGCGCCCTGATGGCCGCCCTGCACGCCGTACAGAAGAGTCGCCAGTGCCACGACCGTCTTGCCGGCGCCGACGTCGCCCTGCAAGAGACGGTGCATCGGGTGCGAAGCGGCAAGATCAGCTGCAACCTCGCGGATCGCCCGCTCCTGGGCGGCGGTCAGCTGGAACGGCAGGCGCCCGAGGAATTCCTCGACGAGGCCCGACCTGCCCGAAGGCGGTGTGATGACGTGAGGGATCCCGGGAGCTTGGGTCGCGGCGGCACGTTTCTTCATGACAAGGATGAGCTGGAGCCTCAGCAGCTCGTCGAAAGCGAGGCGGCGGCGGGCGGCGTCTTTCTCCTCGAAGCTCTCGGGGGCGTGTATCCCCCGGAACGCCTCCGTCCGCCCGACCAGGGCGAGCTCGTCGATGAACTGCGGTGGCAGGACCTCTGCCAGGGGCCCGCTGCGTTCCAGCGCCTCGGCGACATATGAGGCGATCTCGGACGAGCCGATCTTGGCCTTGCCCGACTGCGGGTACACGGGCACGATGCGGCCGGTCTGGTCGCCGACGAGATCCACGACCGGGTTGGTCATCTGGCAGCCGCCCCGGTAGATCTCGGTACGTCCGAAGACGACGACCTCCGAGCCCACCTCCAGGTGCGCTCGCCAGGGCTGGTTGAAGAACACGATCGTGAGGCGACCCGTCGCGTCCTCAACGACGATCTGTACCATCGACTTGCCGCCCCTCGTACGGCGCGTGGAGACGCGACGCACGATCGCGGTGACCATCGCCTCCTCGTCCTCGGCGAGGACCCCTATCTCGGACTGGTGCCGGCGGTCGATGTAGCGCCGTGGGTAGTGCATGAGCAGGTCCAGCACGCTCTCGATGCCCATGGACTCGAGGCCGGCGGCCTTTCGCGCCTTTACCTTGCGCAGCTCGGTCACGCCCTTGTCCTGGAGAAACCGCAACTTGCGGCCTCCAGCCGCCCCGCTCACTCGACCGAGACGAAGTACGGGTAAAGCGGCTGGCCCCCGTGGTGCAGTTCGAGGGAGATTCCCGGCCGGTTCTCGTGCAGCCACTCGGTGACCCGTCGGGTATCGGCCGCGGTCGCGCCCGCGCCCTCGATCAAGGTCACGATCTCGTCGCCATCACCGAGCAGCTTGACTAGGAGGCCGCAGGTGGCCTCCGGGAGCGTCGTGGCAACCGACTCGATCCCGCTGCGCGACAGCCCGATCCAGTCCCCCGCCGCGATGCGGCCTGCCGCCGAGTCGCTCGTACGAACCGCCCGGGTCACCTCCCCTGCGCGAACCCTGCCGGCGGCCGCCTGCATGACGCTCGCGTTCACCTCAGCGGTGGCCTCGGGGTCGTACTCGAGGAGTGCGGCAAAGCCCTCCTGGATGCCGGGGGTATTGACGACGAACGCCGGTTTGCCCGAGAGCTCGCAGGCCTGTTGGGCCACAGGCACGATGTTCTTGTTGTTGGGGAGGATGACGACCTCGGCACCCGGCACGGACTCGACGACCTCGAGGATCTGCGCGGTGGACGGGTTCATCGACTGGCCCCCGGCCACGATGTGGTGGACACCGAGCGAATAGAAGATGCGGCGGATCCCGTCGCCTGTAGCCACGGCGACGACTGAGGTCACCGGCGCAGGCTCCTCGGCGCCCTGTGCCGCGTCGGCGTCGAGCTCGACCGCGCGGCGCACCCACGACTCCTCCTCGACCTGGTCGAGAAGGTCGGTGACTCGTATGTCGCGTGGGCGTCCTACATCGAGCGCAGCTTCAACCGCCGCGCCGATGTCGTCGGTGTGGATGTGGCAGTTCCACAAGCCGTCGCCGCCGACGACGACGATCGAGTCGCCGATGCCCGCCCAGACGCTCTTGAACGCCCCGAGCGTCTCGTCTGGAGCCTCGAGGAAGTACATGACCTCGTAACGCGGGCCTGCGTCGCCCGCGGCTTCGCCGCCGGCCGAGCCTCCGGGACGGACCATCGGGCCGTCGTGATTCGAGCCTTGACCGGTGACGCCACGGCCATGGCCGGGGAAGCCGCCTGCGCTCGGTGTCGAGTGGTCACCGGCAAAGCCGGCAGCGATCTTGTCGGCGACCTCGGGAGGCAGGGGCAGGCGATCGGCGATGGGCCGGCCGTCGATCACGTGCAGGAAGGCGTCGTACAGCAACAGGAGGCCTGCCCCGCCCGCGTCGACCACACCGGCCTGCGCGAGCACCGGCAACAGGTAGGGAGTACGCCAGAGCGACGAGACCGCGGCTTCCCTCGCCGCCTCGAATACCTCCAGCAGGCCCCCACCGGCGTTCTCGTCCACCTTCCACGCCGCTGCGGCCGCGTCGGCCGCGACGGTGAGCATCGTGCCTTCGACCGGTCGCATGACCCCTGCTCGCGCCGCGGCGCTGCCCTCTGCGAGGGCGACGGCTGCCTCGTGTGCCCCAACCATCTCGCAGGGAGCGAACGTGCCCGAGATGCCGCGGAGGATCTGACAGAGGATGACTCCCGAGTTGCCCCGTGCGCCCATGAGCGACCCGCTCGCGATCGCCCGGCAAGCGGCGCCCATCGCGCCACCGTCAGCGGTCTCCAGCTCCAGGCCGTCCAGCGCCTTGACGACGCTCTCGACCGTGAGGGCCATGTTCGTGCCTGTGTCGCCGTCGGGGACCGGGTAGACATTGAGGCGGTTCACGACGCCACGGTGCCGCTCCAAGCCCTCGGAGAAGGCATGCATCACCATCACGAGGTGCTCGGGAGTCAGACCGGCAGTGAGGTCGGCTTGAGCGCGACGAGCGGTCACCGGTGCACAACGCGACGCGGCGCTACCGGTGGTCGCGGATCAGTTTCGCACGGTGCCATTCCAATGGATGCTAACGTCACACCTCGTCCATTTGTAGGAACTCTCTCTCGAGGAACGCGTCAACGTGGCAGCCGTATGCGAGATCTGTGGGAAGCACCCGAACTTCGGGATGAACGTGTCCCACTCCCATCGGCGCACGAGGCGCCGCTGGGACCCGAACATCCAGCGCGTTCGCGCTCTTCTGAACGGGACCCCGACCCACTTGAACGTGTGCACCTCGTGCATCCGTGCGGGCAGGATCGTCAAGCCGCCGCGGCGGATCTTCGCCGGGCACACGACCTGAGCCTCGCTCAGGTACGCGGGACCCCCGCCTACGCGAGGCGCCTACCTGCGCCTCGCTCTCATCTCAGGCCGTGCTCCCACCCCGAAGCCGGTAAGAGCTCGGCCCCGATGAGCCGCAGCGTCGGGTCTGCCACGCACGCACCGATGCGGATCGGCGGCCGCAGCTTCGCGGCTGCGAAAGCTCTCGCGACAGCGTCCGCGTCGCCGGCGGCGAAGACGAGCTCGTAGTCCTCGCCGCCGGCGAGCGCTTCGTCACGAGTCGCCCCCTCCGCCGTCGGGACCGCGTCCAGCACGACTCCGACTTGCGAAGCGGTCGCGAGCCGGTCGATATCGATCCCGAGCCCATCGGAGATGTCGATCATCGCCGTCGCCCCGCTCGCCGAGGCCGCCACTCCCTCGGCCACGCGTGCGACCGGTCGGCGGTAGGCGGCGACGAGCTCCGGAGACGCCGCCGGGCAACCGGCCGGCTGCGCCATCCCGCTGAGGTCTGCCGGCGCCGTCGCCCCACGGCCTGCCTGGGCGCGCAAGGTCCTGAGCCCCGCTGCAGAGCGGCCGAGGGCCCCCGTGACAAACAGCACGTCACCTGGGCGAGCGTGGGAACGAAGGACCGCCTCCCGGTCCCCCGCGGTACCGGTGATGGCCACGGAGACGACAAGGCACGGGCCGGAGGAGAGGTCTCCTCCGACGATGGAGCACTCGTAGGCCGCCGCGGCCTCTGCGAGCCCGCGGACCAGCCCCTCGATCATGGATGCGCTTGCCCCCACGACCGTGACGAGTGCGTGCAGGGGTCTTCCACCCATCGCAGCGATGTCGCTCACGTTGACGGCCAGTGCCTTCCAGCCCACGTCCGCCGCGTCGACGAGCTCGAGGTCGAAGTGCACGCCTTCGACCACGGCGTCGGCTGCGAGAAGCAGGGATGCCCCCGCGGGCGCGGCGACCACCGCGGCGTCGTCGCCGATCCAGGTCTCACCTTGGGGTGGTTGCGGCAAGCCGCGCCGGATGGTCTCGATCGCCGCGATTTCGCCGTTGGAACCTGACACAACTGCGGACGCTACCTCGGAGGCGGGAGGCATGTTCCACCGCGCAAGCCCGCCCTGGCGAATTGGGAGCACGAAGTACGGTCGCCTACGATCGCTCAATGGCAGAGACTCGCAACCGCAAACTCCTTGACTGGGTCGACGATGTCGCTGCGCTCACGCAACCCGACCGGGTCGAGTGGTGCGATGGTTCGGCCGACGAGTACGAACGACTGTGCCGAGTTCTCGTGGATCGGGGAACGTTCACGAAGCTGTCCGACGCAAAGCGCCCGAACAGCTACTGGGCCCGCTCGGACCCGGCCGACGTCGCCCGGATCGAGAGCCGTACGTTTGTCTGCTCGGCCAGTCCACAGGATGCGGGCCCGACCAACAACTGGGTGGACCCCGCCGAGATGCGCACGACGTTGAGGGACCTGTTCGGGGGCGCGATGCGGGGCCGGACCATGTACGTCGTGCCCTTCTCCATGGGCCCGCTCGGGTCCTCGATCGCTCACATCGGCGTCGAGATCACCGACTCGCCGTATGTGGTCGTGAACATGCGCATCATGACGAGGATGGGCTCGGCAGTGCTCGAGGTGATGGGCGACGACGGTGACTTCGTGCCCTGCCTGCACTCGGTCGGGGTCCCTCTCGCCCCCGGCCAACACGACGTTGCGTGGCCCTGCCACCCTGAGCAGATCTACATCAGTCACTTTCCCGAGACCCGCGAGATCTGGTCGTTCGGTTCCGGCTACGGCGGCAATGCCCTGTTGGGCAAGAAGTGCTTTGCGCTGCGGATCGCGTCGGTGATCGGGCGCGACGAGGGCTGGATCGCCGAGCACATGCTGATCTTGAAGCTGACCTCGCCTGCCGGTGAGGTGCGCTATGTAACCGGGGCCTTCCCTTCGGCCTGCGGCAAGACGAATCTCGCCATGCTCGTCCCGACGATGCCGGGCTGGAAGGTCCAAACGATCGGGGACGACATCTGCTGGATGAAGATCGGACCGGACGGGATGCTCCGGGCCATCAATCCGGAGGCTGGTTTCTTCGGGGTGGCGCCGGGCACGAACATGGTGACCAACCCGAATGCGCTGCTTACATTGGCGGCCAATTCCATCTTCACGAACACGGCGCTCACCGACGACGGCGACATCTGGTGGGAGGGCCTCACCGAGGAGCCGCCGGCCCATTGCACCGACTGGCGGGGCAACGACTGGACACCTGAGTCCCCGACGCCCGCCGCGCACCCGAATTCACGCTTCACCGCCCCAGCCAGCCAGGATCCGGCGATCGCCGACGAGTGGGAGGACCCCGAGGGTGTGCCCATCTCGGCCATCCTGTTCGGTGGCAGGCGCGCATCGGTCGTCCCGCTCGTCCACGAGGCTTTCAGCTGGGCGCACGGTGTGTTCCTGGGCTCGATCCTGGCTTCGGAGACAACCGCCGCCGCGACGGGGGCCGTGGGTGAGCTGAGACGCGACCCGTTCGCGATGCTGCCGTTCTGCGGCTACAACATGGGCGACTACTGGGCACACTGGCTGTCGCTCGGGGACCGGATGGACAAGACGAAGCTGCCCCGGGTCTTCTATGTCAACTGGTTCCGCAAGTCCGCCGACGGGCGCTTTTTGTGGCCCGGCTTCGGCGATAACTCCCGCGTCCTCGAGTGGGTCTTCGACCGCTGCGCGGGCCGCGGCGAAGTCGTCGAGACACCCATTGGCTACCTTCCGGCCACGGGCACGATCGACGTCGAAGGCCTCGACGTCCCCGAGGAGGACATGGCCGAGCTGCTGCGGGTCGACCGCGACGAATGGCGGGCGGAGCTGCCCCCCATCGTCGAGTACTTCGCCCAGTTCGAGGATCGGCTGCCGAAGGCCATCTCCGACCAGCTCGAGGCGCTCCGCCAGCGCCTCGGTTGAAGTCGGCGAACCCCGTCCTCACTATTGGTCCCAGGTGGCGCTCGTCAACTGGTTGGCCGGCACCGAGACGATCATCCCGGTCGAACCGTCCGGCTTGAGCACCGCGTAGTCGCCCGCAGGCAGGCTCGGGAACACCGCCGCGTAGACCGTGACGCTCTGTCCCACGCGCGGCAGCACCCACACGTGCGTGTGCCGTGACGGGTCCGAGGCGGGGTGGATCTCGACCTCGAAGCCCTCACGCTCCGCGGGCGCCGTCAATACCAGTGCGCCCCTGTGCTCACCGACGTCCACCATCACCGCACGGCTCGGGTCGGCCGGCCGGGGTGCCTCCCCGGCCAATGGAACTTCACCGGGGTGAGCGTGGTGGGCCGGGCCAAGGTGGGAATGCACGTGTTGTCGCATCGTCGCTGGCCTTGGTCCACTCGGAGCCATCTCGTCAGCCGGCAACTGGGAGGTTCTGGGTTGACGGGTTGTCGTAGCCGTCCCACGCGTCGCCGAGGTAAGGGAAGAAGTCCCGGTAGGTGAGGCCGAAGGCGCTCAAGAGCGGGTTGCCAAGGCGCGAGATCTGCATCCACGGCCCCGCGTGGGTGGCCGGGTTGCCGTAGATCAGCGTCTTCTGGCGGCTGGCCGTGGTCCACAGCCCGATGGTCGAGGCGGGGGCGCTGTAGAGGGTCGGCCTGGATCCGTCGCGCGTGAGATCTCCGATCGAGACCTGGATGGCGATGCTGTGGACGTTCAGCCCGGCGAGGGTGTTGACTCCTGCCACCGCCGATCCCTTGAGGAGGAAGTCCGCCTGAAACGGCCGGAGGTCGCCGAGGTCGAAGATCGACCCGAGGTCGACGTAGAAGCCGTCGGCACGCTGGCCGGCGAAGACGTAGCCGCCCGAGCCGAGTGGGTGAACCGCCTCAGCGGCGAGCGGGGCGTAGTCGGGAATCGAGTTCTTGCCGACGTTGCACGGTGGGCACGCCAGGTCCTTGGCCAGCAGGTGCGAGCCGTTCTTGTCCACGCGGGTGAGCGAATAGAACTGCTTGCGGTTCCAGGTCTTGTCGCTCAGATGCTTGATCTGGCCGGTGTTGTAGAGGAACAGGTCGTTCGCACCGGTGTTGGTGAGCACGGTGTTGAACCGGAACTGGTAGGTGATGTCGGCTCGGGCATCGCCGTCGTTGTCGATGTGGACCTCGTACAGCACGTCGTCACCGAACTCATAGAAATTCGGGCCTCCGGCGGGCTGTTGAAGGGGCACGTAGTTCGCGATGTTCGTGACAGTGCTCGGGCTGTCCGGGCTCACGAACGCATAGAGGTCCGCGCTGTCTGCTACGGGGTCCCGTGAGATCTCGGGAGCTTCTCGGTGAGAAGACATCGTTTCTTACACCTCACTGTTTGTCCGGGACCGGGTCATGGGAGATCGCCTGGAGGCGATGCTCGGGCGGGGTCCGCCTGGCGGCGGTACTTGGCTCAACCGGCCGCGCGCAACAGCCGCGCGACTAGAGTCGAGTCTCGGGTGACCACTTCACGGGTGCCGACCATCAGGTGAACTTCACCGCTGCGCGGGTCCGGGATGTGCACGACAAGCGGCCCGGTGGCGGCCCGCCCTGCGGGTGCAGCGACGCCGTCGTTGTGAACCGTCGCGGGCCTGCGTGAGGCCAACGCCAGCCCAGGGAACGACGGGACGGCGGCAAAGACGCCCGCCGCTGCAACCCCGGTCCCACCTCGCTTGAGAAAGCTCCGTCGGGTGATGCTTTCCATCTGCTGCCCCCCTTGTCCAAAGAGTGCCTGCGTCCGCACCGCAACTGCGGCTTGTCACATCGCCACGCCTGCGGTGGGAACTGCCCCGAGCTCGTCCCGGGTGCCTCTCGACAGGAGTACGGCACGGGGCACCGGTGCGGATGACCAGCCTTGCTCGAAGGCGGACGTGGCTCAGTTCGGCGACGTGCCCGGAAGCTCGCCCCGGCCCGCTTGACGCTGCGCGATACGGCTCTGGGTCACGGCACGGCGCATCGAGACATGGAACCCTGCAGCGACGGCACAGGTCACGCCTATCAAGACGTCGCCCGCCTGCAGGGAGAACCCGACACCCACAGCCAGCAGTGCACACAGCACCCAGACCAGCTGAAGCTGTGTCTCGAACCTGGCGAAGGCGCGCCCGAGCAGTGCCGGGGGCACGTGTCGCTGTGCGATCGAGTCGAAGGAAGGCTTGGCCGCCGTGGTTGCGAAGCCGATGGCGAAGGTGAGCAGCGGCTGGGCCCAAAGTGAAGCCAGAACCGCGGCGATGACGCCGAAGAGCGCCGACAGCACGAGCGAGTAGAGGATCAGCTGCTGCTCGGACAGGTACCTGCGCAGCACGGGCACGAGAAGCGACCCGAGCAACGAACCAACCGCGCTGGTCAAGAGCACAAGACCGAACCACCACGTCGAGGCGTGGAGATGACGTAAGGCGAAGGCCAGGAAAAAAGTGAGGAAGCCGACCGATCCCCTGATCACCGACATCGCCGCGAGCGAGAGCACCACTTCGGGGACATACAGGGGGAGTCCCAGCCGCTGCCGCTCGCGGGCGACGTTGATCCGCACCTGACGCTCCCGGTTGGAGGTCGGCGGGCGCTCGTAAAGCGGTCGCCCCGCTGCTTGCGGCCGGCGCCCCTTGTCGGGAACGGGCGGTCCCAAGATGGGCTGGCCATCGGGCGTCGCTGTCGCCGGCTTGGTGAGGACGGCGTCAGCGGTCTTCGGAAGCCGCATCGCAGCCACCCCTCCGAAGACGAACACGACGCACGCGAGCCGCAGCACCCAGGGTGCCCCGAGCTGCAGGAGGCCCACCGCCACAGGAGAGCTCACAAAGCCGGCGAGAGTGGCGAGCACGGCAAGCTTTGCGTTCGCACTCGCGAGATCGTCGTCCGTCTCGGTCATGGACGGCACCAGCGCCGCCTTGGCCACCAGGTACAGCTTCGAGAGCACGAGGACGCCGAACGCCTCGGGGAACAAGAGCAGTCCTTTGATGTCTGCGGCCATCATGAGGACCAGGACCGCGCTCCCAACCGACGCGACCGCCATGGACGTGCGCCTTGCGTAGCTGCCCCGGTCGAGCAGCGGGCTGAGGGCCGGCGCGACCACGGCGAACGGCGTGATCGTGAGCAGCAGGTAGAGCACGACCTTGCCCTTGGCGGCCTCCGGCGAGATCGTGAAGAACAAGGTCCCCGCCAGCGAGATCGTCACCAGCGTCGTGCCCACCGAGAAGACGGTGTGGACGAGCGCGAGCCTGCCGAAGGCCTGGGACTGGTCGAAAAGATCGTGGACTGCGCTGCGGACGAGCCGGGTGAAGCGAGCCCAACGCGCGGAGCTGTCCACGTCGCCATGGTACGTGTCGGCCCATCGGTTCGAGACGCCGCTACGATGCGCCAACACCGAACGAGGAGGCCACAAGTGGGAGTTCGTGCCTACGTGCTGATCCAGACAGAAGTTGGCAAGGCGGCCACGGTCGCAACGAAGGTGGCGGAGATCCCCGGGGTCGTGCAAGCAGAGGACGTGACAGGCCCCTACGACGTAATAGTCCAAGCCGAAGCCGAGACGGTCGACGACCTGGGCAAGATAGTCGTCAGTCGGGTGCAGCTCATCGAGGGCATCACGCGCACACTGACCTGCCCCGTCGTCAACCTCTGATCAGACCGTAGTCAAATCGGTCGCCGGCGCTTGCTGGCGCGCGGCCTCTCGCCGGGTGACCGGGTTCGAGCCCGCGCCTTTACAAGCCGCCGGGAAACGTCTCGCCGAGGCCCAGCTCACCGAGCCCGGCGTCACCGAGTCCCGCCTCTCCGGGCGCTGCGGCATCCTCCCGGTAGGCGGCGTAGCCGGTCCGCTCGAGCTCCTCGGCGAGCTCAGGTCCTCCGCTCGCGACAATCCGGCCCTCCGACAGCACGTGGACGCGTTGGGCGGGCAGCTCAGCGAGCAAACGGCGGTAATGGGTGATCGCGATCACGCCAAGGGGGGGATCGCCCTCGCGCGTTGCGCGCTCGATGCGCCTCGCCACTTGACCGAGCGCATCGACGTCGAGGCCGGAGTCGAGCTCGTCGAGGATCGCGATCCGTGGCCGGAGGATCGCTAGTTGGAGGGTCTCGTTGCGCTTTGCCTCGCCACCGGAGAGGTCGACGTTCATCGGGCGCGCCAGGATCTCCGGCGAGATCCCGAGCTCGGCGGCCTCTTCGGAGAGACGGGCTCCAAGTGCCCCGGCTTCGGCTTCTGTGATTCGGCCCGCTGCGACGAGCGACTCGGTGAGCGCCGACGCGAGCGGCACGCCGGGCACCTCGATCGGGTACTGGAACGTCAGGAAGAGTCCCGCTCGCGCCCGTGCAAAGGGCTCCAAGCCGAGCAGCTCGACGCCGTCGAGCGTCACGCTCCCGCTCGTGACCTCGTACCCGGGGCGACCCATCAGGACGTGCGCGAGGGTGCTCTTGCCTGAGCCGTTCGGGCCCATGACCGCATGGATCTCCCCGCTGCGCACCTCGAGGTCGATGCCCCGCAGGATCTGGCGGGAGTCGACCCCGGCGTGAAGACCCGAGATCTTGAGCACGCTGGCCGTCAATTGATCACCGCGAAGACGTCACCGGAGTCGACCTCGATCGGCACGACCTTGACCGACTGCGTGGCGGGCAGGCTCTGTGGCGAGCCGTCTAACAGGGAGAACGTGCTCCCGTGCCGGAGGCACTCGATCTCGCACACGTCGGGGAGGACCTCGCCCTCCGAGAGCGGGTAGTCCTCATGGCTGCAGACGTCGACGAGCGCCCTGAAACCGGAATCGCAATGAACGAGCGCGATCGCTCCTCCCTCGATCTCGAACCGGCGAACCTGACCCACCTCGAGGTCGCCGGTCGCGCACAGTCGAACCCGCACGGGATCAGCTCCCACCGGTGACACCGTCCAGTCGCGCTGCGACCGCCGCGGCGAGATGGGCGCGAACGCCCGGGGCTGCGATGCGCACCCAGAGGTCCTCGAAGAAGCCCAGCAGGATCAGTCGCTCGGCAACGGCGGGCGGGACGCCCCGAGACTCGAGGTAGAAGCGCTGCTCACGGTCGATTTGGCCGACGGCTGACGCATGCGAGCACCGGACGTCGTTCTCCTCGATGTCGAGGTTGGGAACCGAGTCCGCGTGTGCGCCGTCGCTGAGCACGAGATTCCGGTTCGTCTGGAAGGCGTCGGCGCCCTTTGCACCGTGCCGCATCCTGATGAGCCCCGAGTACACCGAGCGCGCCGTGCCCCCGACGGCGCCCTTGAAGACAAGGTCGCTCTTGGTGCGCGGCGCTCCATGCTCCTGGAGCGTGCGGAAGTCGTGCATCTGGGTCCCGTCGCCTAGGTAGGCGGCCAGGAGCTCGGCACTGCCGCCCTGACCCGCCAGTACGGACTCGGTGCGGAAACGTGCGTACTCGCCGCCGAGCGAGGCCGTGAACGTGCGGAGCCTCGAGTCCCGACCTGCGCGCATCCGCTGATGCCCGAGCTGCCAGGCTCCGGCACCGAGCTGCTGGATGGCGTTGTAGGACAAGAGCGCTGCATCCCCGACGGCGATATCGACGATCGGCACCACGAAAAGCGCGCCGTCGCCCGAGACGAAGATCTCGATCACGGTCGCTTCGGCCGCCTCGCCGAGCTCGATCACGGTACGCGCGGAGACAGCCTGAGCCACCTCGTCGGCTCCGCGCGAACCGAGCAGGTGCACGATGACGATCGGATGATCGACGCGCGCCCGGGCGGGAACCGAGAGCACAACCGCATCGCGGAGAAAAGCGTCGGCAAGATGATCGAACACGTCGGGCTCGTGCTCTTCCTTCCCGGTCGCTGAGTTCAGCCTCGTCACCTGGTCGAGGACCTCCGAACCCCGGGGGTTGTCGAGGACGCTGCCGAGAACCGTCCCGCTGGCGCTCGCCGCGGCGGACAGCTCGAAGGAGACCAGGGCGCCGTCGACGACAACGGCGAGACCGGAACGCTCGCCGACGTGCTCCAAAAGGGCGGCCGACTGTGGCCACGCGTCAGCTTCGAGCCTCGGCCGCAGCCCGGCCGTGGCACCGGTCCCGCTCGGCACATACTGCTCGAGGTCGAGCTCGGATATCCGGCTGTAACGCCAGAGGTCCTCGTCGACTACCGGCGGCGGGCTGGCAGCAAACTTGTCCAGCCCGTCGAGACGCCGCTGGGCGAGCCACTCCGGGCCGCCGAGAGACCGCGCGGCTCGAGCGCTGTAGGAAACGGGTAATTGCATCGTGATCTGGGCAGGAGGCTACCGGACACCCGTCACCGGGTGGGCGGGGAGCCCTTGCGCTTGAACCAGCCACGGGGACCGAAACCACCGCCGGAGCCCGAGCGCCGCTCCTCCTTGCGCTCTCGCTTGCGGGCTTCGGTGATTGCGTCGGGAGCCACCGCGGAAATGATCTCTTCGGCGTTCTCGAGCAGGTCGGCAGCGTCCGCGGCGGGCACGTCGGGCGGCTCCGGCTCGAGGGGTGGTTCGACGAGCTTGCCGTGAGTCCAGCCTGCGTCAGCAAGGCGCCGCTCGTAGACGGGGCAGTTGTCCGGGCACCGCCACGGCGCGTCCGGTGCCATGTCGAGCACGCAGAATCTCGCGACCTCTCCGCTCGCGTAAGTGCGGCTCTGGTAGTGGCGACAGTCCTCCCTCATCGGCATGGGGATGGACGTTACCTCGCCACAACGCTCGAAACGTCGGCAGGCCTTGGCGGCAGGCCGCTCAAGGACCTCAGCCGACCGAGCCGTCCATCTGGAGCTCGATCAGACGGCTCCATTCGACCGCGTACTCCATCGGCAGTGTGCGGGTGATCGGCTCGATGAACCCGTTCACGATCATGCCCATCGCCTGAGTCTCGCTCAGGCCGCGGCTCATCAGGTAGAAGAGCTGGTCATCACCGATCTTGGACACGGTCGCCTCGTGGCCGATCTCGGCGTCACGCTCACAGACCTCCATGTAGGGCTTTGTCTCCGAGACCGAGTCTTCGTCCAGGATGAGCGCATCGCAGCGAACGAACGACTTTGCCCTCCTGGCGCCTTCGTCGACGTGCACCTTGCCTCGGTAGGTGGCATGGCCGCCGTCCTTCGAGATCGACTTCGAGACGATCGTGGAACTGGTCTCGGGCGCGCAGTGGAACATCTTCGCCCCAGTGTCGAGGATCTGGCCCGCCCCCGCGTAAGCCACGGAGAGGACCTCGCCCGACGCCTTCGGCCCCATCAGGTACACCGACGGGTACTTCATCGTGAGCCGTGAGCCGATGTTCCCGTCGATCCACTCGACGTGGGCCTCGGCTTCGGCCCGGGCTCGCTTGGTGACGAGGTTGTAGACGTTCGTGGACCAGTTCTGGATCGTGGTGTAGGTGATCCGGCTGCCTGGCAGCGCCACGAGCTCGACGACCGCCGAGTGAAGCGAGTCCGACGAGTAGACCGGCGCCGAGCAACCTTCGACATAGTGAACCTGGGCACCCTCGTCCGCGATTATCAGGGTTCGCTCGAACTGGCCCATGTTCTCGGCGTTGATCCGGAAGTACGCCTGAAGGGGCATGTCCACGGTCACACCGGGCGGTACATAGATGAAGGACCCCCCCGACCAGACGGCCGAGTTGAGGGCCGCGAACTTGTTGTCGCCCGGCGGGATGATCTTGCCGAACCACTTGCGGACGATCTCGGTGTGCTCGCGAACCGCGGTGTCCATGTCGGTGAAGAGCACGCCGAGCCGCGCAAGGTCCTCGCGATTGCGGTGGTACACGACCTCCGACTCGTACTGGGCGGTGACCCCGGCCAGGTACTTGCGCTCGGCTTGCGGGATGCCGAGCTTGTCCCAGGTGTTCTTCACCGACTCGGGCAGCTTGTCCCAGTCGTTGACCTGCGCATCGGTGGGCTTGATGTAGTAGTAGATGTCGTCGAAGTCCAGGTCGGGCATCTTTTCGGCGAACCAGCGCACCATCGGCTTGCGCTCGAAGCGGCGCAGCGAGGAGAGCCGGAAGTCGAGCATCCAGCCCGGCTCGCCCTTCATGGCGGACATCTCCCGGACGATCTCCTCTGACAGCCCCTTGCGCGGCTTGAAGACGTAATCCTCGACGTCGCTCCAGCCGAGCTGGTACTTGCCGAGATCCAGCTCCGTGATGGCCATCAGGCGTTCCTCTCCTGGGAGTTTCTCCTACGGACATAGTAACAACTCCGGACTGACACGCCTACGCGCCGCGCAGCCGTTGCATGGCCGCCGGCTGTCGCTTGGCGAGTGCGGCTGAAGACGCCTCAGCCCGCGGCCGGCGTGAGCTCCACGTTGTAGGGCCGACCGACCCCCTTCGGGAGATCTGCCACCAGTCCGTTCACGGTGAGGCCGATGTAACCCGGAGCGCCAAGTGTCATGACGAGGGCACCCGATCCCTTGTAGGTCGCCGACTGGCCGGCGCTCAACGTCTCGGCAAATAGCCACGGCCCCGCGGTGGTGTGCTCGATCCCAACCCAGCAGGCCCCGCCTGCGGCCTGGAACGCCAGTGTGTAGTTGCCCGACGGCACAGTGAACGCGACGTTGGAAGACGATACGGACGTGGGCTCCAGGCTCGTCGGGAGCGTCGTCGTGGTCGTGGTGCTCGTGGCATGCCCGCCACCGCCGATGCGAGTGGTCGACGTCGGGGGAGTCGCGTGACGCCCGCCACCGCCGCTCAGGGAGATCGCGGCGGCAACGACTGCCGCGATCGCCACAGCTGCTGTCGCACCGGTCGCGGCCCGTCGCACCAGGACCTGGCGATGCCGATCGGCTGGTGACTTGTATGCCTCTCCGCGAGCGCGAGCCTCGGCCGCGTTGGGCACCCGTGCGCGGGCGTGTGTCGCACGTGCGCGGGCGGAAGCGTCTGGCGGCGCGCCGGCTTCTTGGTCGTCGTGCTCTGGACCGCCGGTTTGCTGGTCTGCCGCCGGCCCGCGGCCCGGAGGCCTGTTTGGACCGGAAAAACGAAGCTTGGGCTCGCCGGCAGGCGGCAGTCGCGAAGAGGCCAACTGGCCCTGGCCGGGCGAGCGGGCATCCCGCTGGGCCACGGGGGCCTCCCCGCCCGCTTCATCGATGCGCCTGCCGACATGAGGCCGGCCGGTCTCCTCATGGGGAAGGATGCGGAACCCGGTGGACTCGGTGCGTTTCGAGACTTCTCCGAGCACGCCGAGCGCGCGCTCGTAGGTCTCGACGGACTTGGTAGCTGACCTGGCCGAGACGACGCGAGCCCAGACGATCGCAGCAACGACGAGCACCGCAAGGACGACAATGACGAGCGCTACCACGCTCCTCAACTCCGCAACTGGCTACGCACACTCCCATTCAAGCCGAATGCCGAGACCACGACGTCGCGCGCCTCCGAGGAGCGAACGCCGATCAGGTTCTCAGACCATAGCGCGGGCGAAGATGGTCTGGGATCTCCTGACGGTGCGGGTTCGCCCGGTCGCGTGCTGACACGACCGGATCGGCGACGCCCCAATCCGCCCCCAGCTCGGGATCGTCCCAGGCAACGCCGAGCTCGTCAGTGGGGTTGTAGTAGGAGTCGACGAGGTACGTGAGCGTCAGATCCGTGACCGCCGCGAATCCATGGCCGACGCCAGGGGGGATGAACAACCCGCGGTCGTCGTGCTCGCCGATCTCGAGGATCTCGGTCGCCCCGTCCGTCGGCGAGCCGACCCGGAGGTCGTGCAGGACGACACGAGCCCGACCCCGGGTCACATACCAGTAGTCGGACTGATGGAAGTGGTAGTGAAGACCGACGACGGCGCCCTGCTGACGGTCCGAGCGGTTGCCTTGAACCATCTCGCGGCCGAGGGGGAACCAGTTCCTTCGGTACGTCTCGATGAACCGTCCACGGCTGTCGCCGTAGATGTCCGGAATCACGATCATGACGTCCGCGATCAACGTGGACGTTTCCAGTCTCGGCAACGGTCGCCCTCCTTCCATCGATTCTGAGACTCTGCGGATCGGCCTCCGGCAGGCTAGTGCTGCGCGACGACAAGACCAAGAAACGACGCCCCGAGCTGGCCGGACCCCTCAGTCCACGTTCTCGCCGGAGGGCTTCTCTGACCCGGTCATTCCCCGGGCAGCTCCCGCGGCGACCTTGTGGAAAAGGCGAGCTGCCAGTCGTTCTCGCTCTCCCCGTCGATGGTGAGACGCCAGGTGAAACGGGTGTTGTACGCGAGCGGGAGCGGGCTGAAGTTGACCGCGACAGCCACGTCGACCGGGCTTCCCTCCGGCACGCCTTCGGGCCGCCCCACCTCGAAGTCTCCTCGCACCTCGATCGGCTGGGGACCATCGGCGCCCTCGACGATGACCGGGCGCCCGTCCTCGTCCATCAGGAAAAGCTCCCAGTGGTGCGGCCGAGTCGCCTCGTTCCACCCCACGTCCACTTTGATGGCAATCGCAGATGGCATCGGATCCGGTCCGATGAGGCTCCAACCTCCACCGAGAATGAAGAGCTTCCCGTCTGCCACCTGCGCCGCGTCACACAACATCATCGTCACTCTCACGCAGCCAACGGTAGCCCGGCATGGTGCCCGCGGATCAGCGAACTTTGAGTACCGTCGTCGCGATGACCGAGCTCGGGTTGCGCAACGACCTTTACCGGCGACCGCTTGCAACCGCACTCGAACGCCTGGGCCTCGAGACCGGGTGGCGGTGCGTGGACGTCGGTGCCGGCTCCGGTGACGTCTCGGTGGCCTTCGCGGAGCTCGTGGGGCGCGCGGGACGCGTATACGCCGTCGACAGCGATCCCCGAGCCCGGGACGAGGTTGCTGCGGCGGCCGCCGCCGCCGGAGGGGCCCAGGTCATCGCCATCACCCAGGCCGGCGAGGACCTGACATTGCCGGAGAGCGTCGACCTCGCCTACTGCCGTTTCTTGTTGATGCACGTCCTCGAGCCCCGTGCAGTCCTGCGGCGGATGGTCGCGTCACTCAGGATCGGGGGCTATCTGCTCGCGCAGGAGCCGATCACATCGGCGGGACGGATCGACGGCGTGGCGATGTCGATGCCCGTGGCGAGGCACCCGGACGTCGGAGCCCTCCTTCCCGGGATGGTCCGCGAGGTCGGCCTCGAGCTCGTCGATGCTTGGGCCGAGGCTCCCGCGGGTGCCGGGCCGGGACCGGTGGCGACCTATCTCGAGGAGCTCACCGAGGTGGAACCGGGGGACGCCTCCGTCGTGCTGCCGCCGCTCGTCACGGTCATAGGCCGTCGCTTCGCCCCGGAGAAGGCCCCGCACCATCGCTAGCTTTGCCTGCACAGCTTGTCCTCGATCTCGAGGTTCTATGCCGTCTCGGCCACTTCGACCAGAGCGTCGCTCCAGCCGAGATCACTTCAACAGGCGCGACAAACGGCGATCCGCAAGAAGGCGGCCCTTGGTCTGACAGCGTTTGCAGTAGACGACCTCGTGCGACTCGTAGGAGACCCTGAGCAGAGGCTCACCGCAGACCGGGCAGGGTTGGCCAACCCGATTGTGCACTGCAAAGGCGGTGCCGAGCTTGGGCTCCGACAGGCCCCCCGTTCGCTGGCGCTCCGAGGCTATCGCTTCGGACAGGACTGACCTGACCTCGGCCACCAAACGCGTACGGTCCGACTGGCTCAACGAATTGAGGGCCGAGAAAGGCGACAAGCCGGCGCGGTTCAGCGCGTCGTCCGCGTAGCCCCGGCCGATGCCCGCAACAAATCTCTGGTCCCGCAGGAGCGTGTGAAGATGCCGCGTGTCCTGGCTCGTGCGCAGCAGGTCCTCGAACGCCTTCTCCTGGGGCTCTGGGCCGAGGCCGTCCAGAGGTCCCTCGTCGCCCGCGGCCAGCACCCACCAACCGGCCTTGCGCTCGTGGCCGTGCTCGCGAACGAGCACACCTGTGCCGTTCCCCAAGACGAAGCGAACAACGGCGCCTCTCGGCTTGGTGTGCTTCGGTGGCACTTCGATGTCCAGACGACCTGCCTGAGACAGGTGAACCAGGACGCGGCGACTAGAGGAGAGGCTCAGCACGAGGTACTTGCCTCTGCGCCCCACCCCGATCAGCTCCTCGCCCTCGAGGCCTTGGTCCGGAGGCACAACCGTCTTCAAACCTGAGAAGCCCAGCATCTCGACCTGCGCGATCACCGCTCCGCCGACCGCGGCGTCCAGACGCTCGGCAAGTGCCTGCATCTGGGGAAGCTCAGGCACGTCGGACGGTCCCAGGCGACTGGTCGATCAGGTCTCGAGGCGTGAGCTGTTCGGTAACGAGCCGGGCGAATCTGGCAGGATCACCTGCCACGAATGCCCGGCACAACGGCAAGCCCTCGACATAGCAGGAGATGTACGCCCTCCAGGTCGGATGCAGGAGGAACTCGACCCTCTTCTGCGCCCTCGCCCTCGAAGTCAGCTCGAAACGGGCCACCTCATCGATGACGGTGTCGGGATCGGCCCCGTCCTCCCACAGGCGAAAGGCCGCATTCGCACGCACGCCTGTGAGCGCCTCTCCCGCCTGTCTCACGATCGCGACCAAGTCCGGGTCGTAGGAGATCCCGAGTGGGGTCAGGTGCTCGGCTACCACGGCCTCTCGACGGGGGCCCATCACGACCTCGAACCCAAGATCAGCGAGTCCCTCGGAAACCAGGTTGCGCGGTGTTCCGATGACAACGATCGACTCTTCCCAGCATCGGTGGCAGCGGAACAGGCCCGCCTCTTTGCGGACGTGTTCGGTGTGATGACCGGGATAAGCCTCGTGTGCCACGAGAGGACCTAGAGAAGTAGAGAGGACCGGAAGGTCGGTGTTGATCTCGACCCTCGACCGTGACCCTCCCAGGAAGTAGTTGAAGCCGCTCCACGGCTTGCCGTTGACAAGCGCGAAGTGGACGCGCTCGCCCTCAGGCAGACCGAACATGAGCCGGGTCCGGTCCCGGAGATCCTCGGCGAGCGAGGCGATCGCCGCCTCCAGCCGGTCGAGGGGCACCGCCTGCGACTCGCGCCAAGCCACGTAGCGACCCAGGAGCGGTCCCTTGCCCGGCACCACCTCGTCGAGGCGGCGGTGTGCCGCCTCGAAAACATCTTGCTCGAATCTGCGTGGCCGCACGCCGTAACAGGACTCGACTTCGTCGGCGTAGGCGATCGGTTCACCGGCGAGCTTGCGCGCGGTGGTGAGGAGGCCGATCGCCTGGGCACGCAGGTAGTGGCGCCGCGCCGCGTCCCTGCCCGCATCGGGCACAGCCTCGAGCCGGCGGTGACCCGGAACCGCTCGTTCGTCCGGATCGCCGAGCGGCTCACCTGCATCGAGGGCCGCCAAAAGCGCCCTCGCCTCGGCCACAAGGTGCTCCGGTGGCGTGATCGGCGCGGCGGCGACGCGGGCTGCAATTGCCTTGGGCCCGTAGTAGGCGTCCACGAGCCCGCTCACGTGGCGATCCATCGCCAAGGCGAGAGCGAGGTAGCGCTCGACGACGTCGGGCGTCATTCCAGAGCTCAAGCGATGCGGGAACGAAGGAACTCTGTGGTGCGTTGCCAGGCGAGCGCCGATGCCTCGGCGTCATAGACCTCTGGACGCGTGTCGTTGAAGAAGGCATGATCAGCTTGCGGGTAGATGTGGATGTCCACATCGTCGTTGCCCGCGCTCCTCAGGGTACGCACGAGCGCCCTGGCAGTTTCAGGGTCCGCCGATTCATCCTTCCCAGCGAAGTGGCCGAGGACCGCGCCGGTCAGCGCCGGGTAGTCGGGCTGCGCGCCCTCCCAAGGCAGGACACCGTAAAAGGGCACGACAGCTCTCACCTTGTCCGGACGCTGCGATGCGAGCATCAAAGCCAGGCCGCCGCCCATGCAGAACCCGACGACTCCGACTCCGCTGCCACTCGATCGCGTGGCAACCTCGTCGACGGCACCGCCCATGTCCCGTCCCACCCGGTCCAATTGCAGCGCCATCATCAGGTTCGCGGCCGCGTCCGGCTCGGTGACCTTCGCGCCGTGGTACAGGTCAGGTGCCAGTGCCACGAAGCCTTCGGCTGCGAAGCGATCGCACACATCCTTGATGTGGTCGACAAGGCCCCACCACTCCTGGATCACGACGACTCCCGGTCCGCTCCCGCCGGCGGGCAAGGCCAGGTATCCCACGTCGGTCGAACCGTTGCTAGGAAACTCGATCATCGATCCCATTGCCAGCGAAGCTACTCCCCGCCGTGCAGCCGGTTAAGGAATCGGCGCGAGAGCGCGAGGATTGACCCGATGCCCGCCAGTCGTCTTCCAGGGACGCTCCGCGTCCTGCTCGCTGCGAGCTTCGTGTCGGCGATCGGAGGCGGGCTGACACTTCCGTTTCTCGTCATCTATCTGCACCAGGTACGACACATCCCCCTCGGGATCTCGGGCCTTCTGATCGGGGGCGTCGCAGTCCTTGCCCTGCCCGTGAGCCCCTTGGCCGGTGCCCTCGTCGACCGCGTCGGCGCCCGGGAAGTGGTGCTCGTGGCCATGATCGTGGAGGGTCTCGGCATCGCCGCCCTCGCGACGGTGCACGGCGTGTTGACCGCCCTGCCTGCCATGTTCGTGTTCGGGCTCGGCCAGGCCGCTGCTTGGCCGACCTGGAACGCTCTTTTGGGAGTGATGGTCGACGACGACAAGATCAGCCGCTTGGCCTTCGCCCGCAATTTCCAGCTCCTGAACCTGGGCCTCGGCATCGGCGCAATCGTCGGCGGGCTCGTCGTCCACGTCCGTCAGCCGGGCACCTTTGTCGCGGTCTACCTCGCCGACGGAGCTTCCAATCTCATCGTCGTCACGGCGCTCTCGTTGCTGCCGCGGAGCGCTTTTCGCTCGACGCGCCACGCCGCTGCGCCGGCATTGGCGAAAGAGGGTGAGGCCGGGGCCGGCTCACGCGACCAGGCACGCCGGAGTGGATACCGGACTGTGCTGGGCGACGGCTTGTTCCGTCGATACCTCGTGGCAACAACCATCCTCATGATCGCCGGCTACGCCGCACTCAACACCGGCTTCGTAGCGTTCGCCACTTCGGTGGCCAAGGCTGGTCCCGGCACGATCGCGGCCTCGTTCGCGGCCAACACCGCGTTCATCGTGCTGGCGCAGCCGCTGGCCCTGCGAATCGTCAGCCGGACGAAGCGCACGACTGCGCTCAAGATGGTGGCAGCCGCGTTTGCTGCTTGCTGGGTCGTGCTCGCGTGCGCCGGTCTGGTGCCGGGGTCCAGCGCCGCCCGGGCGCTCGTCATCGCCACCTTGGTCGTGTTCGCCGTGGGCGAAGTGTTCTTGAGCCCCGTCAGCGGCCCGCTCGTGAACGACCTTGCCCCGCCGCCGCTGCGAGGGCGTTACTTCGCCGCGTCCGCAATGTGCATGACAGTGGCCAACATCGTGAGCCCCGCAATCTCCGGAGCGGCGATCGGAGCCGGCTTGGGCCTTTTCTTGCTGGGCTTCTTCGTTGCCTGTTGCGGCGCAGCGGCCCTCGGTGCGGAGTGGTTGGGTCGCGCGCTCACGCCGGCACAGGACAACGCGCTCGAAAGCCGGTCCCAGGTCTGAGGCCACGCGGTCGGCGCGCCATCCTGAAGCGCTCTGAGGGCAGATCACCCCGCACGAACGAGCAGCTCGGGCGCCGGCGGGCACCCGAGCCGACCAAGGGCCCCTAACGGGCTCTCGAGGCCCGACGGACCGGCCACCAGATCGAGAGCACCCGGTTCTATCAGCTCGATATCGTCTCCGGCCCGCCGCATGACCTCGCCGAGCAGCCGGTCGTGCAGCACGCGGCCAACGCCTGCAACTCCCCAGAGGGGGACCGAGGCGTCATGAGCGGCCTGGGCAAGCGGGGCAGCCGCCGCTTTGACCAGCACACCACGGGAACCGGCCGCAAGCGCTTCCACGAGCACCACTGCAGCGCCCTCCACGGCCTGTTCTGCTTCGTCGAACTCCCAGCCACTGGCCTCCGAGACCAAGGCACCGAACCTGCGAACCTCGGCGCGGAGCCCGGGCAAGGAGCCGACCACGCGGACAACTGCCGATGGCCGATGCGAACATGCCTCCAGCACTGTCTCGGCGGGACACGCAACGACGATGGGCTCGTCGCCGAAAAGACGTTCAACCAACCCAGCCGCCAGCAGCTCGGCCGTCGGATCCGAGTAGAGCTCGTTGACCGCTCGTCGAGCCGCCTGGTCAGGATCAGAAGCGACAAGCACTGTTGCGGCCACCCACCAGAGCGGCCCAGCCGTGACGTGAAACTCGACCAGCCGCCGGCAGGCAGTCACGACCGCGGGTGGGTCGTCGAGCGCGAGCTCAGAGATTGCCCATGCCGCCTCGACGGCCAGCGTCGTGGGCGCCTCGTCATGGTCCCGGGCAATCCACCGCAGGCGCTCGATGGGGTGCATCCCGAGGGACGTTACCGTCGCGGCGCCCGCGTAGCGCCAAGGAAGCCTGGATCTGGGGAGCTGATTTGACCGATCGCGCTCAGCCGACGATCCCGCCCTTGGTCATGGCCAGCACGTCCAGAGCCCGATCTACCTCCTCCTCGGTGAGCAGCCCCATCTCCAGCACGACGGTTCGCAGGTCCTTTCCTCCGGCGACCGCCGTCTTCACCACTTTGGATGCCTGCTCGTAGCCGATGTAGGGGTTGAGCGCCGTGGCGATCGACGGGGACGAGAGCGCGTAGGAGCGGCACTGCTCCTCATCGGCGACGATGCCGGCGACGCACTTGTCCGCCAGCGCAAGGCTCACTGCCGAAAGCAGGCGGATGGACTCGAGAAGATTGCTGCCGATCACCGGCATCATCACGTTGAGCTCGAAATTGCCTGCGGCACCTCCGAATCCGACCGCGGCGTCATTGCCCACGACCTGCGCGATGACCTGGCAGACAGCCTCAGGGACCACCGGGTTCACCTTGCCCGGCATGATCGACGATCCCGGCTGGAGATCCGGCAGGTGGATCTCGCCAAGACCGCATCGCGGGCCTGAGGACATCCATCGAAGGTCGTTCGAGATCTTGTAGAGCGATACTGCGATCGTCCGGAGCGCGCCAGAGGCCTCGACCAGGGCATCTCTCGAGCCCTGGGCCTCGAAGTGGTCGCGGGCCTCGATGAGGGGCAGACCGGTGGCTGATGCGAGGCGCTCGATCACCCTCTGCGCGAAGCCTGCCTTCGCGTTCAGCCCTGTCCCGACGGCCGTCCCGCCGAGCGGCAGTTCCGCCACCCGTGGCAGCACAGATTCGAGGCGCTCCACGCCGTACTCGACCGCCGCCGCGTATCCGCCAAACTCCTGGCCGAGTGTCACGGGCGTCGCATCCATCAGGTGAGTGCGGCCTGACTTCACGACGTTCCCGAACTCGTCCTGTTTCAAGCGCAGGCTCGAGGCCAAATGAACAAGGGCAGGAACCAGGTCGCCTAGGATCCCGCGGGCGGCCGCCAGGTGGATCGCTGAAGGGAACACGTCATTGGTCGACTGTGACGCGTTGGGCTCATTGTTGGGGCGGACCTCACGCCCGAGCCGCTCACTGGCAAGATTCGCCAGCACTTCGTTCATGTTCATGTTCGTGGAGGTCCCCGACCCCGTCTGGAAAACGTCGATCGGGAACTGGTCCAAATGGCGCCCAGCTGCCACTTCTTCAGCCGCTTCGGTGATCGCCGTCGCGACATCCGCGCCGATCGTCCCCATTTCGGCGTTCACCGTCGCGGCCGCGCCCTTGATCATCGCCAGAGCGACGAGAAGCGCCGGCTCCACGGTCTGGCCCGAGATCGGGAAGTTCTCTACCGCGCGCTGTGTCTGTGCTCCCCATCGCGCACTCTGCGGTACCCGGATCTCACCCATCGAATCGTGCTCGATGCGATACCCGACAAAAGAGTCGCCGCCACCGTCTGAATCTCCCATAACAGTCATAGAGTCAACGTAGCTGTCAGAACGACAGCCGTAACAGTTCAGTAAGAGCTATCGTAACGACGCTGTAACGTCCATTTTCTGGCCCGAAAGGCTTGCATCGCAGGTGGGACGCCGCGAGCTTGCATGGCCTTGCATAGCAGGTTAGGTTGCGAGCACTGTGAGACCTGCTCCTGGGCGCCTCATTGTTGAGGCTGTGCTGGTCGTCGCGCCGGATGCGCCAAGAGCGCGGCGCCGACGCGCGGCGGTTTCACTAGCTCTCTCCGCGATGTTGCTAGCAGGAGTCGGCACGCCGCTTGTTCTTGCGGGTGCACCTGCTGGTGCCGACCAAGTAGCCACCTTGCAACAGCGTGCTCGGTACATCGCCGCCGAAATTCAAGCCGCCAACGTCAGGCTGACCATCCTCGACGAGAGCTACCTTCAGGCGAAGGCTCGTGTCGCGTCGCTCGCGCAGCAAGTCGCCAACGCGACAACAGCGATCGGCCGGACCGAGAAGGCGCTCGACCAGGACCGGTCCCACCTTCGCGAGGTTGCGATCGAGGCCTACGTCACCGGAGGCGCTTCACAGAGCTTTTCCGTGCTGTTCAACGGCACCCAACAGACCGCCGGCATGCAGCAGGCCTACATCCAGGCCGCGTCCGGCAATCTGAGCGAGTCCGAGACCACAGTGCTGATCAACCAGCGAGCGCTGTCGATCGATCGGGCCGTTCTCAACCGCACCGAGCTGACTGCAAAGGCCAACGAGAGTGCGATTGCCGACGATCTCGCGCAAGCCCAGGTCATCACCGCCAAATTGACCAGCGAGGAAGCCAACGTAAAGGGCCAGCTCGCAGCCGCTGTGGCAGCGGTCGAACAGGCCAAGGCCGCTGCTTATGCCGCCGCCTTGGAGAAGGCCGCAGCCGCCGCAGCCGCCGCCCAACAACAACAGCAGCAGCAGCAGTCGTATGCCCCTCCGACGCCTGTTCCCACTCCTGCGCCTTCGCCTGCAGCGCCGGTATCTGGTGACAGCGCAGGTCAGATCGCAGTGAACGCCGCTCAGAGCCAGCGCGGCGTCCCCTATGTCTGGGGAGGTGCCACACAGGGAGCGGGGTTCGACTGCTCGGGACTGACAATGTGGGCGTGGGCGCAAGCCGGTGTCTCGCTAGCTCACGGGGCAACGGAGCAGTACTACGAGATCGAGCACGTCTCGATGGCCGACCTTCAGCCGGGTGACCTCATCTTCTACGGCGACTCGTACCTTCTCTACCACGTGGTCATGTACATCGGAGACGGCATGGTCGCGCAAGCAGAGGAGACGGGCACCAACGTGATGGACACGCCGATACCGCCTGGTGCTTTCGGCGCCGGCAGGCCTTGACTCCCTAGTCTCGGGAGGCTCCTCCCCAGCTGTGCTGCCGCAGGTGAGCGGTACTTACGCGTACGCTTCCTGCAATGCGCGCCGTCGTCGTCAAGGCAGGCTCAGTCGTCGTGAGAGAACGGCCCGACCCGGTCCCGGGGACCGGCGAACTGCTTGTCGGTGTCCGAGCCGCGGGCGTGAATGCCGCCGACCTGCTGCAACGGGCCGGTCTGTACCCGGCTCCGCCGGGTTCGCCTGCAGACATCCCGGGCCTCGAGCTCGCAGGCGCTGTGAGGGCAATTGGCCCTGGCGTCGAGCGCTTCGTCGTGGGAGATCGGGTCATGGCCGTGGTGGGAGGCGGAGCCCAAGCGGAGCTGGCTGTGGTCCACGAACGCACCGCCCTGCCAGTGCCTGACGCGCTCGATTTGGTGGAGGCCGGTGGGTTCCCGGAGGCGTTCACGGTCGCGCATGACGCCCTGTTCACCCAGTGCGGGCTCAGACCGGGTGAGCGGGTCCTGGTGAACGGTGCCGCAGGCGGGGTCGGCATCGCCGGAGTCCAGCTTGCGCTCGTGGCAGGCGCCACGGTCGTCGCGAGCGTGCGTGCCGCTCACCTACGCGAAGCTCTGGAAGCTTTCGGCGCAATGGCGGTCGACCCGGCCGATGCGGCTGCACGCGGCCCTTACGACGTGATCTTGGAACCCATCGGGGCGCCGAACCTCAAGACCAACCTCGACTCGCTTGCCATCGGAGGGCGTCTCGCGATCATCGGCATCGGCGCAGGTGCACGCGGCGAGCTCGACCTGCTTCAGCTCATGAGCCGTCGCGCACGCATTCACGGCTCCACGTTGCGGGCTCGTCCATTCGAGGACAAGGCCGGTGCCGCGCGCCTCGTCGAACGACAGGTCCTGCCACTGGTCGCGGCGCACCGGGTTCGCGTCCCCGTCGAGGAGGTATTCGCGCTGGATGACGTGGAGGCGGCGTACGCACGCTTTGCCGCAGGAGGCAAGCTCGGCAAGATAGTCCTCGACATCGCCGGTTGACGCTTTCATCTGCTGGAATATTCCATCAGTTGAAATGTTCTACTCCGCGTGACGTTACGGAACTCAGCCGGAGGCCTCCATTCATGATGACGATCGCGCAAGCAACGCCGCACCCGTCGGGCGCAGAGACGACTGGTGCACCGAAGCTCTCGTCTCGCGAGGTTCTGGTCGACCGGTACTGCGAGCTCCAGCCCCAGATGCAAAAGCGCTTCAGCGCCCTGTTGCACCGAGAGCTGCGCGACGAGCTTCATGCCATCACCGGCCATCAGCTCAGCGTGTTGACGTACCTCCGAGGTCAGTCGGTGACAATGCGCGAGCTCGCCAAGGAACTCGACGTCGGGGAGAGCGCAGCTACAGCGGTCGTCGATCGCCTCGTCCGCCAGGGTCTCGTCGTTCGCTGTGACGACCCTTCGGACCGCCGCGTCGTCCGCTTGGCGCTGAGCGACACGGGCGAGTCGCTGGTGACCAAGCTGCACGCGACAGCCTGCCGCAAGACAGCGAACCTTCTCGTGGCCCTCTCCGACTATCAGCTCGCGCAGCTCGTCGCGACCATGGAGATGCTCGACGCTGCCGCCATCGCGAGTGAGACACTCACCTGCCGTGAAACAGCTGCACAGGACGATGCCCGGGGGGAGCTGGCAACCCGGGGGGAGCTGGAAAGATGACGACAACCGACAACATCCTCGGCACCGAACAGCGCAGGGGTCACCAGGCGGCCGTTGACCAGAAAGCGGGGATGACCGGCGCGGCAGCGAACCAGGAGAGCTCAGGCGGAGCCATGAGCCACCGCCAGATCCTCGTGGTGTTCTCCGGGCTGATGCTCGGAATGCTGCTCGCCGCGCTCGACCAGTCCATCGTCAGCACGGCACTGCCGACCATCGTTGGCGACTTCCACTCCCTCAACCGCCTGACCTGGGTCGTAACGGCCTATCTCCTGACTTCGACCGTGAGTGCCCCTCTCTACGGGAAGATCTCCGACCTCTACGGCCGCAAACGGATCTTCCAGTTCGCGATCGTCATCTTCCTCGCCGGATCCGTCCTGGCGGGTCTCAGCCAGAACATGGACCAACTGATCGCGTTCCGAGCAGTACAGGGCCTCGGGGCCGGCGGGCTCATCGTGCTCGCCATGGCAATCGTGGGCGACGTGGTGTCGCCTGCCGAACGTGGCCGCTACCAGGGCTACTTCGGTGCGGTATTCGGAATCGCGAGCATCGCCGGACCGCTTGTCGGAGGCTTCCTCGTCGATCACGCCTCATGGCGCTGGATTTTCTACGTCAACCTGCCCATCGGTGCGATCGCCCTCGTTGTCACGAGCATTGTGTTGCGCGACCGGGCCGTGCGCACCCGGCACAAGATCGACTACCTCGGCTCTGTGCTCCTGCTCGTCGGCGTGTCCGCCCTGTTGCTGGTCACGACCCTCGGAGGCTCTCCACAGGGCTACGCGTGGATGTCGCCGCAGATCATCGGAATGGTCGTGATCGGCATCAGCTTCGTTGCCGGATTCCTCGTACGTGAGCACTATGCATCCGAGCCGATCGTCCCGCTCAGGCTGTTCCGCAAGCGAGTCTTCTCCGTGTCGAACGCCGCGGGTTTCATCGTCGGCGTCGCGATGTTCGGCGCGATCATCTACCTGCCCGTGTACCTCCAGGTCGTCCGGGGAGTGTCGCCTACGACCTCCGGGCTCATGCTGCTGCCCATCATGGCCGGCTTGTTCACGGCCTCGATCGGGAGCGGCCAGATCATCGCTCGGATCGGACGGTACAAGATCTTCCCGATCCTCGGCACTGCCTTCATGACCATCGGAATGGGGCTGTTCTCGACCCTGACGACTCACACCTCTTTNNATACTCGCCGTCCAGAACGGCGTCGACTACAAAGACCTAGGGACGGCGACGTCACTCGCGGCCTTCTTCCGGTCCATGGGAGGCGCCTTTGGCACCGCGCTGCTCGGTGCCGTCCTGAACGACCGGCTCATCGGCAACTTGCGCAGGGCCCTGCCAGCCGCGGCACGTTCGCATGTGCCTGAGATTGCCCGCGAGATCGTGGGCAGCCCTGTCCAGTTGAAGCTCTTGCCCTCGGCCATTCACACAGCGGCTACTGTCGCTTACGTACACACGATCGATACGGTCTTCCTCATCGCGACACCGGTGGTCGCCCTCGCCTTCGTGTTGTCGCTCGCCCTTCCGGAGATCCGCCTCCGCAAGACCGTGCACACCGTCGAGGCGGATCATGGCGCTCCGTCCACCTCGACCGTGGAGGCGATCGCCCGGCCGGGGGAACCGTCTCCAATCTTCAACCGGTGACGATACCTCCGAGGTCTGATCCGCGACACCGGCCGCGAGCGCTCATGTTGGCGCGACTGCGGGACAACCCTGGTGGTCCGCAGGTCATTCTCAGGGCGTTCCTCGGCGTGACCTTCACGTACGCGGGCCTGCAGAAGCTGACAAACCGCTTCTTCTTCGAAGCTGCCAACCCGGGGTCGATCCAGGCGCAGCTGCACGCGTCGATCACCACGAGCCCGATCGGACCGCTCATCAGGCTGTCGGCGCACGATCCGGTGCTGGTGGGCCTGCTGATCGCGTTCGGCGAACTGGCGGTCGGTCTCGGCACCCTGTTCGGACTGTTCGGGCGGGTTGCTGCCGCGGGCGGAATGGCAGTGTCGCTCCTCCTCTTCCTCTCCGTCAGCTTCAACACGACCCCGTACTTCTACGGCTCGGACATCGTCTTCTTCTTCGCCTGGACTCCACTGTTGGTCGGAGGAAGCGGAGCGTGGTCTGTCGACTTCGCGCTCGAGACGCTCCACTCGAGGGAGCGAGCCGCGGCCGGGGTTCCGCCTGAGCAGCAGGCACCGGACCTGGGCCGCCGGGCAGCGGCTCGCAAGCTGGCCACCGCCCTCACGCTTGCGAGCTTCGCTGTGATCACTGCAGCGATCGCGGCAGCAGTCGGGAGAATGGCCGGGGGCGCCTCGGTCCAGACATCGAGCGCGGCCCCACTCCCACAACCGAGCACCGAAACACCCGGCACCGGCTCCCCGAAGGGCACGACCATTGGGCTCGCCAGCGACGTGCCGCTCGGCGGCGCGCGAGAGTTCACAGACCCCGCCCAGGGAATCCCCGCCTACGTGGTCCGGCCCTCCGAGAGCTCTTATGTCGGCTTCAGCGCCGTGTGCACTCACATGGGCTGCACCGTGGGCTTTTTCCAGCCGGCGCTCCAGTTTCGCTGCCCATGCCACGGTTCGATCTTCTCGGCGGTCACCGGCGAAGTCCTCCAAGGTCCCGCGCCAGCGCCTCTTTCCAGCATTCCCATCGAGAAATCAGCCGATGGCACTCTCCTCGCCGACGGGTGAGGATTTCTCGGCCGCGGCAACTGGCAGACGTACTGACGATCTGATGGCGTCCGCGTTTAGTAGGATGCTCGTCGTGATCAATTTGTCACCCGGATGTCACTGATGGCGACCCGCCCGACCCGAGCGACGCCCATGGCCCGCTCAAACCGTTCGACTGCCACCACAACCTCCCGTGCTCGGGCCACCACGACCCGCTCGGCGCAAGTGCAGACTCCACGCTCGCCATCTGGTGCGCGCCAGAGCTCCCCTCGCCTTTCTCAGCGCTCGTCCCCTCCGGCGGTGTCAACGCCCGCGCGACAGCCTGCCCGGGTGGCGAACGAAAAAGAAGCCGACGGACGCCGGCTACGCGCGGCGCGCAACTATGAGGCTGTTGTGGGTGCTGTGATCGAGATCGTGCGGGAATTCCCACCCAACGTGGTCTACCTGCCGCGCGCCGCTGAGGTCGCGGCGCGCGCCCAGGTCTCGGAGCGAACCGTGTTCCGCCACTTTGCCGACCTTGATGCGCTGTTCGTTGCGGCCTCCTCGAGGATTCGGCCCACCCAATTGATCTACCTCGAGCCGCGGCCTGATTCTCCCGACTTGAACGAGCGGGTCGAGGCGCTCGTGGGTCTGCGGGCGAAGCTGTACGAGAGAATCGCACCGGTCCGAAGAGTCGCGATCTATCTCAGCCAGACACATCCGCTCGTGGTTGAACAACTCGCGGAGGCGTACGCGATCGCTCGGTCCCAGGTTGCCGATGTCTTTGCTCCTGAGCTGTCGCGTCTCGACGCCAGGGGTCGCTTGCTCATGCTCGACGCACTCGATCTCGCCTCCAGCTGGTCGTCGTGGGATGCCCTGCGCACCCTTCAGGGCTGCTCGGTGCCCCGCACCCGAAAGATCGTCACCAAGGTGCTGACCGACCTGCTCGCAACGGTGCCGAAGGCCAAGCGCCGCTAAGTCGATCCGCCGCAAGCTCGAACCACGGGCTCGGCGGGACTCCTCCGGTCGCGGGTATCTTCGAACTGCGTGATCCGCTCCCGGATTCGGGTCCAATGAGCTGGAGATGACCAGATATGTCAATGCCCTACCGCCGTCTCGGCCGATCCGGCCTCAAAGTGAGCCTGCTGTCGTTTGGCTCGTGGATCAGCTTCGGTAACCAGCTGGATGACAACCTCGCGGTGCGCTGCCTCGAGGCCGCACGCGCGGGAGGCGTGAACTTCTTCGACAACGCCGAGAGCTACGCAGGCGGTCAGTCGGAAGCGATCATGGGCCGGGCCTTCAAGACCCTGGGTTGGGAGCGTCACGAGTATGTGGTCTCGAGCAAGTTCTTCTGGGGAATCCACGACACCCCGAACATGAAGAACACTTTGAACCGCAAGTACCTCATGCAAGCCGTGGACGCCTCGCTCGAACGGTTCGGTCTCGACTTCCTCGATCTCATCTTCTGCCACCGCTCTGACACGGAAACGCCGATCGAGGAGACCGTGCGGGCGATGTCGGACATCGTGAGCTCCGGCAAAGCGCTCTACTGGGGTACTTCGGAGTGGGCGTCAGACGAGATCGTCGCCGCGATCGAGATCGCCGAGCGTCACCACCTGTACAAGCCCATCGTGGAACAACCGCAGTACAATCTCCTTCAGCGAAGGCGTGTCGAGCACGAGTACGCGCGCGTGATCGAGGACTACGGAATAGGCCTCACAACATTCAGCCCCCTCGCCGCGGGCCTGCTCACGGGCAAGTACCTGGAAGGGATCCCGGAGGACTCTCGAGGCAGTCTCGCAGGCTTCGAATGGCTCCGTTCCAATTTTGAAGACCCCCGGGACAATGAGAAGGTGAGAGTCCTCAAAGCGATCGCGGACGATCTGGGTTGTCCGCTCGCACAGCTCGCCATCGCCTGGTGCGCCTGCAACCCCAAAGTGTCGACGGTCATCACGGGCGCGAGCCGCGTCGAGCAGCTACAGGAGAACTTGCGCTCGCTTGAGGTGCTCGAGCGGCTTGATGACGAAGTGATGCGGCGGATAAACGAGGTGGCCGGCCAGGCCTAGGATGCGGAAGCTGGATCGTCTTGCCGGCTCAAGCTGTCCGCATCGCTCGGCGCAGGAGCGGAGCGTCGTGCAACGTGGTTGCGACGCGTACGCGTGCGTCGAGCGCCATGGCACCGCCAGGGCTCGCGACAACCGGGTTCAGGCTCAACTCGACGATCTCGGGAAGGTCCTCGGCGAGGCGGGCCACTCGTGAAAGCACCTCACTCAGCGCCTCGAGGTCGACCGGGGCCGAGCCACGGTAACCGGTCAGAAGCGGCGACGACCGGAGCCCTCTGACCAGGTCACGGGCGTCCTCTGTCGTCATGGGCACCAACGACCAGATCTGGTCGCTCAACAGCTCGGCCTCCTTGCCGCCGAGGCCGAACATCACGAGCGGTCCGAACGACGGGTCCTCCACGACGCCGACGACGGTCTCTACGCCCTCGGGACCCATCGACTGCACGATGAGCGACACGCCCGGCCCGAACCTGGTCAACAACGCCTCGGCTGCAGAGGCCACGTCCTCGGCGGAGCCGAGGTTCAGCCGGACGCCCCCGACATCGCTCTTGTGCACAAGGTCCGGGGCGTCGAGCTTCAGGGCAACCGGGAACCCGATCACTCTTGCTCTGTCGACGGCCTCGGAGGCGGTCGAGGCCCGCATACACGAAAGGATCGGTATCCCGTAGGCCTCGAGCAAGCTGAACGCCTCGACCGTGTCGAGCCACACCGAGCTCGACAGAGACGTGACCAGCCCGGGCGCGGGGGCGGGCCTGGGCGCGGGCCTGGGCGCGGGCGCGGGCGCGGGTTCTGAGCCGGCCATCGGCAGGGCTGCCAGGGCGACCTCCACGATCCGCCGCGCAGTCACCGAATCGAGATCGTCGAAGGTGGGCACGGTTCCCTCAGCCCGAGCCACCCATTCGCCGTACTGCGCGACCCGCGCAACCGCACGAGCCGCAGACTCGGGGTAAGCAAACCACGGGACGTGACTCGAGCCTGCGCGCAAGGCCAGGAGAGTCTGCTCGGACGCGATGAAGTTCGCGAGCACGGGCTTTCGGGCCGTGGAGGCGGCTTGGGCCACGGCTTCGGCGATGTCATCAGCACCGACTAGCACCGGTGGGGTGAAGGTGACGACCACCACGTCGATGTTGCCGGCGGCGAGGACGATCTCGAGCACGGACCGGTACTCCTCGGCAGTGGCCGAGGCGACCAGGTCGATCGGGTTGCCTATGGCAGCGCCGTAAGAGACGACGCCGAGCAGGCGCCTTTGAACCTCGGGCGCGAGCTCGGGAACCTCGAGGCCGTAGCTCTCGCACGCGTCGGCAGCGAGAACCCCACAACCTCCAGCATTGCCAACGATCGCGACGCGCCGGCCGGCGGGAAGGGGCTGGTTCACCAAGAGGTCGGCGACATCGAGCAGCTCCTCCAGCGTCTGGACCCGGATTACACCGGCCTGGCGGAACAGCGCATCGGTGGCTTGATCGGGAACCGCGCCAAGGCTGCGGGCATGGGCGCCCCGCAGACCTGATGCGGTACGAGCGCTCTTGACCGCGACAATGGGCGTCTTGTGAGCGACACGTCGGGCGATNNTCGTTCTCCCAGAACCGCAGGAGGTCGTTGCCGCTGACGTCGGCCTTGTTGCCAAGGGACACGAAGCTCGAGATCCCGAGTCCGCGGCCCGCGAGCTCGCCGAGGAGAGCGATACCGAGACCACCGGACTGGGAGGAGAACGCTACCCGGCCGGGCGGCGGTGCCTGCTCGGCGAATGTGGCGTTCATCCTGACTTGCGGACAAGTGTTGACGACTCCCATGCACTCGGGCCCCACGAGCCGCATGCCGAACCTCCGGGCGAGCTCGACCAGATCACGGTCGGTGCTCGTCCCCGAGGTCCCCTGGTCCGCCTCGCCCGACGTGACGACGACGAGGCCGCGAACCCCTTTCGCCCCGCACTCGCGCACTACCTCGGCCATGCGCTGAGCCGGCACCGCGACCAATGCCAGATCGATGTGGCCGGGCACATCGGTCACGTTGCCATACGACCGGAGACCTCCGACCGAGTCGGTGTGCTTGTTGACCGGGTAAACGGCACCGGTGAACTCCCCCGCAAGGAGATTGCTGACGATGTCGTGGCCCGCGGAGCCAGGCTCGAGGCTCGCCTCAATGACGGCGATCGTCCTGGGACGGAGTATGTGCTCGATCGAGCGCACCGCTGCGGTCCATTCGCGTTCCTCGACCCGCTCGATGTACTCCGGTTGAACCGCGAGCTCCAGCGTCACACGCATAACCCCTGAGTCCAAGAGCACGTGCTCGTCGAACCCCGCTGAGCGGAAAACGCCTGTCATCCGGTGGTTGTCGGTGAGGACGTCCGCCACAAACCGTCCGATCCCACGTGCGACAGCTGCCGAGGCGAGATGCTCGAGCAGCACGGTACCCAGGCCCCGTCCCTGGTGGTCGTCCCGCACGACGAACGCGACCTCGGCCTCCCCCACTCCAGCCTGGTCGGACCCGTGGGACGTACCCGCTGCGGCGTCGCCGAGGGTTTCGCCACCTGCCGTGGGTGAGCGGTCGTAGCGAGCCACCGCCACCAGTTCCCCGTCAACGACAGCCACGAGCGCCAACCGGTCCTGATAGTCAACGGTTACGAAGTGCGTGATCTCCTCATCGCTGATCCCCCGACGCGGCGCGAAGAAACGGAAGTACACCGTCTCGCTCGACAGCTTCTGCCCGAACGCGCGAAGCGCCGGGCCGTCGTCCGGCCGGATGGCACGCAGCCGAGCCGTGCGACCGTCCGACAGCAGGACGTCACATTCGAGCTCGGCAGGATAGGTCCCCTTGGTGACAGGCTTAGCGCCAGGGCTCATCCCGCTCGGTCCAGAGGGCATTTGTGCGGTCAACGCGCCTCCCGAACTGGCTGAGCACTCGTGAGGACGCTCAGCCCGCGAGTGCCTGCACGCTGGCGATGGGAACCGCACCGCTCGGGGCGTTCAGGTGCAGAACCTCGCCCCAATCACTGAACTTGGCAGAGATCGAGTGGATGGCATTGCCACTCTCCTGCGACGTCCCCTTGACGGTTATCGGGAGCGCGGCTCCTGTCGTCCTCACGTACATCGTGAGCTTCAGGCTGGCGGTCTTCGAGCTCTGTAATGCCTTCACTGCCACAGCTGGATGTCCGAGCTCGGTTGACGTCTCGCCCCGCGTGAGCGTGCCAGTCAGCCGCACGAGCTGAGTGGCGGCCGTCTTGACCTCCAAGGAACCGGCGAGGGCGGGGAAGTTCGAGTTCGTGGAAGGAACCGAGATCCATTTCCCGGCATATTCCGCCGACACCTTCGCGCTGAACCCGGTGAGGCCCTGCAGACCGAGCGAGTCGCCCTGGAAGTAGGCCGTCCCTCCGGCGAGCAGGACGGTGAGATGTCCATCCTTGGTTCCCTGATGNNCACGATCGTCTCGCCTGACTTCAACTGGACGCCGTTGGACGCGTTGGACCCGGCTGAGGAGCTGCCGCAGCCGGCCGCGAACGCGATCGCGGCAGTCAATGCGACGAGGAGGGGGCGAGCACGCATACCGCGACGCTACCAGCGGGCATCGCGGCCGCTGGTTGGGGCCTTTCGCCCACCTGATCCCGGACCCCAGAAGATGCGCGGCAACAGGGGCCCCGGCTCAGCTCTCCTCAGGGACACAGCGGTTCACGCAGCTGCCGATCCCCTCGATTGCGGTCGTGAGAACCTGACCGGGCTCAAGGAACACCTGCGGGTCGCGCCCAGCTCCAACCCCGCCAGGGGTTCCGGTCGAGATCAGGTCGCCCGGGCACAGCGTGGCGAACTGACTGATGTAGCTCACGACCGCGGTCGGCCCGAACAGGAGATCCGATGTGCGCCCACGCTGCATCACGATGCCATCGAGCTCGCAGCGCACTTCAAGATCGACGGCATCACCGATCTCATCCCCCGTGACGAGGACCGGGCCGACCGGAGTCGACGCGTCGAAGGCCTTGCCCTGCAGGTACTGGGTCGTCCTGGCCTGCCAGTCGCGCATCGAGATGTCGTTGACGACGGTGAACCCGGCGATCGCGTCGTGTGCCTGCTCGAGCGTCGCGCGCCGAATCCGACGACCGATGACGACGCCGAGCTCGACCTCCCAGTCGACGGCTTTGCTCACCAACGGCAGCACGAGGTCATCGTGCGCCCCTATGAGACCGGAGGCGAACTTGGCGAACAGTGTCGGGTAGTCAGGCAACTCCCGTGACATTTCCAGGATGTGGGCCCGGTAGTTCAGTCCCACGCAGAAGATCTTTTCCGGATGAGGCACGAGCGGAGCAAACGACGCATCCGTGAAGGCGATCTCTCCGGTGCTCTCGAGCGCCATCACCGTGTCCAAGCGCGAGGCCGGGCTCGTCGACACGAGGAGGACACCGACGTCCGGAGCCCGCAGCAGAAGCAGTCGGTCTCCTTCGAGCCGAGCGGCGCGGGTGCCATCCGCCGTCCGGACGGTGGCCAGCCTCATGGCTCTCTCCTGGCGCGAACTGAAAATGGGACACGCGTCAGCCTAAGTCACCGTCCGCCGTTCTTGACTTCGCTGAAGGACGAAGCTTCCCCGCGACACTGCTAGCGGCGGCGCAAGCACTCCACGACGAGCTGCGGTTCGGTCTTGGTCGAAAGCTCCATCGCCAAACCGCAACTCGGCACGGGCACCTCACGCTCGACGCGCACGATTGCTTCCCAGACCACCCGCTCCCCGCTCGGGTCCTCGACGACGAGCTCGGTCCGGTCATCGCCAAGTTCCGCGCCGCGCCTCGACATGGCCAAGAGCGACCAACCGACCTCGCGGAGCACGGCGCGCTCGAGCGCCTGGACCGCCGGCGAGGCCATCCCCCCACAGCCCCGGTAACGCGGCAGGAGGTCGTCCATCGGCCCACTGCCTTGCACAATCCTGGCCACCGCGGCCTTGTCGCAGAACGCCCATGCGGTGCCTTGTGGAAGCACTAACGCAGTCGCCGCAAAACGATGCCCTCCCGTGTGACTCGTCCTCCATACCCTCACGTCTTCCCCGAGTTGGCGGGAATCTGCCAAGAGCTCCTGGGCCAGCGCTGTCCCGAGCGACCCGCAGCATCGATCGCGCCTACCGTGCGTGCAGACGAGAACATCGACGGTCTCGTCGGCACTGAGCGGCTCGTCCAGGATCGCCAGCGCCGCGGCAACGACTTCGACAGGATCGACGACAAGCTCGGCCCGCTCGAATCTTGCACCTCCGTTGGCCGGCCACCGGTAGGTGATGACATGGCTCGGCCCGCCCGCCAAAACAGGCACCAATCCCTGAAGGCGCATCCCGGCGCTACGTACGAGTGCCACCACGCGTGCAAGCGCCGGATCCTCGCTCAACTCCCGCGGCCAGGGAAGTGGCCATTCGATGAGCAAGTAGCCCCGATGACAGCCGGCCGTGCCGATCGGATCGACATGTTGCTCGCGAGCCCAAGAAGAGCAAAGCAGCCCGGAACCGGAATGAACCGGATTCTCCGGTCCGATGCTGGTGGCCATTGGCGGGACCTTACCGGCCCTCGGACTGCGGCGCATCGTAGCGCCTCCACGGCGAGCGAACCTGACCTACCGTCCTCTATCGCTCGACGTGCCCCGTCAGCGCGCGAAGCGAACGTCACGCGATATATCGAGGTGCCGGCGACTGAGCACGTGATGGGGGGAATGCCAATGGGGACCAACGCCAGGACCAGCGTCACCGACGAGCAGGGACGCCACCACCACCTCGACAATCTCTTCGTCGCAGACGGCGCCGTCTTCCCGACCTCGGGTGGGCACAACCCGACCCTCACGATCATGGCGACGGCACTCCGCCAGGCGACGGCCTGGGCAGGCACCTGAACCGCCGGCGCCGGCGACACGCCTCCTTTAGGGTGCAAGGACCAGTGACACCAGGAACCGCCCTGAACGCCTGGGCGTAGACTGAGGCTGACAGGTCTCTTGGAGGAGCGGCAATGGATCACACGACCTCGGGCCGTTTCTCGAGCCCGATCGCCAAGTGGCACGTTCCGATGCCTTCGAGGCGCGAGAGTCGGAGCGCGTGAGCACATACCGGCTGTTGGCGACTGATGACGCGCTCAGCCAGGACCTCCTGGGGCCCGACGCAGCTGACCTTGCGGCCGCCTCATTGGCGATGGCGCGCCGGTTCGCGTCAGGTGCCACGCTCTGGTGCGCGGCGCCTTCGTGGCCTTGGCACGCCCAGCACGTGGCCGTCGACTTCGTTCACCCGGTGATCGCCGGAGAACGCTCCCTTCCCGCCGTGATGGTCTCCGGTGACCATCTGTGGGAAAGCCTGAGGCCGATCGCGCGTGCGGGCGACATGCTGCTCGTCGTCTCGAGATCCGACGAACCGTCGGTCGCCGGCCTCAGGCAACGGTCGAAGGCATGGGGAGTGCTCACGGTGTGGATCGGCACGGGTCCGAGGCCGGAGCCGGGCTCGGCCGACTTCGTGCTGTGGGTGGACGACGACGAGACAGTTTCCTCCTACGGGGGACGGTTTGCCCTTCTCTACCACCTGCTCTCCGAGCTGACTCACGTCTGTCTCGAGAATCCAGGCCTTCTCGAAGCCGAGCAGGCGGTGTGCGGAGACGAGGTCTGCATCACCTGCTCGGACGAGGGATGCCTCGGCGAGGTCGTCGCGATCCGGGCTGACGGGCGCGCGCAGGTCCGCACGCCCGCCGGGCTCGAAGCGGTGGACACGACCTTGATCGACCGTGCCCATCCAGGTGACCTCGTGCTGATCCACGCCGGTACCGCTGTGACCCTCGTCGAGGGTTCGCCCAGATGAGCCACGAGAGCACAGGCTTCCTCAACCGATGCGTCGACACCGACGGGCACGACGTCGGCGCGTTGCTGAGTGACCTCGTGGCAACGGCCGGAGCCAAGGCAGCGGAGAGCAGCCGGCTGCGCCGGTCCAGCCTCGAAGCTCTCGACAGTGATCTCGAGCAGGCCGCTCAGGCTATTTCGGAACGCTTCAGAGCCGGCGCTTGCCTGTACACCTTCGGCAACGGCGCAAGCTCAACTGATGCCGCCTGTGTCGCGGCACTGTTCGCCCGATCTCCGGGCGGCGCTTTGCTGCCTGCCAGGTGCCTCGTCGCTGACCCGGCGGTGCTCACCGCGACAGGGAACGGCGTCGGCAACGAGCTCGCCTTCTCGAGACAGCTGGTCGCGTTCGCGCACGCTGGCGACATTGCGATGGGTTACTCGACGAGCGGGAACTCGGAGAACGTCATCAGGGCTTTTCAGGAGACCAGGCATCGTGGCCTTCTGACCGTCGGCTTCGCTGGATGCGACGGCGGTCGGCTGGCAGGATCCGGCGTGCTCGACCACTGCTTCGTCGTCCGATCGCACAGCATCCACCGGATCCAGGAGGCCCAGGCGGCACTGAGCCATCGTCTATGGGCGACGGTGCAGCAACGGCTGACGCCGGATGGCGAACGACCAGCCGTAGGCCAGCGCGAGCCGGCCGCTGATCAGGATCTAGCCGAACCCGAGGAGGTACGTTGACCAAGGAGGATGCGGGCCGAGGCAACTCAGAGACCGGCGCAGCATCGCCGGCGGCACCAGGCGAGACACTGAGCGGGCGCGAAGCCGCCGTGCTCGAGCGCATCGAAGCCTTCCGGCGCCGCCGGCCCCGGTTCCGGGACGACTTCGTCACCTTGGCACACGGCGCCGGCGGCAAGGCGTCGGCCGCTCTGATCGACGCTGTGTTCCTGGATGCCTTCGGTGGTCTCGAGAGACCGCCCTTGACCGACGCTGCCCTCATTGCACTTCCCCACGGTGAGACGCTGGCGTTCACCACCGATTCCTTCGTGGTGAAACCGCTTCGTTTCCCTGGTGGATCGATCGGTCATCTAGCGGTCCACGGGACGGTCAATGACCTAGCGGTGATGGGCGCCCATCCCCACTGGCTCTCGGCCGCGTTCGTCCTAGAGGAGGGCTTCGCCATCAGCGAGCTCCGCAGAGTCGTCGCCGACATGTCCGAGGCTGCCGCGGTGTCCGGCGTGACGATCGTCACCGGCGACACGAAGGTCGTTGGCCGAGGCGCAGCCGACGGGCTGTACGTGACAACGGCCGGCATCGGCGTCATCCCGCCCGGCCGCCGGCTGGGAGCCGAGCTCNNTGGCCCTCGAGGCGGAGCTCAAGTCCGACACCGCCCCGGTGACCGAGCTTGTCGAGGCGCTGTTCTCGGCCGCCCCGTCGACTCGCTGGCTGCGTGACCCGACCCGCGGTGGTGTCGGGACCGTCTGCAACGAGCTGGCCCACGACACCGGCCTGGCCGTCGTGTTGGACGAATCCGCCCTCCCCATTGATCCCGCGGTCGCCGGGGCCTGTGACCTGCTCGGAATCGATCCTCTGTACGTCGCCAACGAAGGCAAGCTCCTGGCGGTCGTTGCCGCCAAGGAGGCCGATGCGGCCGTCGAGGCGCTGCGCCGCCATCCGCTCGGGGCCAATGCAGTGCTCATCGGCGACATACGCGCCGAGCCTCAGGGCATCGTCGTGCTGCGCACATCGTTCGGGGGAACGCGGATAGTCGACATGCTCGTCGGCGATCCGCTGCCGAGGATCTGCTAGCGGTCGTGAGCGAGTTGCGTCAGCTCACCGAGCGTCGGCGCGTGAGGGTNNACCGGGACGGTGCAGGGCGTGGGCTTTCGTCCTTTCGTGTTCCGCCACGCTGTGGCCCTCGGGCTCGTCGGCTTCGTGCTGAACGACTCCTCCGGTGTGCTCATCGAGGTGGAAGGTGAGCACACCGAGGTGGTAGAGCTCTGTCGGCTGCTCCGCGAGGCTCCCCCGCCGCTCGCCCGGGTCACGTCGGTCGACTGGGCCACGCTGCCCAGTGACGGGACTTTCGACAGCTTCCGCATCGTCGACAGCACCGCCGATCGAGTCCCGAACGTCGCCGTCAGTGTCGACAGCGCGACCTGCGACGACTGCCTCTCCGAAGTGGACGACCTGCACGACCGCCGGTACGGCTATCCCTTCACCAACTGCACGAACTGTGGGCCGCGCTACACGATCGTGCTCTCGGTCCCCTACGACCGGCCCGCCACGACCATGGCCGGTTTCAAGATGTGCGCCGAGTGCCAGACAGAGTACGAGGACCCGGTGGACCGTCGCTTCCACGCACAGCCGAACGCTTGTCCCTCCTGCGGCCCGCGAATCGCCCTTTACCATCCGACCGGCCGTCTCCTGGCCGAGGCCGGTGCCGCGCTCGACGCGGTGGTCGAAGTACTTTGCGCAGGCCAGATCGTTGCCATAAAGGGCATCGGCGGCTATCACTTGGCCTGCGACGCGAGCAATCACGAGGCGGTGGCCGAGCTCCGGCGCCGTAAGGCAAGAGACGACAAGCCTTTCGCCCTCATGGTGACCGACCTGGAGATGGCACGGTCCATGTGCGTGCTCGATCCGGGTGCCGAGTCCGCCCTCGGCTGCGTCGCGCGGCCCATCGTGCTCGCCCGCCGCAAGCC
>PMVZ01000242.1:0-23610 GCA_003166375.1 Acidimicrobiaceae bacterium | reverse complement strand
CATGTTCGTTGCGACGATTCGGTCGTCCGGGCAACAGGGCGTCGCCTGCAGATGGTCCGGCGGTCCCGCGGCTACGCGCCGGAAGCCCTGCTGCTCCCTCGCGAGTCGGCCCGCCAAGTGCTCGCTGTGGGCGCCGAGCTCAAGAGCACAGTCTCAGTGGCCAAGAAGTCCCTCGTCGTGTGCAGCCACCACATCGGTGACCTCGAGCACCTGGCGACTTATCAGGCTTTCCTGCAGGCGACGGTTCACCTGTGCCGGTTGTTCGGGATCGAACCGGAAGTCGTCGCCCATGATCTCCACCCGGAATACTTGTCGACCAAGCACGCGCTCGATCTCGACCTCGAGCCGTGGCCCGTGCAGCATCACCACGCACACATCGCCTCGTGCCTGGCCGAGCACGGGCACACCGGCACTGTGCTCGGGATCGCCTTCGATGGTCTCGGCTACGGAACAGACGGGACCATGTGGGGCGGAGAGTTCCTCGTCGCCGACTTCAATGGTTTCGAACGGGCCGCTCATCTGCAACCCGTCCCGATGCCGGGTGGGGCAGCGGCCGTTCGCGAGCCATGGCGGATGGCTCTCGCTTGGACCGCGCGCGCCGCAGGTGCCGACGCAGCCGCCCGGCTCGGCACTGCGCTCGATCCGCGGTGGAGCCAGGTCCTGCCTCTGGCTGTGGCGGACAGTGAGAGGCGCCACTCGATCCTCACGACCAGCGTCGGCCGGCTGTTCGATGCGGTCGCTGCCCTGGTCGGCCTGCGATCACAGGTCACCTACGAGGGCCAGGCTGCGATCGAGCTCGAGGTGCTCGCGCGCTCAGTGCCTCGGACATCGGCTCCGGAGTACCCAACTGAGATCGTGGAGGCGGCGAGCCCCGAAGGCTTCGTCGTGCTCGATCCGTCACCGCTCATCGCCACGGTGCTGACCGAGGTTGAAAGAGGGACCGACCGCTCGGTGATCGCAGCCGGGTTTCACGAGGGCCTCGGGCGCGCTACAGCCGCTCTCGGGGCGCGCCTGGCCCGCAGGCACGGCCTCGACACGGTTGCACTGAGCGGAGGCGTGTTCCAGAACGTGCGCTTCAGCGACATCGTCGAGGACGCCCTCGCCTCCGAGGGACTTACTGTTCTCGTCCACGAGTCGGTGCCGCCGAACGACGGCGGGATCAGCGTCGGGCAGGCGGCGATCGCCGCGCTGGGCACGCCTCCGGACTGATCAGTCCTGGTCGCAGCGCTAGCGAGGGCCGCCCATGGTGACGGCCACTTCTCTGTGCAGGCGCCCGAAGTTGTAGTACGCGGCACACGCACCCTCGGAGGAGACCATGCAGGTGCCGATCGGAGTCTCCGGAGTGCAGGCGGTGCCGAACACCTTGCACTCCCAAGGCTTTATGGCACCCTTCAGCACTTCGCCGCACTGGCAGGCCTTCGGATCTGCGACGCGCACACCCGGCACCTCGAAACGAAGCTCCGCGTCCCAATTGGCGAACTCCGGCCTGAGCTTGAGGGCGCTCTCGGGAATGAAGCCTAGGCCGCGCCACTCGAACTGCGGCCGGACCTCGAATACCTCGTCCAATATCGCAAGCGCCCGAGGATTGCCGCCCTCGCTCACACAGCGCGTGTACTGGTTCTCGACACAGCAGCGACCCTCGCTGATCTGGGTCAACAGCATCTGTATTGCCTGGAGGATGTCGAGCGGCTCGAAACCTGCCGTCACGAGCGGCTTGCCGTACTCATCCGGGACAAAACGGTAAGGCCGCTGGCCGACGACCGTCGACACGTGACCCGGCCCGATGAACCCGTCGAGGCGGAGGTCGGGGGAATCGAGGATGGCCTTGATCGGGGGCACGATCGTCACGTGGTTCGAAAAGACGCTGAAGTTCATGACCCCGTCCTGCCTCGCCTTCAGCACGGTTGCCGCCGTCGAGGGTGAAGTGGTCTCGAAGCCCACGGCGAAGAACACGACGGGCTGCTCCGGATTGTCGACGGCGACCCGGAGCGCGTCGAGTGGCGAGTAGACGATCCGGACGTCCGCCCCCTGCGCTTTGGCACCGAGCAGACTGCCGCGCGAGCCGGGAACGCGCATCATGTCGCCGAAGGAGGTGAAGATGACCCCGGGCGCCTGGGCCACCGAGATGGCGTCGTCGATGCGACCCATCGGGATGACGCACACCGGGCAACCAGGACCGTGCACCAGCTCGACCGATGTCGGGAGAAGGTGCTCGATGCCGTGACGGTAGATCGTGTGGGTGTGGCCTCCGCAGACCTCCATGAACTTGTAGTGTCCATCACCTGCCAACTCGGTGATGCGGGCCACCAGGGCACGGGCCGCCGCCGGGTCCCGGTACTCATCGACAAATCGCATGATGTTCCTCCCTCGCCCGCAGGCGACGCCCCCGGCGATTCGAAAGCCACCCGGATCGCGGTGGCCGCGGGCGCAGGCGCCCCCGTCCCGTCGCCGCTACGCGATCTGCGATTCGAGCACCGCCTGAACCTCGTCGCTGTAGGCCTGACCCATCAATTGCAGGCCCTCCAGCGCTCGTCGCGCCTCCTCCTCGTCGATCTTGGCCATGGCAAAGCCGACATGGATGAGCACCCAGTCCCCCGGCACCACGTTCTCGTCCTCCAAGAGGTCGATGTTGATGTTGCGGCGCACACCCGCAACGTCGACTTTCGCCAGGTGCCGGTTCGAGTCGAGGAGGTCGACCACCTCACCGGGGATCCCCAGACACATGGTTGTCTCCTCCTCCAAACCCAACACTCGATGAGCCCGAGGATCAGATCGTCCCCGCCCCGTCTTGAACGAGACTACCGGCCGCAGCAATCGTGAGGGACTGCGTGACGGAGTCCACATGGCATGGGCCGGACAACTCGCAACTGCGCAGGTCATCACGCTAGGGGACCGCCCGGACGCTATCCGTCAACATTCTGGGTGCGATGCGGGTACGATCTGGGAAAGTGATCACCCGAATGACGCGTGGGGGCACCGTGAGCAGCGACCATGATGTTCGTACCGGGCGAGCCGTGGGTGCAGGACGCCGGCCGACTGGACCCGTGGTCAGCCTCGTGATCATTGCCGGCGCGGCCTTGCTCGTCACGTCCGCCGCCATTCATCTGCACCTTTGGGCCAACGGCTACAGGTACAAGACGACGATCGGCCCGCTCTTTTTCGCACAGGGCGTCCTGGGCGTCCTGCTCTCGTTGGCGATAGCGCTGGTCAGGCGTGTCTCTGTCGCGGTGATCGGAGCTCTCTTCGCGGCGGGAACCATCGCTGCGCTGCTCGTGTCGGTTCACGTCGGACTTTTCGGCTATCGGTCCTACATGAACGCCCCTTGGGCGAAGACCACGGTCATCATCGAAGCGGCGGCTGCAGTGGTGCTGCTTATCGGCGGTAGCCTCGCGGTGTGGGTCGAAAGGGCTCACATCCGACGGTGGCGATCATTCAAGACACCCCCGACCTAAGACCCCGTCAGCTGTTGCCGCTTATCCGTTCTGGGGTCACGAAGATCGCCGTGCGCCCCTCGGCCTCCATCACCCGGTCGAATTCGTCCCAATCCTGGTGAGTGCCGCCCGCAGCGACAAAGACGCGGCGGAGCAACCTCGCTAGCTGCGCGGCGCCGAAGTCCTCGAGCCGGTCTTCGGGCCCCACGAGCTTGACTGGACCTTCGACCGCGACCCAGTCCGCGCCGTGCCGGAACACGGCCGCCGCCCTGCCACTGCCGCGCAGGTGCTCGAGTTTGCGCGAAGCCCCACCCGCGACAAAGCCGATGCAAGCCTCCCCGGTGATCGGAGAGTCGACGACGCCCGCCCTGACGACAGATGCGTGGATCGTCCCGTCGGACCGGGTCGTGGTGACTATGGCGAGGGAGTCCTCTTTGGCAAGGCTCCGGACGTGATCTAGATCGTTCGGCATCTCTCCTCCTGTGTCGCTCAGTGCATGATGCCGCAGCAAAGCTGCCCGTGTCGGGTCGCACACAGACCGCGGTCGGTCCCGTGTCGGTCACCGAACGACTGCGCTCGTTGCAGACCGCTAGCGTCCGACAACATGACGACCACGTGGACGGCTCCGACAGTCGAGCGGATGCCGACGCGCCAGCCGACCTCGAGACCTTTCGGCGAGAAGTCGAGGCGACGCACGGCGCAGCGCGTGACAAGGGGCTCGATGAAGTGGTGCCAAGTCACGGCTACACCCCGGAGCGAACGCGCAACCTCCGCTGGATCTACGTGCACATGATCGAGGAGTACGCGCGGCACAACGGCCACGCCAACTTGATCCGCGAGCGCATCGACGGCGCGGTCGGCGATTGATCGGTCATGCTGATGACCGGCTGTGAACCGTCAACTGAGGGTTGCTCGAGGATGTCTCGTAGAGCGCCGTGGCGACGCGCCGGTCTCCTTGTTCTCGTTGCTTCGGCTGTCTTGACATCTGTGACCGCGGCCGGAGCAGTTGTCCCGGCATCGGCGGCCCACGCGCGTGCTCAAGCCGTGCCGGGCCTCGGCGGAGTGATCGTGGAACCCTCCAAGCTCGGCTCCACCACCGGGATGACACCGGTCTACGACTTCGTGCTGTCGGCAAAGAAGTCTGTCGACATCACCATGTACGAGCTCGTCGACGCGAGAATGGTGAACGATCTCATCGCAGACCAGAAGCGCCGCGTGAAAGTACGCGTCATCCTCGACTCCAACCGCGAGGCGAGCCGCAACGGGCCCAGTTTCCAGGCTCTCAGGGCAGGAGGCGTAAAGGTCGTGTGGGCCGATGCCAGTTACGAGGCGACGCACCAAAAGACCATCACGGTCGACGGCGCCAAGTCTCTGATCTTGTCGGGCAATCTCACCGACGAGTACTACGCGACGACCCGTGATTTCGGCGTGTTCGACAGCAACCCAGGGGATGTCGCGGCTATCGAGGCCGTCTTCAGCGCGGACTTCGCGCACGAGCCCATCAGGCCTTCGAATGGCTCCGACCTCGTCTGGAGCCCAGGCTCGCAGGCCGAGATGCTCGCAGTGATCAACGGCGCGAGCCACGCCCTGTCGATCGAGAACGAAGAGATGGGCGACTGGACAGTCACGAACGCGATCGTGGCCGCTGCCAAACGCGGAGTGAAGGTCGAGGTCACAATGACCAGGGACAGCTCGTACGACAGCGACTGGACAGCCATCGTCAGTGCCGGGGGTCACGTTCATCTCTACAGCGACGCCTCGTCGGACCTGTACATCCATGCGAAGACGACGATCGCCGATGCCGGCTTCAACGATCAGAGAATCTACGTCGGCAGCGTCAACTTCTCGCGTGCCTCGATGGACGACAACCGCGAGCTCGGCATCATCACTGACGACGCGTCGATCGTCGACGATGTCAATGCGGTGGTGACGGGGGACTACTCCAAATGCACATCGGCCACGGACTGCAGCACCTACGACTGACGACCCAACGGGCTCACGATGAGTGGGCGCCGACTCGAAGCCATCGGAGCGACATGAGAACACCACCAGGGTGGCAGGGTTCCCTTCAGCGGTTGAGAAACCCGTCTCGATCGAGCTCCGATCAACAGGATCGCCGTGATGGCTGGACGCGCGTGATGCCCCCTCGGCTAGGGCACGGCCTTCCCGTGAAACCCGCGAAGCGATCGGTTGGAGTACCAGCCGAGCAGGGCGACACGATCGTTGACGCGTTGACCGCGAACGGGCGACGACTCCCGGACCGCCCGGCGATGAGGCATTGCCCGGCTGAGCGTCCTACCCAGGTGGATTGGAAAGTCCTGACCTGGGCTGAGTACCTGCTCGCTGCCCGTCAGATCGCCGGGGGGCTGGCCGACCTCGGAATCGACCCTGGTGGGCGGGTCGCGATCCTGTCGACCAACCGGGTGGAATGGCATCTCGCGGACCTTGGAACCCTCTTCAACGGCAGCGTGACGGTGCCCGTCTACCCGACGAGCGCACCGTCTCAGGTCGCCTACATCCTCGGCCACGCCGAGGTCGAGGCATGCTTCGTGGACACTCGCGCCCAGCTGGCCAAGCTCCTCGAGATTCGGGACCAGCTGCCCGCACTCAAGCGGGTCATCATCGCGGACGGCGCCCGGCGCGCCGGTGACTCGTTCGTCATCGGCCTTGACGCGCTCCGAGGTGCCGGTGCCGACCGCCTGAAGCACCATCCCGACGCCGTTGACGAGAGGTCCCATCAGGTCCGGCCCGAGGACCTCGCGACAATCGTGTACACGAGCGGCACCAGTGGCCCTCCCAAGGGGACCATGCTCAGTCACTCGAACATCATGTGGGCGCTGCGCAACGTCACGCCCGTCTACGACATCGGCGAGGGCGATCGCCTCCTGTCTTTCCTGCCTCTCAGCCACATAGCCGAGCGAATGATGAGCGACTTCCTGCCGATAGCCGTGGCCGGTGAGACCTGGTTTGCCCGCAACCTCGCCACCGTCGCCGAAGACCTCCCGGCGTGTCGGCCAACCGTGTTCTTAGCTGTGCCCCGGGTGTGGGAGAAGCTCCGCGAAGCAGTAGAAGGCCACTTGCGGGCTCAAGCGTCCCCGGTTCGCGCTGCCGTGAAGCGCTACGCCGACCTTGGCCTGCGCAATGTCGCCTTCGAGCAGGAAGGCACGCCGGTCAGCAGGTCGACGCTCGCCCTCTACCGGGCCCTGGACCGGACGCTCGGGTCAACCCTCCGACAACTGCTCGGCCTCGACCGCGCCCGCGTCCTGATCACGACTGCGGCGCCCGCCCATCCCGAGCTCATCAGCTGGTTCCACGCCATCGGGCTCCCCCTGCTCCAGTTATACGGCCAGACCGAGGGTTGCGGGCCGACCGCCGCCAATCGAGCCACCCACATCCGCATCGGCACCGTCGGGACCGTTCTGCCGGGAATGAGCGTCACGATTGCCGATGACGACGAGATCCTCCTCAAGGGCGGCAACGTATGCCTCGGCTACCTCAACGACCCTGAGGCCACGGCCGAGCTCATCGACGCCGACGGCTGGATGCACACCGGCGACACGGGAACCTTCGACGCCGACGGGTCTCTGCGCATCCTCGGCCGGAAGAAGGACATCATCATCACCGCGGCCGGCGAGAACATCGCCCCCGAGGTCATAGAGGTCGACTTAACGAACCACCCGCTCATCTCCGAGGCAGTCATCGTCGGCGAGGGCCGCAGGTACCTCACCGCCCTTCTCACGCTCGACCCGGATACGCTCACCCGCTGGGCGCGACAGCACACCAAGCTCGGCGATCTCGAAGCTCTCGCCGCCGACCCCGATCTGCTCGCCGAGATCCAGGCGGCCATCGATCAGGTCAACACCAAGCGATCACGCGCCGAGAGCATTCGCAAGTTTCGGGTGCTGGCCCACGTGCTGACAGCCGAGGACGGTGAGCTGACCCCAACGATGAAAGTCAAGCGGAACATCGTGTACGAGCACCACGCTGAGGTGATCGCCGAGCTCTACGCCAGCGGGTGAGCATCTGGTCGCTAGCTGGGGTGACTATCGTCTCGGGCGATGCAGAACCGCCAAACGCCGCGAACACGCCGCCCGCCTCGGTCCGGGCGGGTCGTTGTCCTCGGCATCGTGGTTGCTGTGCTCGTGAGCTCCGCAGCATGCACAACCGGACAGCCGACCGCCGGACAGNNACCGCCGGACAGCCGACCGCCGGGTCCGGCGACCTCCCGATCACCAGATCCGCCTCGCTTCAGTCCGTTCGCACCCTGCGAAGCGTCCACGACGTCGCTGGTGAGCCGATCCCCTTCGGTACGGCGAGCTACTTCGGCGCGGTCGCGCATGAAGACCTCGGCTCCGGAGTGACCGGCATAGCCGCCAGCTCGAGTGGGCGTGGCTACTTGCTCGCGACCGGCAACGGCAGGGTGTTCAACTTCGGTGACGCCAGATTCCACGGCTCGATCGCGGCCGGGAACAGTGCTCAGGTTGTCGCGATCGTCGAGACCAGCAACGGCGGTGGCTACTGGCTGGCGTGCAACACAGGTCGTTTGTTCAACTTCGGTGACGCCGGGTTCTACGGTTCGGCCGGCGGCCTACCTCTCACTACTCCGATCGTTGCCATGGCGGCCACCCCGGACGGCCGGGGCTACTGGCTCGTCGCGTCGGGCGGCCGGGTCTTCCACTACGGCAACGCCCACTTCTACGGCTCGGCGATCGCTGAGCTCGGCAGTGACCACATCGTCGCCATGGCGGCCACCCCGGACGGCCGGGGCTACTGGCTCGTCGCGTCGGGCGGGCGGGTCTTCCACTACGGCAACGCCCACTTCTACGGTTCGGCGACCGGTGAGCTCGGCAGCGACCACATCGTCGCGATGGCGGCCACCCCGGACGGCCGGGGCTACTGGCTCGTGGCGTCGGGCGGGCGGGTCTTCCACTACGGCAACGCCCACTTCTACGGTTCGGCGTCATTCACGGTCCGGAGGTACCCGATCGTCGCGGCGGCGGCAACTCCTGACGGGGAGGGCTACTGGCTGCTGCCGTCGATCCCTCCGTCCCCTGTGGGGCTCCCCACTCCGGGCAACGGCTTCGTCGCCGGCCACGTCACGGCGATTGGCGACTCCGTGATGCTCGACGCGCAACCCGCCCTCGAGGCGGACATCCCCGGAATAGACGTCGAGGCTGCCGTGAGCCGCCAATGGGATGACGGCATTGCACTCGCTCAACAGCTCAGGTCCGAAGACCGCCTCGGGGCGATAGTCGTGATCGACCTCGGCACCAACGGCCCGGTGAGCCTGCAGCAATTCACCGACATGATGAACGTTCTCTCCGGCGCCTCCAGGGTGGTGTTCGTAACTGTGCATCTTCCCTCGGACTACACGTGGGCAAATTCCGTGAACGCCACCCTCGAACAAGGCGTCCCGCACTACCCGCGAGACCGGCTCGCCGACTTCAACAAACTGGCGGACGAGAACCCGCAGTGGTTCTACTCGGACGGCGTTCACATGCCGATCGGCGGAGCCGGGGCTCAAGCGATGGCGGGCCTTGTCAAGTCCGAGATCTGAGCAACTGGGCCGGATCCAGCACGGCGCAAGTCGGGACTTGCCGAGGCACCAGGTCAGCCGGCCTTGGCGGGCGCCCTCCCCAGGTCCCACAATTCGGCGACGAGCTCGAGCGACCGGGCCCTCGCCTCGTAGGAGTGGGTACGGGTCGAGAGCATGATCTCGTCTGCGCCGGTGCGCCGTTGCAGTTCGACCAGACCCTCTTTGACCACCTCAGGACCTCCGATCACGTGAGTCGCCACGGCCTCTTCCATGAGCGACCGGTCACCGGCGGAGAACGTGTATGAAGCAGCCTCTTCCGGCGAGGGAAACAGGCCAAGGCGCCTCGTGCGCAACTGAAGTATCGACAAGGCTGATGACTGCGCCAGCCACCTGGCCTCTTCCTCGCTGGGCGCGCAGAGCACGGAGACCGCGACCATGGTGCGGGGCTCACCGAGGAACGCCGAAGGCTGGAAGGACGAGCGGTAACGCTCTAGTGCCTCGTCGAGAAGACGGGGGCTGAAGTGGTACGCGAACGAGTAGGGCAAACCGAGGATGCCGGCCAGCTCTGCGCTGAACAGCGACGAGCCGAGAAGCCAGACCTCGGGAAGGTATCCGCGACCAGGCACTGACTCGGGATGGCTCTGGGGATCGTCGCTCTTCGCCAGATAACCGATCAACTCGACGACATCGTCCGGGAAGTGCTCGGCTCCGAGGTCCGCGCGGCGCCGTAGCGCCCGGGCCGTTCTCGGGTCAGTGCCGGGAGCACGTCCGAGACCAAGATCGATGCGTCCCGGGTGAAGCGCCTCGAGAGTGCCGAACTGTTCGGCGACCACGAGGGGCGAGTGATTGGGAAGCATGACTCCGCCGGAGCCGATCCGGATCACAGACGTAACAGAGGCGAGGTGGGCGATAAGCACGGGAGGAGCAGAGCTGGCGACTGCTGGCATCCCGTGGTGCTCGGCCACCCAGAGGCGCTTGTAACCGAGTCCCTCGGCCACAACTGCAAGCCGGGTGGTCTCCTCGAGAGCGCGCGCCGGCGTCGATCCGGTCGCCACCGTAGCCAGGTCGAGAACGGAAAGGGGCACCATGACCGGCTCAACCACCAAGGCTGACGCCGGATTCCCGTTTGGTATCGCGCTTCGCCTGCTGATCGTCACCCTTGCCGGACGCATTGTCAACAGTACCGTTCAAGGCGAGAAGCGGACTTCACGCGCGCCCCTGCGCGCCTCGGTCGACTCGTGCTCTTCCTAGCGGGCCTGCTCAAGCCATTCGTACAACAGCGCACGGCACTGAACGCAGACAAGGTCACCGAGCAGCTCCCGTGCTCCCAAGACCGTCGCCGGGTGGGAAGCACCAACGCTGTGCTCCGGAATGGGCAACTCCCGAGGCAATTCTGCGACGACTCCGTAGACACGCTGACTCGACGACGAGCTGTCGACGTCCCATCCGGCACAGTTCAGCTCTTCCAGGGACGCGAACAGGTCACCGCCGTCCAGCTTGAATTCTCTCCGTACGATCCGTTGCATCCCGCAGCCGCTCGCCGAGCATCGACAACCAGGGCAAGCGAACCTCGACCATCCGTGACAGGACCTGCCAGTGCTCCTCGTCAGTCTCGGCGGTCATGACGTCTCGCCTGTGAAGAAGGACATGACAGGAGGTACCCATTGCCAGTACGAGATCGGCGAGGTACTTCGGTGAACGATTCCGTGAGCCACCAGTAGCTCACTGGGATCCGCTTGAGCGGCTCCACTTCTAAGATCGCCCAGTGGAGTGTGAAGACTATGACGTCGTGGTGGTCGGCAGCGGTTTCGGTGGCAGTACGACGGCGCTGCGTCTGACCGAGAAGGGGTATCGGGTCGCGGTCCTCGAGTCGGGCCGCCGCTTCGATGAGACGACGTTCCCGAAGACTTCGTGGCGACTGCGCTCGTTCTTCTGGGCACCCAAGCTCGGGCTCCTCGGCATTCAGCGAATGTCCCTGCTGAAGAACGTGATGGTGCTCTCAGGCGCAGGCGTGGGCGGAGGTTCCTTGGTCTACGGAAACACGCTCTACGAGCCCTTCCCGTCCTTCTTCACGGACGCTCGGTGGAGCCACATCACTGATTGGCGAGCCGAGCTGACACCGTTCTACGACCAGGCAAAGCGGATGCTCGGCGTCGTCACGAATCCGACCATGACTGTGGCCGATGACGTGATGCGGGCCGTCGCCGAAGAAATGGGGGTCGCCGAAACATTCGTGCCCACGCCAGTTGGCGTGTTCTTCGGCGAACCCGGCGTCGAAGTCAGCGACCCGTTCTTCGGTGGTGTCGGCCCAGCTCGCAAGGGCTGCACGGAGTGCGGTGAATGCATGACCGGCTGTCGCCATGGCGCCAAGAACACGCTGCTCAAGAACTACCTGTACCTCGCCGAACGCGGTGGTGTCCAGGTGCGGCCGCTCACGACCGTCACCGGTATTCGGCCACGGGCTGACGGTCGGTACGAGGTCACGGCCGAACGCGCTGGCACGTGGGTGCGCAAGCGCCGGAAGGTGTTCATCGCGTCAGAGGTCGTGTTGGCAGCGGGAACGATGGGCACCCAGAGGCTGCTGCACTCCATGCGCGACAAGGGCCACCTCCCCAACCTTTCGCCCAGGCTCGGTGAGCTCACTCGTTCAAACTCGGAGGCGATCATCGGGGCGCGCACATTCCGCCGCAATGTCGACTTCTCCCGGGGCGTCGCCATCACGTCGTCGTTCTACCCGGACGATCAGACCCACATCGAGCCGGTGCGATACGGGCGGGGTAGCAACGCCATGGGGCTCTTGACCACGGTGCTCGCGGATGGAGACGGGCGATCGCGACTGGCTACATGGGCGCTCGAAGTACTGCGTCGTCCAGTGATGCTGACGCGCAACCTGAGCATGCATCGATGGTCAGAGCAGACCATCGCAGCCCTCGTCATGCAAACACGCGAGAACTCCCTGACCTGTTACACGAAAGCAGGGCTATTCGGTCGACGGCTGACATCCAAGCAAGGCCATGGCGAGCCGAACCCGACGTGGATCCCGATCGGTCATGACGCGGTACGACGCATTGCCAAGCGCATCGGTGGCTTTCCCGCCGGCGGTTGGAACGACGTCTTCAACATCCCGATGACGGCGCATCTCCTCGGCGGTGCTGTGATCGGCGACTCCCCCGAGACCGGAGTGATCGATCCGTACCACCGGGTCTATGGCCACCCCGGTCTTCACGTCGTGGACGGTGCCTCGGTCTCTGTCAATCTCGGGGTCAACCCGGCGCTCACGATCACCGCACAAGCCGAACGGGCAATGGCGCTATGGCCAAACCAGGGCGAACACGATCAGCGAGCCCAACTGGGCGAGCCGTACCGGCGACTCGACCCGATCGCGCCTCACAATCCCATCGTCCCCGCCGGGGCTCCCGGTGCGCTACGCCTGAGAGCGGCACCGCCGAGCTCGTGAAGCTCGGCCATCCCGACGAAGTCGGGCCTCGCCCAACGCTTTGAGACCTACGCACCTGGGAAGGGGGTGACGCTCAAAGGGTGGTCCCAAACAAGGACATGGTAGCGGCCGACCTCGTAGGTGTGAGCCGGTGTTCCCCATGTTCTGGTCGCGAACATGAGGTACCGCTTGGAGGACTTCGACGTGCCGTACACGAAGAACTGGAAGCGCTGACCGGCGTACCAGCCGGCGGATGACTGAGACATCGTGCGCTGCATGCCGTGGAGACCAATCGACACGGGCCTTACCGTGACCGCGCCACCGCTCTCGACGGTCGTGATGGCGGCAGACCAGTAGCCACCGATCCCGTTTCTGAGATTGTGAGCCTGAAGCCAGGTCGCCAGGAAGCTGGCCGGCTGTGTCGGCTCAGGGTTAGACAACGCGTAGCCGAGTCCGGCCCCGAAGCTCAGCGACACGGCTATCCCTGCGATCGCGAGTGCGCGAAAGGCCCACCTTGTCGGGACCTTGGACCACGCCCGGGCGACCATGCGACCGGTCAGAACGCTGGCGAACACGATCGGTAGAACGAGGAAGTGGACCCCGTGCCCGTTGGCCCCCGCGAGGATCACGAAGGTCACCGATGAGCCGAACGTTGCGATAAGGAGCATGTCGTCGAGTCGCCAAGGCTCGGGCCCACTCGCCAGAACCTGGTTCTGCGAACGCCCGCGAACGACACCCGCGACAAGGTTGACGAGCACTGCCAACAAGCAAGCCGCCATGCAAAGCGCACCGACGGCGTGCACACCGAGCAATGCAAGCGGGACCCCGCCGGTGGCGAAGCGGCCGTTCGTCAAGCCAACGAGATCCGCCGCGTAAGTAAAGACGTGCCCCAGGTTCGTGAGCACCTGGTCCAGATTGGCGAGCCGAAGGGTCGGTCCGGGCTTGAACCTGCCGAGCGCGTTGGCGAGCCGAAGCGCGAGCTCGCCGATCCCAACACTGGCGACGGCAGCCGCGACCTGTGCGATGCCGCTTTGCCACTTTCGCTCGCGCAATATCGCCACAAGGCCGGAAACGAACAATGGTGCTGCTCCATATGCGACGATCATCAGGTCGCCGAGCATTCCGAAAGCGAGCAGGACCACCGCCAGAGCCCAGCCCCAACCAAAACGCCCCCGTCGCATCGCTCCAAATGCAACAAGCGCATACAGAGCCGTGGCGACGTGGAAACCCTTGCCAACGAACCAGAAATCCATGGCGGGTGTGGCAAAGACGAGAAGGGCGACGACGGCGACGGCCCCGGCGAAGCCTGCTGAGCCACGACGATCCTCAAGAGTCATGAAAATGCCGACCGAGATGGTCACGGCGGCCACGACAGCGGGCTCGGTGTAGAAGAGCTCCGGTCGAAGGCCAAAAAGCCGGACCGCTAGAGCGTAGAAGGCCGCGTCGCTAGTCCAGTAACTGCCAGGCGACAGGATCCAGCCGTGAAGCAAGAAGTGGCCGTCGCCGATCGCCTGACCTACGAGGATCGTGGTCGCCTTGTCCGAGTCGGCGGCACCGGTGTGGACCGCCGCAGCGTCGAGGAGCGCTACCAGGCCAGTGAAAGCAGTGACCATCGCGGCCGAGATCGCAAGAGGTCGGAGGCGTGCGCGCCGCCCTGCCCCTGCATTGCGGGGTTCGGGAGTCAGGCCACCGGCGTTGCCTTCGGTCACAGGACTAAGACCTTGACTTCATCGCAGCGTTCCGTTCCCGGCTAGCGCTCTCGGCCTTCTCGAGCACGGTGGCGAAGGACCCGCCGAAGCGCCCACACACCGACTTGGGTCGCTTTCTGCGCCGTGCAAGTGGCCAGACAGCCCACGCGAGCAATGCGGCGAGGGTGACTAGAGCAAGCCACGCCCCGATGACCAGCCGCTCTGGCAGGTACCAAAGGTGGATGACATGACGGCCGACAGGGACCGCCGCCTCCAACATGAGGCCCTCGTAGGCCGACAGTGGTAATGCGCGCCCGTCGATCGAGGCGTGCCAGCCTGTGTAGTCGGTCACACGCATGACGAGCTGGCTTGGCGTCGAGGCGTCGATCGCGAAAGTCCAGCTGCTCGTCACGGGATGCTTCACGGAAGACACCGGTTCTGAGGCACCCGAGCCGCCGTCGGCGACCAAAGAAAACCGTGCCGCGACGGGAACCGCGTAAAGGCGCTCACCCTCGAACGACCCGACATAGCGGGTGCCGGGCGGTGGTCCCAGGTGAGGCCGGGGTGGCAGCACGATCCACGCGATCCCGTACCTACGGGCGACCGCGGCGGAGCCGATGTCGGGCTCGACAGTGGGCGGTCCGTTCTGGATCATGAAGTATGCCTGGGGAATCACTGGGTCGTAGCCTGCGAACTCGGCAAGCCCGTAGCCGAGGTTGGCTTCCGGGTAGAGGCCGGCATGCGCGATCCTTCGCGACTGCAACGGCTTTCCGGTGTCTATCCCGATGAGACCTGAGCCCACGACCGCCTTCAGCCGTGCAATCGCCGGCGTGACCGGGAAGAAGCTCTGGCTGTAGGAGTTGACGCCAACCCCGGAGAACACGAGGAAAGCGGTCTCTGCGCCGAAGAGCACCGCTACCGCCGCGACAACCGCCGCTCGAGCGGACGGGCGATGCCCGAGCTTGCGTACGACGAAGAACAGGGCACCGGCCAGAACGCATGCCGCGACGAGCCCGACTGGCCACCACAGGCTGTCGAGTCTTAGTTGGTGCTGCACCGTCGGGAGCTTGTTGGTAAGTGCCCCGTACCACAGAAAGCCCACGAACGCGGCAACAATCGCGCTCGGGCCCCAGTACTCGATCAGCATGCGACGCTCGCCCCGCGCGCGAATCAAAGTCTCGAGCCCCAATGCGGACAGCACGCCGACGGGCAGGCCAATGACCGTGCGCATCCGCTTGATCGTCACGCCGTGGAGGCCCGAATGCCTCAAGAGGTCGGATACGGGATGGAACGACTTCGTCTGGTAGGAGATCACCATGGTGACTACGACCGTGGCGGCCAGAGCGATGACCGTCGGGTGCCTCCACCAGCGCAGCACCGCTGCCAAGGCCAGGACGAGCGCGACGACCCCGACGTAGACGACCGTTTCGTAGTAGTCGCCGTGCGAGTAGAACCAGGTACTTCCCCTGATGGGCAGCCCGTAGTACCCCGGCGCGACGAGCAGGCCGAGGGAGCCCACGTTTACGCCCGCCACGCCCCCCGCGCCCGCGGCGCGATGGCTGCCCTTCACGATTTGCAGTCCCGGAAGCCACAACGGTGCCGAGAGCGCGCCTCCCGCGACGATCCCGATGGCAACTCGCACGACTCCGAAAAGCGAGAGTCGACGCCTCCCGAGAAGTGCCAGGGCTCCCGTCACTGCGAAGAAAGTCGCTAGCGCCGCCGCTACGAAGAAGTACGCCTCTGGAAAGCCCCCGTACACACAGAATGCGACCGACAGCGCCAGCAGGATCACGTAGGAGCACTTTCCCTTCCAGCGATACGCCAGGATTGCGAGCGCCGCGATCCAACCGAGCCAGGCCACCACGCCCGACAACGGCCAGGCAAGCCAAGAGGAGAACGCGCCCGAGAGCATGAAGGTGACCCCGCCCAGCACCGAGGACAGCGGGCGTAGGCCGAGCACGCGGCAAAGGACGTAGGCGCCGGTGCCGGCGATAAGGAGCTTCATCGCCACGACAACAAGAAACGCGAACCGGAGCGGCACGAGATAGCTCGTGAGATCGGGCAGGCTCAAGACGGCGGACTGGAAGTTGAGGAACTGGTTGAGCCCGAGCAGGCTCAGGTCGTTCCAGAGCGGGAACTGGAGATGGTGGATTGCCGTCCAGTCGAAGGTGTTGAAGGGCACCATCTCGGTGACCGAATCACCGCTCAGCACGTTGTAAGGGACACCAGGGTAAGCGCCCTTGCCGAGTGAGGTAAAGGAGATGACCGCGTCGAAGCTGCCGAAGCTCCAGCCGTCTTTGACTGCTGGCGACAGGTAGGCGAGGACGAAGCCGACGATGGCCGAGACGCCGAACACGTCGGCGCCGCGGCGCTTCCACCAGAGCGCGACGCGCCCACGAGATCGAGCAGGCACGTTTGTCACCGGGTCCAATCCGGTGCTCGCCTGGCTGCCACCGGTACTTGATCGGTTGCTCACCTTGTGCCCCAGCAGAGCATCAGTTCAGCGGATCTGCAAAATCGCCGTGTACATTGCACCGACGCCTCGTCCAGCGGCAATGGACTCATCCGCGAAGGGGCCGGGACAGCCTGGGCTGGCTGCCACTTCCCAGCAGTTCGAGGCACAACACGCTCTCCCGGCGGGCCTAGTACGGACTTCCGGCAGCCCCTGCCGGTCGAGGTATACGCTTGCGCCGGCAGGTCTCCGAGTCGGGTGGCTGCCTGATCCCGCAGTACTCCCGCGGCGATGAGACCAACTGAGGAGCGCCTGTCACGTTCATCAGGTGGTCAAGTGGGGGACGCCATGATGTTCACCCGAGTCCATGAGGATCGATCCCTCGATGGTCGTGGTCATCGCGCCGCTCGGCTCATCGTGTCCACATTCGGACATGACCAAACCGACTCTTCGATCCCTTCACCCGCCCGGACCGGTCATAAATCACACCACTACGAACCCAGAGTCACCCTTCGGCACGGCGCAAGTGAACGCGCGCACAGCACGTCCTATGCTCGCGGCATGCGGCAGTCGGGCATGGTCACAGTGTTGCAGCCTCACTTAGGGCCGAACGCGCGACTCGGGTAAAGATTCCGCCAAGATTTGCTCCCGGCCTCGCTCCGGTTGTGTCGCCTGAGGTGACTTCGCCGTGACTCAGGCTGCCAACGCCGTGGCAAAGGCTCAACAACGGTTGTCTCAGCACCGACCGAGGAAGGACAAGTTTGAACGTGCGGCTTCTCCTGGTCGAAGACGATGACGCGATCGCGATACCGCTCGTCCAAGGCCTCGAGCGCGAGGGCTACGAAGTCGAAAGGGTCGCCACGGCCGCCGGGGCGCTGTGCGCCGAGCCGGCTGATCTCGTCCTTCTCGACCTCGGTCTGCCCGACCGCGACGGCCGGTCGTTGTTCGGCGAGCTGCGGGTCGCCTCCACGGTACCGATCATTGTGGTCACCGCCCGAGGGGACGAGCCAGACCGGGTCACGGGGCTGAACCTCGGCGCAGACGACTACGTCGTGAAGCCGTTCGGCTTTCAGGAGCTCGTCGCAAGGATCAACGCGGTCATGCGCCGTGCCGGGCTACGAACGCCTGAGGTTGCGGCTGTGCAACACATCAAGTCGCTCGAGATCGATCGCAGAGCGCGGGTCGTGCGATCTTGCGGGGTCGCGTTGGCCTGCACGCCAAAGGAGTACGCGATCCTTGACCTCCTCGCCCGTGACCCGGGAGCGCTCGTCACGCGTCATCAGCTCCTCGAAGAGGTTTGGGGACCACATTGGTACGGGACGACCAAGATGATCGACGTGCACATCGCCTCGCTCCGCAGGAAAGTGGGTGATCGCACTCTCATCGAGACACTGAGAGGTGTCGGCTTCAGACTGGTGGTGGACGAGTGAGGGCGCGCCTGCTCGCAGGCTTCCTCGTGTTCGCGGTCGTGGTCACCGTCTCGTTGGAGATACCCCTCGGCCTGAACATGCAGTCGCAAAGACGGTCTGCCGCGATGTCGGCGCTCCGTCGAGATGGGGTTTCGCTCTCCGTCCTTCTATCAGACGCCCTTGACCACGACGAACGTGGCCGCGCAGCCGAGATCGCCTCCCGCTATTCGCGCGCCACTCGGCGACAGGTCGTGGTCATCGAAGACGGCAAGGTGTTCGCAGCAAGCGGTGAGGCCGCATCCCGGAACGCGGCCGACCCTGCGTTCGCGACGGTTCTCAAGACTGCGCTGTCGCGCACGGCCCTCGGCGAGACCTCCGACCGGGACTCGGCCGGTGCGCAGTTCTACGTCGCGCTGCCGCTCAAAGGTGAAGACCACACGTCAGGTCCGCCGGTCGAGACTCCGGTGCTCCTCGTGACCCTCCCTGCAACCATTGTGAACGGTGCCGTGCGCGACGGATGGCTCAAACTCGGAGCCTTCGGTCTCGGCGTGCTTGCCGTGGCGACCGCGCTCGGCTTGGTCATCTCGGGTTCAGTCACCAGAACACTCCGCCGTATCGAGTCGGCAGTGACGGCGATCGGCGGCGGTTCTCTTGACGCACGCGCCCCAACTAACAGCGGCCCAGCGGAACTTCGAAGGCTCGCGAGCGCAATCAACTCAACCGCGGCACGACTGATCCGGGTGCTCGAGGCTCAGCGAACCTTCGTCGCCGATGCATCGCACCAACTCCGCACGCCTCTCACTGCCTTGAGGCTGCGGCTCGAGAACATCCGGGGGGCCGACGCACCGCTCGACACCCATGATCTCGACGCGGCACTCACCGAGGTATCGCGGCTTTCCCGCCTTGTCGAAGCGCTGCTTGCTCTTACCCGAAGCGAGGCTGAACAACCCATGCTCGTCCGCGTCGACGTTGGAGGCGTGGTGGACGAACGCCTGGAAGCCTGGAAGCCGCTCGCTGACGAGCAGCACCTCTCATTGGATGCCTCGCTGAAGTCCGGCGCGAGCCCGTTGGCGGCTCTTGCTTGTCCCGAAGCCCTAGAGCAGGTCCTTGACAACCTCCTCGCCAATGCCTTCGAGGCGACTCCCCAAGGCGGACTGGTCCGGATTGAGGCGTTCCAGTCCGATCAGTTCGTCGAGATCCATGTAATCGACAATGGACCGGGGCTTGATCCTGTCGAACGCGAGCGTGCATTCGACCGGTTCTGGCGGGGACGTGCGTCCGGGCACGAAGGCGCAGGCCTCGGCCTTGCGATCGTGGACCAACTCGTGCGGCTTTCCGGAGGCTCATCTGAGCTACGTGAGGCGCGCGACGGAGGCACCGACGCAACTGTCCGCCTGCAATCAGTCTCAAGGACGTAGCGACTGCCATCGACGCCACGGAGGGCCAGGGCACTTTGCGCGTGTCCACGCGTGCGGACGGCGAGGCCCCGGGAGACGTGCTCTATCGGAAACTGGCGCCCGCGTGGTACAACACAGCAGAAATTGTCACTTTCAAGCGCGCGGGTCTCAACGGTCCCAGCGGGCGTCCGCGCGAACAAAGAGGGGGGAATGATCATGAGATCGCTGCGTCTCGGGCTTCTGATCGCAGTCGTTGCGACTTTGCTGATAGCGGTGCCAGGCGCCGCGTCGGAGGCGTCGCCACAGACCTCGCACTCCGCGGGAAGCTCGCTCACGCTCAGTGGACCCAAGTCGAACACGACGGGCGCTGACTTCGACTACACCATCTCGGGCACTGCGATCAGACCCGCTGACTATGTGGTCGCGTGAGAACAGTTCTATCCGCAAGCAGGCTGCGCGAGTACCTACGCAGCGGAAAGCACGCGGGTCTTCCTCCCGAACACCTACGGACTGACGCTATTTGAGAACCGAAACGTCTCTCACCACTACTCGGTCGTCGAACAGTTCGGCGCGGTGCACCTCGGCAAGCACGGTATCTGCGCCTACCTGATCAATCTGTCGACCGGTGACACGTACGCGTATGCCGGTGCCTTCTGGACGAACCACAGCTAGATGACAAGATCGCCTTGAGGACGGGGGCGCCTGACCGGACGTTACGGAGGAGGAAACGGGAACCAAGAGCCCACGTCAGCTTGCCGCATACCGGCGGCTGACGCGGACGACCTCTCTGGCAGACTCAACTAGATTCGAACCTGTTCTCTCCCGCTTGAGAGAGTGGCCGGATCACCGCTGCAGAGTGACGAGCTCTTCTCTCGCCGCACGAACTGACCGATGCCACTCCAACGGGTACTTGCGGACCCACCGCCGGCGAAGGGACGCGAATGGCTCAGGGAGTCGAAGACGAGAAGAGGCTTGCTGGCGAGACGGCGGCCGAACTCGTTGAAGACGGCATGACAGTCGGGCTCGGCACCGGTTCGACCGTCGCCTACCTCCTACCGGTGCTAGCCCGCCGCAATCTGTCGCTTCGGTGTGTGGCCACTTCGCAGCGCACAGCGGACGCGGCCCGCTCGCTCGGGATCCTTGTCGAGGCGTTCGTCGGAATCGACCGCCTGGACATCGCCATCGACGGTGCCGACCAGATCGCTCCTGACGGATGGCTGGTTAAGGGCGGAGGGGGAGCCCACACCCGCGAAAAGCTGGTGGCGGTGACTTCTGAACGGTTCGTGGTCATCGCCGACTCGACCAAACTCGTCGAGCGCATTCACCAGCCGATCCCCCTGGAGTTGTTCTCCTTCGGGCTGGCATCGACCTTGCGACGGTTGACGCCCACCACACTGCGTGGCCTCCCTCCCAGCCCCGACGGCGGGGTCATCGCAGACTTCACCGGCGAGGTCGACGACCCTGCCGCGCTGGCCAATCGGTTCGAGGCCACTCCCGGGTTGGTCGAACACGGGCTCTTCCCTTGCGAGTTCGTCGACACCATCCTGGTCGCGCGGGGATCCGACGTGGCGGTGAGAGTGATCCGCCACGTCGCACGAGGATCGGGCTCTTCTGCGAAGGCCTGCCGCAGAGAGTGTGACCGCGATGTCTGACTGTCTCAGACGATGACCGATGCCCGGGCTGCGCGGCTCGCTCGGAGTGTCGCGAGACCAATCCAGCCAAGGAGCCATCCGGTGGCGATACGGGACAGAACAGTCTGCGCCTTGCTACCCGGACTCTTCGCCGCAACGATGACCGCTACCACGACCGGGCCGAAGCCTGCAGTCGTCAGCGCCGAAGCGGCGGCCCGATGCCCGGCGCGCCACGCCTCGTCGCTGCGCATCGTCGACGGGATGCGGATACCGGCAAAGATGTTTCTTGGCAACCGCCCCGTCGCCGCCATATGTCCCAGCGCGACCACCATTACGCCGCCGAATCCGAGCCGGATCGCCTTCAACACGCAGCCAGCCTACAACGACTCGCGGACCGTCTCCGAGGCGATGCGGAACTTGCGGACGATGGTCCTAGAGCATGCCCAATGACGGACACTGGCGCTTCCCGCACAGGTTCGGAAGAACTCCCTGGCCCCATGGCGTTGGTCTCGCTGGCAGAAGGAAGGCCGACTTGGATTCAGTCAGCGCCAACGAGACCAACTCGAGCTGGCTGGAACCGACGAACCACTTGGCGTCGAGGGCCAGCTGGCCTGTTTTCGTGCACAGAGAGAGCTTTCGGCCTGGATGTTCAGACACCACAGGCGTCGCCCGAGCGCGGTTCGTTGGAACAAGACCAGCGGGCCAGGGAGGCCGGTAGTGAGGTTCTCCGCGACCCACATGGGCAACCGGTATCCCTCGACCTGCATGCCTTGCCCGATGCTCTGCGGACCGAACGGCCCCACGCATCTCCACGGTCTCCGAGGGGCCGCGCGCAGGCACTCGTAGTACTTGCCGCGTCCGTTCTTGATGAAACGGAACGTCCCCTGACCAAACGGGGTCTCGTGGACGAAGTTCCCCTCGGGGCCCGAACCCACTACTGGCTCATACCAGACCCGAAAACTGCGAAGCTGACCTGTCGGGCTGTCCAGCGGAGGGTCAAATCGGTAGGCGGCCTCTAACGGCTCACGCAGCCCTTTGTGGGCCGGGGCCACGAATCGGGACAGGTCTGCACGACTAACGGTCTTCGTGCTCGTGACAAGCGCTGCGACAAAACTGCCCGTCCACGAGGCAGACGACTTGGGCGAAGGTGCGGTCGAACTCGTACGGGCAACCAGCGTCAGCGTCATGACCACTGTCGCTACAGCGCCGAGCTTGCGCACCACGATCATCGTCTCATGAGGCGTCCCCGCCTGGGGTTCGCGTACGACTCCGGAGGGGGTTACAGACCTCCCGACAACACACACGGCGCGTCGCGATGCCGGATGGCAGAACGTGGAAGCGCACACGCCACTCCACAATCGTCACCAGCCCGTCATGCATACTGTGAAAATGGGATCGAAAGGAGCTCGTCGCCGGAAGCCTCGCCACCCCCTGAGCGTTTCTTCCAATGATGGAGTGCCGCTGCGTGTGGCTGACATGCCGGGCGAGTACTCGACTCTCACGCCGTACGGCGCGGCCATGGGCATGGCTGCCTTCGCCGTGAAACTGATACGACGCGTGACTGGAGCGGATCGACGCGGCTAGCGCGTCTGCTTGGTTCCTCGGGCTTCCCAGCTGCCGTTGTCCTGAATCGCCTCGGAGTACGCACTAAGCCCGCCTAGCGTCGAAGCGTCGGACAGGTGGCTCCATCAAGACTCGTCTGCCCGGGGCTCTTACACAGCACGACCTGTTGATCCGTTGAACGTCGCTGACGGTGAGATGAGCAGATGAGGAAAGCGCTGGCGGTCGAGGACATCGGACTCCACGCACAGTCCGTGTATCGCCAGTCCATTGCGACGGAACGCTTCTCTGCTCATCCGAGCCTGGTGGGCTGCGGAGTTTCTCACATCGACAGCCATGCCAGAATCGGTCGCCATGAGCGATGGGGAGCGGAGCGCCCGCCAGTACGACGCGATGGCTGTCGCATACGCGGTGGACAACGCCGAGGGCTCCTATAACGCTTGCTACGAACGACCAGCCACTGTCTCGTTGCTCGGCGATGTCAGAGGACGGCGCGTGTTGGACGTCGGGTGCGGTGCCGGACCGCTCACGGCGTGGCTGGTGGATCACGGCGCAGTTGTGACTGCGTTCGATGTGAGTCCCGAGATGGTAAGCCTTGCAAGGAAATTGGTGGGTGACCGCGCCGGCTTCCTCGTAGCCGACTTGGGCCGACCACTGTCCTTTGCTGAGGACGGGAGCTTCGATCTGGTCGTCGCTTCCCTCGTCCTGCACTACGTGAGGGACTGGGATGCTGTCCTGCTGGAATTCCGTAGGGTTCTGGCTCCGGGCGGCTCGGTCGTCTTCTCGACGCACCACCCGACCATGGACTGGAAACTCCACTGCCCCGACGACTACTTCGTGGTCAAACAGGTGACCGAGACTTGGGCCAAGGGATCGGGCGAGTTCGAAGTGACATTCTGGCGGCGTCCACTCACCGTGATGGCCGAGTCCATTGCCTCGGCTGGATTTGTGATCGAACGACTCGTCGAACCCGAACCGCTGTCCGAGCTTGAAGAGTGGGACCCCATCTCTTACGAGAAGCTGAGGACTACACCGTCGTTTCTGTTCTTCCGTCTTCGAGTCGATGACTA
>PMVZ01000237.1 GCA_003166375.1 Acidimicrobiaceae bacterium | reverse complement strand
GCCGCGGACGAGATGCGCCGCCGAGTCGTGGAGCTTGTCGGCGCAGACGCCGAGAAGATGTGGGTGTCCACGTTCCATGCCGCGTGTGTCCGGATGCTGCGCCGCAACGCGGAGCGGATCGGCTACCGGCCGGGTTTCAGCATCTACGACGACGGCGACAGCCGCCGGCTCGTGGAGCACGTCCTCGACGACCTCGGCATCGACCAGCGGCGCTTCCCGCCGCGAGCCGTGCTGGGTGTCATCAGCTCGGCCAAGTCGGACATGGTCGACGTGGCGGCCTTCGACGAGCGCGCCGGGACGATCTACGAGCGGCGGATCGCCCAGGCTTACGCCGAGTACGAGCGGCGTCTCGTGGCGGCGAACGCGATGGACTTCGACGACCTGTTGGTTCGCACCGTGCGGATGTTCCGCGAGCATCCCGACGTGCTCGAGCACTACCAGGAGCGATTCGAGCACATCCTCGTGGACGAGTACCAGGACACGAACCTTGCGCAGAACGAGCTGGTGATACAGCTCGGGGAGGCCCGACGCAACGTCTGTGTCGTCGGCGACACCGACCAGAGCATCTACCGGTTCCGGGGTGCCGAGATGCGCAACCTGCTCGAGTTCGAGCGGGCGTTCCCCGACGCCCGGATGATCGTGCTCGATCAGAACTACCGGTCCAGCCAGACGATCCTCGATGCCGCCAACGCCGTTATAGGCAACAACTTGTTCCGTCAGGAGAAGGACCTGTGGAGCGCGCTCGGCAAGGGTGACCGGATCAGGCGCTACCGCGCCGGCGACGACAGGGACGAGGCATCTTTCGTGACGGGCGAGATCGCCGCGCTCCACCGGGACGAGGGCATCGGCTTCGGCGAGATCGCAGTCTTCTACCGGACCAACGCCCAAAGTCGCGCCCTCGAGACTGCGCTGGCCGATCGTGGGATCGCCTACACGGTGATCGGCGGGACGCGCTTTTTCGACCGGCGTGAGGTTCGAGACGTGCTCGCGTACCTCCGCGCCGTCGCCAATCCCGGGGACGAGGTGTCGCTCCGCCGCATCCTCAACACGCCGCGGCGCGGCATCGGCGACACGACGCTCGCGCGTGTGATTGCTTTCGGCAACGAGCGCGGGATCGGCTTTGCCGCGGCGCTCGAGCGCGCCGAACAAGCCGGTGCGTCAGGAAAGGCGCTCGCCGGGATCCGGAGCTTCCTCAACTTGCTCGAGGAGCTCCGGTCCGGAGATCTCCTCACTTGCCCGCCGGACCAGCTGATCGAGGCCCTGCTCGAGCGGACCGGTTACAGGGACGCGCTCGAGGCCGAGATCGCCATAGGCGGTGGCCGCGCCATCGACGCGGAGGGCCGCGTCGAGAACCTGGCCGAGCTCATGAACGTGGCGTCCGAGCACACCGACTTGGAGTCGTTCCTCGAGGCCACGGCGCTGGTCGCCGCGACTGACGTCTCCGACGACGGGGCGAGCGTGTCGCTCATGACGCTGCACTCGGCCAAGGGCCTCGAGTTCCGCGTCGTGTTCCTCACCGGGATGGAAGAGGGGATCTTCCCGCACTCCCAGAGCTTGAGCGAGCCCGACGAGCTGGAGGAGGAGCGGCGGCTCTGCTATGTCGGGGTGACCCGCGCGCGCGAACGGCTGTACCTGACTCACACCTGGAGCCGCTTGCTGTTCGGCAGCATCCAGCAGAGCTTCCCGAGCCGGTTCTTGAAAGAGATCCCGGACGAGCTCGTCGAAGATGTCGGCGAGGGAGTCGTGATCGGCGGGGGACGAGGGGGCGTGGCCGCCGGGGGCTGGGGCGCGGCCGCCGGGAGCTGGGGCGCGGCGACAGCCGGGGGAGGAAGCGGTCGCCCGCACCCTGCAGTGCAGGCAGCCGTCGCGACGAGCGGCGCCGAGAGCCTCGGCCTCGCGCCAGGCGATGCCGTGGTGCACGCCCGCTTCGGTCAGGGAGTTGTGGTCGAGGTGCAGGGCGAAGGCGAAGACGCCCGTGCGACGATCCGCTTCAGCGAGCACGGCGAAAAGCGCTTCCTGCTGGCGCTCAGCCCGATCGAACGGCCGTCGGCTGGCGAGCCTACCGACCGGTAGGTAGTGTGCTTTCCGTGGCGCAGGCTACCCAGGCGAAGGTACCGGCGATCGAGAGGCCCAAACCACTTCTGCGCGGGTGGTTTCACGAGGTGGGCGCGATCGCGATGCTCGTTGTCGGCCCTCTCATCGGTCTCGAGGCGAACGGGACCAAGGAGGAGGTTTGCACTGCGGTCGTTTGTTTCGCAGTGACGGCGATGCTGACGACGAGCGCCCTCTACCACCGGGTCAGCTGGTCGCCCACGGCGCGCCGCAGGATGCGTCGCGCCGACCACTCCATGATCTTCGTCTGCATCGCGGGGACCTATACGGCAGTTGCCGGTCTGTCGCTTCCCGACACGGACGCGTGGATAGTCCTCGGCCTGGTCTGGGGAGCATCCGTCGCCGGGATCGTGATGCGCTTTGCATGGTTGGACGCGCCGAAGTGGGTCGTCGCCACGCCCTATGTCGCAGCCGGATGGATCGCCGTGGGGGCCATGCCGGAGTTCTTCCATTACCTCGGTGTGCTGGGTTTCTCGCTGATGCTCGGAGGCGGGCTGGTGTACACGCTCGGTGCGGTCGTGTACGCCCTCAGGCGTCCTGAACCGTGGCCTGCGGTGTTCGGGTACCACGAGGTCTTCCACTTATGTGTCGTGCTGGCTGCCGCCTTGCACCTCAGCCTGATCGCCTTCGTCCTGCTGCCCGCCGTGAGGTCCTGAGGCCTCGATTGGTCTTCAGGTACCCAGTGCTGCGTAGTATCGCCAAAGAATGGAACGTCGCTACCGAATTGTCGTGGCCAAACCGGGTCTCGACGGCCACGATCGAGGTGCCAAGGTCATTGCCCGCTCGTTGCGGGACGCCGGCTTCGAGGTGATCTACACCGGCCTCCACCAGACACCCGCGCAGGTGGTTCGCACCGCAATGCAAGAGGACGCGGACGCCGTCGGGCTCTCGTTGCTGTCCGGGGCGCACCTGACCTTGGTTCCGCGCGTCGTGGAGGGGTTACGAGCTGAAGGGCTCGAAGACGTGATCGTCGTCGTGGGCGGGATCATCCCCGAGCGCGACGTCGAGGTGTTGAAGTCCGCAGGCGTGAGCGCAGTCTTCACGCCCGGCGCCCATCTGCCTCAGATTGCGTCCTGGCTCGAGGAAGCACTGGACGCACGCGAGCGGGCAAATGTGGAGCCACCGGGGCCAGCGGCGACCGACGCGACCGAAGCAACCGAAGCAACCGACAGGAAGGTGACTGGTGGACCTAGTTGAGTACCAGGGAAAGCAGTATTTCGCGCGTTATGGCCTGCCCATATCGCCCGGAGAGGTCGCGAACACCGTGGGCGAGGCCGAAGCCGCGGCCGAACGGCTCGGCTATCCCGTAGTCGTCAAGGCCCAAGTGCAAGTCGGCGGCCGTGGCAAAGCAGGCGGGATCAAGCTCGCGAGCTCCGGGGCGGAGGTCGCCGAGCACGCGGCCAACATTCTCGGCATGGACATCAAGGGCCACGTCGTTCGACGCCTGTGGATCGAGAAGGCCACCGACATCGCCAAGGAGTACTACGCGAGCTTTACGCTCGACCGGTCGGCCAAGCTGCATCTCGCGATGGTCTCGGCCCGTGGCGGGGTCGACATCGAGCAAGTCGTGGAGGAGGACCCGGACGCGATCGCGCGGCTGCATGTCAACCCTCTCGACGGGGTGACGCTGGAGGCGGTGCGCGATCTGGTCGAGCGTGCGGGGCTCGACCTGGAAGCTCGAGAAGGTGCCGCCGAGATACTCCTGAAGCTCTACAACTGCTACATCGAAGGCGACGCCGACCTCGTGGAGATCAACCCGCTCGTGCTCACGACCGATGGCGAGGTGCGTGTGCTCGACGCGAAGGTGACTCTCGACGACGACGCGGCGTTTCGCCACCCGGAGTGGGCGGAGATAGACAATCTGGGCGATTCCAGCGAGCGCGAGCGCCTCGCGAAGTCGAAGGGGTTGTCGTACATCCCGCTCGACGGGTCAGTAGGGATCATCGCGAACGGGGCCGGTCTCGCGATGAGCACCGTCGACGTGGTGAGCCAGGTCGGTGGCAGCGCGGCGAACTTCCTCGACGTCGGGGGCGGCGCCGACGAGGACGGCATGGCGAGCGCGCTGGAGGTGATCAACCTCGATCCGAGCGTCCGGGCGATCTTTGTGAACATCTTCGGCGGGATCGTGCGGTGCGATGAGGTCGCGCGCGGCATCGTCAGCGCGCTGGACAAGGTGGACATCGCCTCGCAGATCGTGCTGCGGCTCGACGGAACGAACGTGGCCGAAGCCCGCAGGATCATCGACGAGCGCGCCTCGGAGAAGATCATCAGCGAGCGGACCATGCTGAGTGCCGCGCGGCGCGCGGTCGAACTCGCGGGTACGCCCAAGTCGCAAGGAGGTACGGAGCTGTGAGCATCTTCGTGGATGAGACGACCCGCGTGGTCGTACAGGGACTCACCGGGAGCCAGGGTCGCTTTCACGGCCTGCGCAATCGGGCCTACGGCACGAAGGTGGTCGCCGGCGTGACGCCCGGAAAGGGTGGCCAGGACGTGGAAGGAATCCCGGTCTTCGACTCGGTCGCCGAGGCGGTCGCCGCCACCGGGGTCACCGCGAGCTTCATCGCCGTGCCGCCCCGCGCGGCCCCAGGAGCGATCATCGACGCCGCGGCGGCCGGGATCCGCGTCGTGGTGTGCATAACCGAGCACATCCCGTCCAAGGACGAGGCGCTCGTGAACGCCCGGCTCTGCCGTGACTACCCCGCCGTCCGGCTCATCGGCCCGAACTGCCCGGGCATCATCTCGCCGGGAAAGTGCAACATAGGCATCACTTCCGGGGACATTGCCTTGCCGGGAGGCCCGGTCGGGGTCGTCAGCCGTTCGGGCACGTTGACCTACCAGGCCCTGCACGAGCTGTCCCAGCAGGGCGTCGGCCAGACCACCTGCGTGGGCATCGGCGGCGACGCGGTGCCGGGCTCGACCTTCGTCGATGTGCTCGCCGCTTTCCAGGACGACCCGGAGACTCGGGCTGTGTTGATGATCGGCGAGATCGGTGGTGACGGCGAAGAACGCGCCGCGGACTTCATCGCATCGTCGATGGACAAGCCCGTCGTCGCGTACATCGCGGGCGTGACGGCGCCCGCGGGCCGGAAGATGGGGCATGCCGGCGCGATCATCTCGGGCTCGAAGGGGACGGCCAAGGCCAAGATGGAAGCCCTGTCGGCCGCAGGCGTGCTCGTGGCGAAGAACCCCACGGAGGCCGGCGAGCTCATGGTCGAGCTCGTGCGGGCCTTGTAAGGGCGACGCAGTGACAGGGGGGGCGGGAGCGGGCGAGATCAGCCTCGAGGCGATCGAGGCCGCCAGGCCCGCAGTTAGGCGCATTGCGGTACATACGCCGCTTTTCAGCTCGCGCGTCCTGAGCGAGCTCACCGGCGCGCGCATCGTCCTGAAAGCCGAGAACCTCCAGCCGACCGGTTCGTTCAAGATCCGCGGCGCCTCGGCGAAGCTGGCTGCTCTCGGCAGCGGAGCCGCGCCCGGCATCGTTGTGGCCTCGGCCGGCAACCATGCCCAGGCTGCTGCTCTCGCGGCACGCTCGGCGAGCGTGCGGTGCGAGGTGTACATGCCAGCGGAGGCGTCGGTCTCCAAGGCGGAGGCGACGATGGGCTACGGCGCCTCGGTTCACCTCGAGGGCGACTCTCTCGACGACTGCGTTGTGCTGGCCGAGGCACGTGCACGGGAGACCGGTCTTCACTTCGTCCATCCCTTCGACGATCCGGCGATCGTGGCAGGGCAGGGCACGCTCGGTCTCGAGCTCATCGAGGACGTCGACGACCTCGCCATGGTGATCGTGCCGCTCGGAGGGGGCGGGCTGGTATCGGGGATCGCCTGTGCCGTCGATGCGCTCGCGCCGCAGGTGCAAGTGGTCGCTGTTCAAGCCGCGGTCTGCGCTCCGTTTCTTGCCAGACGCCAGGGTCACCGGAAGGCCAGTGTCAAGGCCGGCTCGACGCTGGCGGACGGCATCGCAGTGAAACGGCCGAGTGGGATCACCCTTGGCCTGATCGAGCGGCACGTCGACGAGATCGTGGCAGTCGGCGAGAACGAGATCGCCGACGCGATGGTGATGCTGCTCATGCGTTCCAAGCTCGTAGTCGAAGGGGCGGGTGCCGTTGGGGCAGCCGCGTTGATGGCGGGCCGGATCACGCCGCCAGCTTCCGGCACGACAGTTGTCGTGCTGTCGGGCGGCAACGTCGACACCGGTCTGCTCTCGCCGGTCATCCGGCGCCAGGAGACCGACGCCGGTCGCAGGGTCGTGCTCTTCGCCCGGATCCCTGACCGGCCCGGCAGCCTCGCCCGCCTGCTCACCTGCCTAGGGCTGAGCGGCGCGAACCTCGTCACCGTGGAGCACCTGCGCGAGGGCTACGACTTGCAGGTGCGCGAGACCGCGGTCCACATCGTGCTCGAGACCCGGAACCGTGAACATGCCAAGGCGGTTCTGGACGCGGCGCGAGAAGTGGGCTTCAACGTCCGTGTGGCCAGTCACGCAGCGACCTGAGGGAGCAGCACAGCCCGCGAACTGATTAGCACAGCTAATGAGTTATGCTAAGGGTATGACGGAGCAAGTTGGGCAGGACGCGCAGGCGGTAGAGGCCGACGTTTCTGGCCTTGCGAGCGTTCTTCGCATCGGGGTCATGCGCCTCGCCCGACGGATGCGGAGCGAGCGGACCAGTGAGGGGCTCACCGTCAGCCAGCTGTCGGTGCTCGGCATCATCGACAGGGAAGGCCCGTCGTCGCCCACGCACCTCGCCGCGGCTGAACGCGTCCAGCCGCCGTCCATGACAAGGGTGGTCGCAGCGATCGAGGAGCTCGATCTCGTTCGTCGTCAACCTCACCCGAGCGACAGGCGCCAGTGCGTGCTCGCGCTCACCGATCGCGGCCGCGACCTGCTCGCCGAGGACCGAAACAAGAGACAGGCCTGGTTGGCGTGTCGGCTGAACGATCTCTTGCCGGCCGAGCGCGAGGCCCTGCGTCTGGCCGTGCCGGTCATCGAAAGGCTTGCTGATTCGTGAGCCGCACTTTCGCATCGCTACGGATCCGCAACTACCGGCTGTTCGCGAGCGGCCAGCTCGTGTCCCTGACCGGCACCTGGATGCAACGGGTCGGCCAAGACTGGCTCGTGCTCCGCCTCAGTGACAACAGTGGGACCGCGATAGGGATCACCACCGCACTGCAGTTCCTTCCGATCCTGCTTCTCGGGTTGCAGGGCGGTGTCATCGCCGATCGTTTCTCCAAGCGCAAGGTCATCTTGGCCACCCAGGTGACGATGGGCCTCATCGCGCTCGGGCTCGGGCTCTTGGACCTGCTCGGTGCGGCCACGTTGTACGACGTGTACCTCTTCGCGTTCCTGCTAGGGATGGTGACCGCCGTCGACAACCCCACTCGCCAGGCGTTCGTGTCCGAGCTGGTCGGTGGTGAGGAGCTGCCGAACGCCGTCGGCCTGAACAGCGCCACGTTCAACGCCGCCCGAATCCTCGGGCCCGCGGCCGCGGGACTGCTGATAGACGGGGTCGGCACCGCATGGGTCTTTCTCGGGAATGCGGCGTCGTTTATCGCGGTGATCGCCTGCCTGCTCATGATGCGTCCCTCCGAGCTTTTTCCCGCCCCCCGGCTGGCTCACCAGCGAGGCAACCTGCGCGAGGGCCTGTCGTATGTGAGACACCGCAGGGAGCTGCTCGTGCCGATCGTGCTGGTCGGGGTCGTCGGGACCTTCGGCCTCAACTTCCAGATCACGCTCGCGCTCGTCGACAAGGTCGTGTTCCATCGCGGGGCGGCCTCGTTCGGGCTGCTCACCTCGCTTCTCGCCGCGGGCGCGTTGGCAGGGGCACTTCTCGGTGCTCGAAGGACGCACCCCACCACACGACTCGTGATCGTCGGCGCCATCGCATTCGGAGTGCTCGAGGTCGTCGTCGGGCTGATGCCCACCTTCGCGATGCTCGCGATCGCCCTCGTCCCCGTCGGCCTTGCGAACATCACGTTCTCGACGGCCGCGAACTCGAGCGTGCAGCTCGCATCTGCGCCGGAGATGCGCGGACGCGTCATGGGCGTCTACATGCTCGTGTTCGCAGGAGGCACACCGCTCGGGGCGCCACTTGTGGGCTGGATCTCCCAGGAATTCGGGGCCAGATGGGGCCTGATCGGCGGCGGGATCGTCAGTGCCGGTGCCGGAGCCGTTGTGCTGGCGCTGTCGCTCAGGCACGCAGCGGCACGACGTCACGAACCGGCCGGCCGGGCCGGGCGGTCCGGGCGGTCCGGGCCTGCGACGGTCCCGCTCCCGGTGCCCGTTTCTGTCCAGTAGCTTGGCTCAAGTGGAGCCAGACGAGCCCGATCGCCCATTGGAGGCGATCCTCCAGGTCATCGACCCTGAGGTGAGCGCCGCAATCGATGGTGAGCTCGCCCGACAGCGGTCCACGCTCGACCTGGTCGCGTCCGAGAGCGTGCCGCCACGCGCAGTTCTCGAGGCGCAGGGGTCGATCCTGACGGCGAAGTACGCGGACGGCTATCCGGGCAACCGTGAGTACGACACCTGCGAATGGATCGACGAGATCGAGCGCCTGGCGATCGAACGCGCGAAGGCGCTGTTCGGTGCCGATCACGCCAACGTCCAGCCCTATTCGGGCGCCAGCGCCAACGCGGCGGTGCTTCACGCGCTGTGCGAGCCAGGCGACGCGGTGCTCGGTTTTGACTTCGCACACGGAGGGCACCCGACTCAGTGCGCTGCGGAGACCTTCGCCGGGCGCAACTACCGGGCGTTCGCGTACCACGTGCGGCGCGACGACCGGCTCGTGGACATGGACGAGGTCGAGACGCTCGCCCGCCGCCACCGCCCGAAGGTTCTGTTTGCCGGTTGGTCGTGCTACAGCCGACACCTGGACTTCGCGCGGTTCCGTGAGATCGCCGACGAGGTGGGCGCCAAGCTGGTGGTCGACATGGCGCACTTCGCCGGCCTGGTCGCCGCCAAGGTACATCCTGACCCGATTCGGTTCGCAGACGCTTGCACGATGACGGTCCACAAGACTCTCGGGGGCGCCCGGGGCGGGGCCGTCCTGTGCCGCCGGGAGCTTGCCGAGCGGGTCGACGCGGCCGTGTACCCCGGCGAACAAGGCTGCCCACTTCCGCACGTGATCGCCGCAAAGGCGGTGACGTTCAAGCTCGCCGGGACCGACGCCTTCCGCGAGCGGATGGAGCGCACCTTGGAAGGGGCCCGGACGCTGGCGCAAGTGCTCCTCGAGGCCGAGGACAGGACAAGGGCGCACGTTGTCACCGGTGGCACCGACGTTCACCAACTGCTCGTCGATCTGGCGCCGGGTGGTCGCGAGGCCTGGGCGACGCTCCGACGGCTCAACAACATCGGGATCTCCGCCAATGCGATCGCGCTGGCCTACGACCCGTTAGTGGAGCCGGCTTGCTCGGGGTTGCGTTTCGGGGCTATGGCCCTCGCAAGCCGGGGCTTTGGCCGCGAGCAGTTCGCGGAGGTCGGGGCGATCATCTCGGACGCTTTGGCGAACGGCGGCGAGGATCCCGACGGATCCCTCGCCGGTCGGGTCGGCGAGCTTACGAGCGAGATGCCTCTGTACCGCTACCTGGGTTGATGCCCGGTTCGTAAGAGGCGCAAGGCGGTTCGGTCAAGAGGCCGGCAGTTCAGCTCGTGTCGCCAGGACGACGAGCAGCGCCTGGTCGAGGCTGAGCGGGAGGGGTGCAAGCTTGGACGAGGTCACGAATGACACCTGGGCGCGACCGACAGCGAATGAAGTGACCTCGAAACGGAACGGGAGCGCGATGCTCCGGACCGTAGCGGTGCCGCCCATGGCCATGACCCAGACCGACGGGTTCCCGGGCAGGACCGGCGACGGCGGTTGCGACACGGACAGAGAGAGGTACGAACCCCGCGGCAGCCCGGCCAGCAAAGCTGCCGACCAGAAACGGTTGATGCAGGCTCTCGCGGCCGGCTCCGCGAGGAGCGAGCGCATCGCCGCCAGATCCGTGCTCACCTGAGCGGCGCTCGAGTGGAAGGCAACCACGTCTGCGGCCTGCCACGAACCGCCCAGCGGGTCGGCGGCGGTTGCATGTGTGGAGGCCACGGCGGTTACGGTGCCACCAGACGCCGTCAACGCGGCGCTGAGGCTGTTGAGGTCTCCGGCGCATGCCGGATGTGCGGTGATCCATGAATGAACGATCGCGGGCGTGACGAGCGCTGAGCCGACTCCGTACGAGCTGGCGGTGATCCCGGATTTGGACACGCGCCAAGCGGTCGGGAAGTCGCTGGCTCTGAGGACCACGTTGTCTGCCGCGGCTTGGTCCTGAGCACGAGTTGGCAGCCCGGGTTGAGTTACCGGGCCGCGGAACGCAGCAATGCCGGCTACGGCACCGCCCGCCGCGACGAAGAGCAGGACGATGGCGATCGCCGAGGCGTAGCGGCGTATGATGCCCGGCTTCTTGCCGGTTGGCGGTTCCTTGCCTGCTTCGGTGCTCGCGCCGGCTCCGCCCAGAAGTGCCTCGGTCGGTTCCGGGGGTTGCCTCGCCGCGACGGGCTGCGACGCTGATTCGCCAGGGTCGACCTGTGCAACGTTGGATGAGACCGCCGCCTGGAGCGCCGCGGGAAGTGGCTTACGGGCCTGGCGGGCGACCGACCGCCGTTCTCCGATAGGCCACGATGGTTCCTCACTGTCGGACAGCCCAGGGAAGTGCAGCCCCGGCTCGCTCGTGGCAGGAGTCGCAACGTCGGTGAAAGACGGGTCAGGTGGCGTTGGCTCGAGGTGAGCCTGGCTCGATTGGGTGGAAAGTGGGTCAGAAGACTCCACAGTCGAAGGAGGGGATCCTGCCGCTGTGGCCGGCCCGCTCGACGGTCGATTGCTGCGGCGGCGCGGGGCGGTACCGGCCAAAGCGTGCTCGCCAGCAGGTCTGGCGAAATCCTCGTAGGGGTCAAGCGTCTTCTGGCCGGCGTCGGCAGGGATCTCCGGGGCGAGGGTCTGTTGCGCGTCAGTCTCAGGCTCAATGGTGGCGACCAGAGCAGAGGGATCCTCCCCGGGTGCAGGAGTCGGTGGCGAGTAGTGCGGCCACATCTTCGAGGAATTCGACGCTTCGAGCGTCACGGCGTCTGATTCCTCCGGTCCTCTCGGCATCAGCGGCCCCTGAGCCGCGGCTCGAGCGACTGCGCCGGCTACCGCCTGACGCAGATCAGAGGGCGGCCGGACTGTTGAGGGGCGTCGCCGAGCCATGGGCGGCAGGCCACTTCTCTCGATTGCTGCTGTGGGCGATGGCCCTGTTGGAGCGGGCGGCGGGGCCACAGCCAATGGGGCCGCAGGTGTTGCCGGCTGGGCCGCAGCCAGTGGGGCCGTTGGACCGGGCTGCACGGCCGTTGCCGTCGGATCGGGCGGGGGCGGCGCGGCCTGCGGCTCAGGCGGCAGAGGCGCGACCGGCGCGACAGGCGCGACAGGCATGCCTCGACCGGCCGGCGGGCCGGGCTCGGGGGTCTTTTCGGGCTTCCATCGGGGTACCGGAGGAGCAGGAGCGGGCGCGGCTCGAGCGGAGAGAGCGAGCGCTGGCGGCGCGGCCGGGGGGCGGTCAGGCCCGGAGGGCGACCGAGATGGTGGCCGCGTGGTATCCGCCCTTTGCCGGACGTCAGGTCTCCACCGGGTCTCGGGCCTCGAGGTGACCGGCTCCGAGGAGCTCCGCGCCTCAAACGGCCAGTTCGGCCGGTCCGCACCTCTAAAGCGCGGCAAGGGATCGGTGTGTCGTACCCCGGTACCTTGGCCGGGGGTTCGATCGTCCGCACTCCCGTTCCGCGCGCCCGAATGAGGGCTGCCGAGGTCTCCTGAGGAGAAAGTCCTGGTCATGCCCTCGCCGTGGACTTGAGCAGAGACTTTGTCCCGGACTCGAGCCACGTCTATCGCGGCGTCAAGCAGGGCAGCGATGCGAGCTTGTTCGCCGGGTACCACAAAACGCGCGGTCGGATGCAGGTCCGGCGGGTACCACTTGCCGTCAGACGCGAGCCACCATCCGATGCCCTGGAGGTCGTCGCTCAAAGTGCTCCTCATCTGTCCCGAACGGCTCGATCGAGCGTAGCGAGTGAAACATGGCAACCGGGGCTTGCGTCAACGAACAATACTCGTCCTGCGGCTGCGATCTGACACAATTCTCGGTACCGTCGCGGCGAGGTGCGCACCTGGGCGCCGCGCCCGCGTGGCCTCTGAAACAGCAGCTCAGCGTGTCGCGGTACCACCCTGGTAGCGTCGGTCAGGGTGCGTGCACTTCTCTCTGTTTACGACAAGACAGGCCTCGAGGAGTTCGCGACCGGCCTGACAGCCCTAGGCGTCGAGCTGGTCGCCAGTGGAGGCACCGCGAAAGTCCTGGACGCGGCCGGGATCGATCACACGGAAGTTGCCCAGATCACCGGTGTGCCGGAGATGCTGGGAGGGCGCGTGAAGACCCTGCACCCGGCCATCCATGCCGGCATCCTGGCCGACCGGTCGAGCAAGTCCCATCTCGAGGACCTCGCCGCCCAGGACATCACAGCCATCGACCTTGTCGTCTGCAACCTGTACCCGTTCGAGGCACAACCTTCCATCGAGATGATGGACGTCGGCGGTCCGACGATGATCCGGGCCGCGGCGAAGAACTGCGCGTACGTCACGGTTGTCGTTCACCCCGGCGAGTACGGGACCGTCTTGGAGGAGCTGAGCAGGGGCGGCGTCGTGAGCGAGTCCACTCGCCGCAGGCTGGCGCGTGCCGCCTTCGCCCACACTGCTGCCTACGACGCCGCGATCGTTCGCTGGCTGGACGAGACCGGACCCGATGCCCACGACAGCGCCGACCCGCTGCCTGAGACGTTGCACGTCGTCCTCGAGCGCGCCATGCAGCTTCGCTACGGGGAGAACCCGCATCAACCCGCCGCGCTCTACAGGGCGCGCGGCTGTCCCGCCGGTTGGTGGGAGGGCGCGGTCCAGCATGGCGGCCGGGAGCTGTCCTATCTGAACCTGCTCGACGCGGAGGCGGCGTGGCAGCTCGCGCACGAGCTGGTCGGGCCGGATGGCCTCAGCTTCGGAGGCGGTCTTGCCGCAGTGGTGATCGTGAAGCACACGAACCCTTGCGGGGTTGCNNTGGCCCTGAGCGGCCGCGTCGACGAGGCGCTCGCCGGCCAGATCGTCGAGAGCCCGCTCGCAGACCTCCTCATCGCGCCCGCGTTCGACGACGGTGCCCTGGCCCATTTCGCCGCCAAGCGGAAGAACATGCGGATGATCGCAGCACCTTTTCCGTCGCGCGTCGGACTCAGCCTTCGCCAGATCAACGGGGGCTTCCTTGTCCAAGAGCGCGACCGATTCCGGTCGGCGCCCGAGACGTGGCAGGTGGCGACGAGGCTCGCGCCGAGCGAACAACAGTGGCGCGATCTCGAGCTTGCGTGGAGGGTCTGCGGTCTGACTTCGTCCAACGCCATCGTTTTGGCCTACGGTGGGCAGATAGTCGGTATCGGATGTGGGCAGCAGAATCGCGTGGACGCGGCCGGGATCGCTGGTCGCAAGGCTGCCGGACGAGGACAAGGAGGAGCAGGGGCCAGTGACGCATTTTTCCCGTTTCGAGATGGGTTGGACGCAATGATCGATGCAGGCGTCACTGCTGTCGTGCAGCCGGGCGGGTCACTTCGCGATCACGAGGTGATCGCGGCCGCCGACGAGCGTGGAATCTCGATGGTGCTCACTTCTGAGCGCCACTTCCGCCACTGATGGCCGCGATCCTGCTGGACGGGGAAGCGCTCGCCGCCCGTGAACGTGGCGAGCTGTTGAAGCGGGTCGCCGAGCTGAAGGCGGCCGGCATCACACCCGGGCTCGGGACGATCCTCGTCGGCGACGACGAACCGAGCGCCCGGTATGTGGCGATGAAGCACCAGGACTGCGCCGAGATCGGTGTCGAGTCCGTGCATGAGGAACTGCCCGGGAACGTGACCCAGGGTCGGCTCGAGTCGGTCATCCGGTCGCTCAGCGCGAATCCCGAAGTCGACGCGCTGCTCATCCAGCTGCCGTTGCCGAAACACTTGAACGAAGAGCGGGCGCTGTTGGCCGTGGATCCCGACAAGGACGTCGACGGGCTGCACCCTTTGAACTTGGGGCGTCTCGTGATGGGTGCACCTGGACCGCTCCCGTGCACGCCGGCGGGGATCGTCGAGCTGCTCCACGCGTACGACGTGCCTGTCAGCGGGCAACACGTCGTGATCGTCGGCCGTGGCCTGACGATTGGTCGGCCGCTCGCGCTCCTTCTGGCGTTGAAGCGGCCGGGCCTGAACGCGGCCGTTACCGTCGTCCACACCGGAGTGGCGGACCTCGGTGCGTACGTCCGCCAGGGCGACATCGTCGTCGCGGCAGCGGGTTGGGCGAACCTGGTGACCCGCGACATGGTGAGGCCTGGCGCAGCAGTGGTGGGCGCCGGGGTTTCGCGCGAAGGCAAGCGACTGCTGTCGGACGTCGAGGAATCGGTCGCTGAGGTCGCAGGCTGGATGACACCGCGGATCGGCGGCGTCGGACCGATGACCCGGGCGATGCTGCTGCGCAACGCGGTGCTTGCCGCCGAGCGAAGGGCAGCTGTGCTGGGCGGAGGGTAGAAGCGTCAGGCAGCCGACCGGGAGACGAGCCTCACGGAGCGCTACCCTCGGTGCCCGAGAGCCGGAGCACGAAGGTGCTGACGCGCGCCGTCATAACTAGGCTCGGCTGCATGTCAACGAAGATCACGATGGCGCCGACGGGCGTGCTCCTGGTGCCGAATGACCCCATAATCCCGTACATCGAGGGGGATGGGATCGGGGTCGACATCTGGCCCGCCGCGCGGCGAGTGCTCGATGCCGCGGCGGCCAAGTATGGCAGGCACATCTCCTGGAAGGAGGTGCTCGCCGGTGAGAAGGCTTTCAAGGAGACCGGAGAGTGGCTGCCCGAGGAGACGGTCGAGGCGTTCCGGGATCACCTGATCGGCATCAAGGGCCCGCTCACAACACCAGTGGGTGGCGGCTTCCGGTCGCTCAACGTGGCGCTTCGGCAGTTGCTCGACCTTTATGTGTGCTTACGGCCGGTGCGTTGGTTCGCCGGAGTGCCGTCGCCGGTTGTCCACCCCGAGAAGGTCGACATGGTGATCTTCCGGGAGAACACCGAGGACGTGTACGCGGGGCTCGAGCTGCAGGAGGGCACCGAGGAAGCCCGGAGGCTTATTGCCTTTGTCCAGGAGGAGTTCGGGTGGACGGTGCGCGCCGACTCGGGGATCGGCATCAAACCGATATCGGAGACCGGTTCGAAGCGCCTCGTCCGTGCCGCGCTGCAATATGCCGTGCGGCGCCACCGCCGCAGCGTCACGTTCATGCACAAAGGGAACATCCAGAAGTTCACCGAGGGGGCGTTCCGCAGCTGGGGTTACGAGGTCGCCCGTGACGAGTTCTCCGACGTGGCGGTCAGCTGGGAGGACTGCGATGGCCAGCCCGGCGACAAGATCCTGGTGAAGGATGCGATAGCGGACATCACCTTCCAGCAAGTTCTCACCCGGCCCGATGAGTTCGACGTCATCGCGGCAACGAACCTGAACGGTGACTACTTGTCCGACGCGCTGGCGGCGCAAGTCGGGGGTATCGGGATCGCCCCCGGCGGCAACATCAACTACGTGACCGGGCACGGAGTCTTCGAGGCCACACACGGCACCGCGCCGAAGTACGCAGGTCAGGACAAGGTCAATCCAGGCTCGTTGCTCCTGTCCGGCGTGCTCATGTTCGAGCACTTCGGGTGGCAGGAGGCCGCCGACGACATCATCGCGGCGCTCGAGCGAACGATCGCCGACAAGATCGTGACCTACGACTTCGCCCGATTGATGGAGGGCGCGCGCGAAGTCCGTTGCAGTCAGTTCGCCGACGCCATGGTCGAGCGCCTCTGAGCCAGGGCGCCCCGGAAGGGCGCCCTAGGGGCGGGGTGGGCCCGAGTGCGGTTAGTCTGCTCGCCGTGATCGACACTGCTGCCACGACAACCGCCATGGAAGCCAGGATGCCCTGGCCGATCAACGTCACCGTTACCGGCGCCGCGGGTCAAGTCGGCTATGCGTTGCTGTTCCGCATTGCCTCGGGCGAGATGTTCGGAGCGGGGCAACCAGTAGTGCTCCGCCTGCTCGAGATCGAGCCCGCGATGAAATCGCTCGAGGGCGTGGTGCTGGAGCTCGAGGACTGCGCGTTTCCTCTTCTCGTCGATATCGAGGCGACGAGCAACCTTGCGATTGCCTTTCGCAGGACCTCGTTCGCGCTGCTCGTCGGGTCGGTTCCACGCAAACCTGGCATGGAGCGGAAAGATCTGCTCGGGGTCAACGCCGGGACTTTCAAGACGCAGGGCCGGGCCATTGCTGATTATGCGGCATCAGACGTGCGAGTGCTCGTGGTCGGCAACCCGTGCAACACGAACTGTCTCATCGCCCGCTCGAACGCGCCCGAGGTGCCGGCCGATCGCTGGTTCGCCATGATGCGCCTGGACCAGAACCGCGCCCAGAGCCTGCTCGCGCGGCGGGCCCAGGTGTTCAACGGGCAGGTGACAAATATGGTCGTGTACGGGAACCACTCGTTGACGCAGTTTCCTGATTATGAGAACACGCGGATCCTGGGTCGTCCGGCGGTCGATGTGATAGGCGACAGCGAATGGCTGCAGGGCGAGTTCCTGCAGACCGTGAAGAAGCGTGGCGCCGCGATCCTCGAGGCGCGGGGCATGTCGTCTGCTGCGAGCGCCTCGCATGCCATAGTCGACTCGGTGGCCAGCATCGTGCGGCCGACGCCGCCCGGCGAGTGCGTGTCGCTGGCGGTGGTGTCCCGGGGCGAATACGGGGTGCCAGAGGGGCTGCAGTTCGGATTCCCGGTGCGATCGGACGGGAGAGGCTGGGAAGTGGCTGCTGACCAGCCACACAGTGATTTCGCGACTGGGCAAATCCGGGCGACGATCGCCGAGCTGCTCGAGGAGCGGGCCGAGGTGGAAGGGCTGCTCGGAGGTTAGGAGTTAGGTCGAGCCACTAGCTANNTAGCTAGTGGCGGAGAACGACCGTCCCGGCGGCCTTGTCGTGGAGCGTCTGGTTCCGGCGGTCCCACAGCGGCCAGAGGAGGTCGAGGAAAGCTGCGACCGGGACGATGGTCAACAGACCGGCGGCGAGCGAACGGATCGCTGCCCTGGCGGGTCCGATAGGAGTGCGCCCCTCGACAGCCTCGACGGCGTCGAGCCTCATCCACGCCATGCCGAGAGTGTGACTCCAGAACCCGACCAGGACGAACGAGTACACGAAGCTCACGCCCAGGTCGAGGTACAGGTAGCCGGTGCGGGCGCGGATGCCGGCGGCCAGGTCGATCACATAGGTCGCGGTACCGATGACTACGGCATCGGCGACGGCTCCGACGGCGCGAACCCCCCAATTCGCAAGTGGGACAGTGCCGGGCGGAACCTGGCTCGTACGGTTCACGCGTCGTCCTCCTGGCCGAGTCGATCTCGGGTTCGTGCGAGGTAGCCGACCGTGACGTAGTCGCCCTCGACGCGCCCGCCGTTGGCGTCGACTGCGGTCCTTATGCGGTCGAAGAGAGCGGCTCGGGCGTCTTCATCGAACATCCGATGGTCCGAGTGGGTGGAGAGGAGCTGGAGCCAACTCTCCGTCTCGTATGTGAAGGGCCAGGGCTCTCTCACCACCGTGAGAGTCCTGGCTCGAAGAGCCCGGAGGCCTCGATCTCGGCAACGACCCAGTCGTTTGCCTTGATGCGTTCGGCCTGGCCCGGCCGCCACTTGAGACCAGCGAAGGCCAGAACGGAATCGATGAACTGTGACGGGTACGAAGGGCGCTGCTGGTCATAGGTTTGCGCGACCTCCCCGAACACGAGCTGCTGCTCTGGTGGCGGTTCGCCGGGCCCAGTCACCTGTGGGTAGTTCGGATCAGGCGTTTACCTCGATGCCAAGACGCCTCAGATAGGCCAGCCGGCGGCTCATGGCCTGGATCCAGTCCTTGTAGTCGGCCTCGAAGTGATCACCGTCTCCGTCCTCGTAGGCATGCTCGAGTTCGTCGAACGCCGCATCTTCCCGGTCAAGCAACACGCGGTACTGGGTCAGCATGTGGTCGTCGACCACGCCCGTCAAGGTCATATTCCTGGTCCCCTTTCGTGACTGCCGTTGAAGCAGCGTACCCCCGTGGGTTCGCGCGGCGGAATGCACGTCGCGTGACGATTGCGTGACCAGCCGAGGGCGACCGGCGGGACGCCGTTCACAGGATCATGCCGCAGGAGACAGAGGGGGACCGGGAGTGCCGAGCCAGGTCCGGAGAACTTCGGCGAGATCCGATCGAAGAGGTGTTGGTCTCGAGTCGTAGGCTCGACCGTCGGGACGGAGGAAGGTCAACGGGCCGTGCGGATCGCCGAGGATCCGCCAATGTCGCTCATGGAGCACTCGATGATGTGTGGTGCACAGCATCACGAGATTGTCAGGGTCGGTCGGGCCGCCGTCGGCCCAGTGCACGATGTGGTGCGCGTGCAGGAAGTGGGCCCGGCCGCAACCCGGGAAGCGTTCTGAGCCCCCCTCAGTACAAGGTGGGTGAGCATAGGGTGCGATCACAGAGGTGACCGGTCGTCCTTCCGGGGGGAGGCAGCCTGCGAGATCAGGCCGTCGCCGGCGGGGTCGCAGTCGTGGTCTTACTACTCGCTCTGAAGTGTCAGTCCGAGGACGGCCTCCAAGAACGCCAAGACGTCTGTGCTCTCGGCAATGAGCTTGGCGGTCGGCTTGCCCATGCCGTGGCCGGCAGATGTCTCGACTCGGACGAGGATTGGTCGGTCGTCGCCCTGGGCAGCCTGGAGACTCGCAGCGAACTTGAACGAATGGCCCGGGACGACCCGGTCGTCGTGGTCACCGGTCAGAAGCAGTGTCGCCGGATAGCACTCCCCTCGTCGCAGGTTGTGCAGCGGCGAGTACGAGCGCAGCCAGCGGTACTGCTCGGGATCGTCCGGGTCGCCGAAGTCACTCGTCCACGCCCAGCCGATCGTGAACTTGTGGAAGCGCAGCATGTCGAGCACTCCGACCTCGGCCACTGCAGCACCGAACAGTTCAGGATGCTGGGTCAGGCAGGCTCCGACCAACAGGCCGCCGTTCGATCCACCGTTGATGGCGATCCGGTCGGGGCGTGACCAACCGGAGCCGGCGAGCCATCGCGCACATGCGCCGAAGTCGTCGAAGACGTTCTGCTTGTTGACGAGCCGGCCCGAATCGTGCCAGGCCCTGCCGTATTCTCCACCGCCGCGAAGGTTTGCGACAGCGAGAAGCCCGCCTCGTTCCATCCACACCGCACGCCTCACGGAGAACCGTGGTGTGACGGGAATGTCGAAACCCCCGTATCCGCACAGGAGCGTGGGCACGTCCCCGCTCGCGGACAGATCGCGCCGCCGGCTCAGGAAGACAGGGATCTGGGTGCCGTCGTCGGAGGTCACGAAGACTTGCTCGGTGATCAGCGAGCCGGGCTCGATCCGGACGCTGGACGGCCGCACAAGGCGTGTCCCACCTGTCGACACGTCATGTTCCCAGAGCGACCCTGACTCGGTGAACGACTCCAGCTCGAAGTGTACGAGGCTGCTCGACGGCCGGCCCTCGATGCCCTCATGGTCACGCGCGCTGCCGGTCACCGACGTCATCGCGGGGAGCGGGATGTCGCGCACGTGTGACCCGTCGAGCTCGTGGACGCGCAGGACCGAGGTGGCGTGATGAAGGTAGTGGCAGATAAGTCGGCCGTCACAGAAGTACGAATCCGAGAGGCGGTCGTCCGTTTCGGCGATGACCTCACGCCACTTGTCCCGGCCCGGTTGTTCGAGGTCTACCGCAACGACCCTCTGCCGCTGTGCATTGAAGTTGGTGAGGACATAGAAGGTCTTTCCGACGTTGGTGATCACGAACGCCTTCGAGGCGAAGTCGGGGACGAGAGCCCGATAGCCGGCATCCGGGTCCTCGAGGTTGAGGACGTGGATCTGGGTCTCGGGGAACGTGCCCCGCGTGATCGAGATCACGACGAACCGACCGTCGTCGCTCACTGTCGCGTCCGGCAGCCAGCTCGTCTCCTCGGGAGCGGCGAACACGAGCTGGTCTTCGACTTGGCGTGTGTGAACGTGGTGGAAGAAGATCTGGCTCAGGCGGCTTTCCTGGACGTACTCGGCTCCTTGCTGCGGTCGCTCCATGGCGGAGTAGTAGAAGCCCGAGCCGTCCTTTCGCCACGCGAGCGATCCGAACTTCGACCACTCGACGATGTCGTCGAGGTCCACGCCGGTCACCACGTCACGGACTCGCCATGTTCTCCAGTCCGATCCCGCCGAGCTCGTGGCGTAGGCGAGTTTCGAACCGTCCTCGGTGACCTCCAGCGCGGTGACGGCCACGGTTCCGTCGTCGGACAACAGGTTGGGGTCGAGCAGGAGCCGGCCCTCGAGCTCCGGGCCCTCCATGACCCAGAGGGTCGGCTGGCCCTGGAGGCCGGCATTGCGCGTCTGGAACCAAAGCCCGCCTCTTTCGAACGGAACGCCGAACTTGGGGTAATCCGACAGTTCCGTGATCGATGAGCGAATCTCCTCACGCGTTGGAAAGGCTGCGAGGAAGGTCTCCGTCAGCTTGTTCTCCGCTCTTATCCAGGTGACAACCTCGGGATCGTCGCTGTTCTCGAGCCACCGGTACGGGTCTTGGACCAGCTCCCCGTGATAGTCGTCGACCTGGTTGCCCCTGCGGGCTTCGGGGTAAGAGCGATCGAGCACGATGCCTCCTCAGTTGGAGACTAGGAGGCTTGCCCGTCCCCGAGTGCAGCAGCGAGCAGCGGCGCGACCCGTGCGAGGAGGTCCCCGGCGGAGACCAGCGCATTCGAGTCGCCCCTCAGCTTGATCTTGCCTGCACCCAGCAGATCCGGCAGGGACGCCGTGCCCGACACGATCGCTTTTGCGGTGTACCAGTCCTCGACGAGAGTCACGTCCGCCGGTTGGGTCGGACGCAGCACCAGCGATGCCGAACCGTCCTCGCGCAACAGGATCGTGTAGCGAACCTCACCGTTCTGCACTCCCGCGGCACCGGCCTCGTCGGGCACGCCCGTGACGATCTGGCCGAGAGCGAGGCTGCCGGCGGGCGCATCCGCCGCTGCAGCGGTAACCGGGAGCCTCTTCAGTGCCTCGGCGAATGCTTCGAACCACCCCTCGCTCAGGAACTCAGGCACTGTCACCGGGCTCTGGTGTAGCCGCCGCGGGAGGCTGTGCGTGCGCAGCGCCGGTGTGTTTCCTGGCCTCCGAGGCGCGAAGTGGCGTCGGACGTCCTGTGATCTTGCGACCCAGCCACGCGACCGGGTCGTAGCGCGAGTCGACGATGCGCTCCTTCAACGGGATGATCGCGTTGTCGGTGATGTGGATGTCCTCGGGGCACACTTCCGTGCAGCATTTGGTGATGTTGCAATAGCCGATGCCCATGTCCTCGTGGATGTAATCGCGGCGGTCCAGTGTGTCGAGAGGATGCATCTCGAGCTCTGCCAAGCGCACGAAGAAACGAGGCCCTGCGTATCGTGGCTTGTTCTCCTCGTGGTCCCGGATGACATGGCAGACGTTCTGACAGAGGAAGCACTCGATGCACTTGTGGAATTCCTGGCCGCGGTCGATGTCGACCTGGGCCATCCTGTGAAGGCCGTCGGGATCCTTCGGCCCGGGCTTGAAGGCTGGGATCAGCTTGGCGACCTCAAAGTTGTACGAGACGTCGGTCACGAGGTCGCGCATGATCGGGAAGGCGCGCATCGGCGAGACCGTGACGGGCTGGTCGGTCGGTAGCGTGCTCATCCGGGTCATGCACATCAGGGCGGGCCGGCCGTTGATCTCGGCGCTGCAGGAGCCGCACTTTCCCGCTTTGCAGTTCCACCGGACCGCGAGGTCGGGCGCCTGGGTCGCCTGTATGCGGTGGACGACGTCGAGCACGACCTCGCCTTCTTGAGGCGCGACGTGGTACTCCTGGAACCGGCCGCCACTTGCGTCCCCGCGCCACAGGTGCATCACGAGGTCCTTCGGCGGTGCGTCCGATGGTGGCTCCGGCGCTGTGGAAGGGGCCGGTCCGGTGTCGATTGCCATCAGTGCGCCCCTTCCTCGAAGAGTTTCGCCAGCTCGTCTGGCATCTGAGGCTTGGGCTCCTGTGCGACGACGTATTCGCCGTCAACGAGGCGAGTGATCATGTTGACGTTCTCGAATTCCGGCCTGAAGCCCGGGTAGTCGTCGCGCGTATGGCCTCCTCGGCTCTCGCGGCGCTCGATAGCGCTCAACGTCGTGCAGTTGGAGACTGCGAGCATCGACTCCAGGTCCAGGGCAAGGTGCCAACCGGGATTGAACTGCAGGTTGCCTTCGACGGCACACTTCGAGGCGCGTTCCGCCAGCACAGCGAGCTTCTCCTTCGCCTCGAGCAGCTCGCTCTCGATGCGGATGATGCCTACGAGTGCCTGCATCGTCTCCTGGAGCTCGCGGTGCACGGCGTAGGCGTCCTCGGCGCCCTCATTGTCGAAGTAGGACGTCGCATGCCTTGTCACGTCGACAACTTGAGCTTCGGAAACCTGCGGAGCTCCAGGGATCTCCAGGGCGCGCTCGGCGGCTGCCAGTCCGGCCCTGCGACCGAACACGACCAGGTCCGACAGCGAGTTGCCCCCGAGCCGGTTCGATCCGTGCATCCCCCCCGCGGTCTCACCGGCAGCGTAAAGGCCCGCGACCGTGGTGGCCTCGCTGTCGGCTTCGACGCGAATGCCTCCCATCGCGTAATGGCAAGTCGGGCCGACCTCCATCGGGGTCGTCGTTATGTCGATGTCGGCCAGCTCCTTGAACTGGTGGTACATGGAGGGCAGCAGGCGGCGTATCTCCTCGGGAGTACGGCGGCTAGCGATATCGAGGAAGACGCCGCCGTGCGGGCTTCCCCGACCCGCCTTCACCTCCGAGTTGATCGCCCGGGCGACCTCGTCACGAGGAAGCAGCTCAGGCGGACGGCGGAAGTCCTTCTTGTTCGTGTACCAATGGTCCCCCTCCTCGATCGTCTCGGCGGTCTCGGCTGCGAAGAACGGAGAGATGTAGTTGAACATGAAGCGCTCGCCATCACGGTTCTTGAGGACACCGCCGTCACCGCGCACGCCCTCGGTCACGAGCAGACCCCGAGCCGAAGGCGGCCAGACCATCCCCGTCGGGTGGAACTGAACGGCTTCCATGTCGATGAGATCCGCGCCGGCCCACAACGCGAGGGCCATCCCGTCACCGGTGCACTCCCACGAGTTCGTCGTGAACTTCCACGCCTTGCCGATGCCGCCGGTTGCGAGAACGACCGCCTTGGCGCCAAAGGTCAAGAAACGTCCCGATTCACGCCAGAACCCGACCGCTCCGTTCACGGCCCCTGTGCCGTCTTGAAGGAGTCGCACGATCTTGCACTCCATGAAGACATCGATCCCGATGGACACTGCGCGGTGCTGCAAGGCCCTGATCATCTCGAGACCCGTGCGGTCGCCCACGTGGGCGAGGCGCGCGTAGCGGTGGCCACCGAAGTCCCGCTGCAGGATCCGGCCGTCCGGCGTGCGGTCGAACAGCGCACCCCACTCCTCGAGCTCGAGGACGCGATCGGGGGACTCGAGGGCGTGGATCTGAGCCATGCGCCAGTTGTTGAGCATCTTGCCGCCACGCATCGTGTCGCGGAAGTGGACCTCCCAGCTATCCTCCGGCCACACGCTGCCGAGCGCCGCGGCGATGCCGCCCTCGGCCATCACGGTGTGCGCCTTGCCGAGGAGGGACTTGCACACCAGTGCCGTCCGGGCGCCTTTCTCGCGCGCTTCGATGGCCGCTCGGAGTCCCGCTCCACCGGCGCCGATGACGACGACGTCGAAGTCGTACCGCTCGGTATCGGTCATCAGAAGATCCTCGGATCACTAAAGGCGCCGGATGACACCAGGTAGATGTACAGGTCCGACACCACGATCGTCATGAGGGACAGCCAGGCAAACAGCTGGTGGTGCTTGTTCAACGGTGTCGTGAGGTTGGTCCAGATCCACCGCCGGGCCGGAGCCTTCGAGAACTTCTTCAGATTCCCGCCGCTCAGGTGGCGGCACGCATGGCAACCGAGTTGGTAGGCCCAGATGAGCACGGAGTTCGCGACGAGGATGAGCGTGCCCACCCCCATCCCGATGCCGCCGGGGAAGCGAAACGCCTCGATCGCGTCGTAGGTCAGCAGCACCGCGAAGATGCAGGTGAAGTACCAGGTGTAGCGGTGGATGTTCTGGAGGACGAGCGGGAAGCGGGTCTCTCCGGTGTAGCGCTTGCGGAAAGCGTTGGGCTTGGTCGAGGTCGAACCGGCATCCGCGACGGCACACGCCGGCGGCGAGAGCCAAAAGGCACGGTAGTAGGTCTTGCGGTAGTAGTAACAGGTGAGACGGAACGCAAGCGGGAAGATCAGGATGATGAGGGCCGGTGAGAACCCAGAGCCCGCCGGCGTGATCGGCCCCCATCGCACCGCGGACGGGCAATTCGAGGCAAGGCACGGCGAGTAGAAGGGCGAGAGGTAGTTCCGAGCTTGGTCGAGGCCGACGAAGTAGTGCCCGTTGCGGAACGCGGCCCACGTCGCGTAAACGACGAACGCGAGCAGCCCAAGCCCGGTGACCAGAGGCTGAGCCCACCAGGGATCCTTGCGGAGCACTACGGCCCTCGAGGGGCCGGCCCTCGGAGCGCCGATGCGGACCGGGATCGGCTGAGGCCGGGGTGCCGGCGACGGTACGTCCTCGATGACGCTCATCAGTTGCCTCCGTGGGGATCGATCTCGCCCGAGCGTACGTCGGACATGTCCTCACAACCTCGATGCGACGTGGCGATCATCATTGCACCGGGGTTGCACGTGCTGCGAGTTGATGGCCGTAGTCTCGCCGAATGCCCGAATTGTCCGGTCCGCAAGAGACGACACCCGCTGCCGCTCACCGCGCGGCGCTAACCGGCGGTCATTCGCATGCCCGTGCGTCGCTGCCTTCGACACTCGGGGAGCTGCGCGCGTCCGGGTGGCGTTCGGTGCCCGTCAAGGAGGAAATCCGCCGCAACGTGCTCGTCCGCGTGTCCGAGGGCGAGCCCGTCGTCCCCGGCGTCCTCGGTTACTCCGACAGTGTGCTACCGGCACTCGAGCACGCGCTCATAGCAGGTCACGACGTGATATTCCTCGGCGAGCGGGGGCAGGCCAAGAGCCGGATGATCCGTTCGCTCGTGGGACTGCTGGACGAGTGGCTGCCGGTCGTTGCGGGCTCGGAGATCAACGACGATCCCTACCTGCCCGCCTCCCGGATGGCCCGTGACCTGGTTGCCGAGGCCGGCGACGACACACCCGTCGCCTGGGTCCACCGGAGCGACCGGTACGGCGAGAAGCTCGCCACACCCGACACCTCCATGTCCGACCTGATCGGCGAGGTCGACCCGATCAAGGTGGCCGAGGGCCGCTACCTCTCCGACGAGCTCACACTTCACTACGGCCTGGTGCCGAGGACCAACCGCGGGATCTTCGCCATCAACGAGCTGCCGGATCTCGCCGAGCGCATCCAGGTCGGTCTTCTCGACGTGCTGGAGGAGCGGGACGTCCAGATCCGTGGCCACAAGGTGCGCCTGCCTCTCGACATCCTGCTCGTGGCGTCGGCCAACCCGGAGGACTACACGAACCGGGGGCGGATCATCACTCCGTTGAAGGACCGCTTCGGGGCCCGGATCCGGACGCACTACCCCCAGGACCTCGAGACCGAGCTCACGATCGTGGCGCAAGAGGCTCGTGTCTTCGAGGCTGCCGCCGTCCGTCTTCACTTTCCCGAGTACATGTCCGAGATCGTTGCTCGGGTCAGCCAACTCGCGCGCCGGAACCCGAGGGTGAGCCAGCACTCGGGTGTGTCGGTGCGCCTCAGTGTGACGAACCAGGAGACCCTTGCGGCAGCCGCCATTCGTCGTGCGCTCCGCCACGGCGAGACCGAGGCGGCTCCCCGCGTGAGCGACCTCGGCGCGCTCGCGTCCTCGACGCTCGGCAAGCTCGAGATCGAGTCGCTCGAGGAGGGAGAGGACGAGGAAGTTGTCGACAAGCTCATCAAGGCCGCAATCCTCCAGACTTTCCGTGAGAACTGCCCGCCAGAGACTCTCGGCCAAGTGGTCGGAGGGTTCGAGGACGGAAAGGTCGTGCACATCGGGCCGGACCTTTCGTCGCAGGAATATGTCGGCGTCCTCGAACAACTGCCTGCACTCCGGACGCCGGTGAGGGTGCTGGCAGCTGAGTCGGAGAGCCCTGCGGAGATAGCCAGCGCCATCGAGCTCGTGCTTGACGGGCTTCATCTGTCCAAGCGACTCAACAAGGACGCGGCAGGGCCCCGGGCGACGTACCGGGCGCGATAGGTCGGGCACGTGGCGGCCTACCGGTATTCGAGATGGGACGGTACGCAGGCCGGGTTCGATCTCGACGCGGACGCCATCTTGTCGGAGATCAGAGACGACCTCGCGTACCACGGCGACGTTGGGTTCGCGCTTCGCCGGATGATGCAGCAGGGTTTCGGGGACCGCAGCGGCCGGCACATCGAAGGACTCCAGGAACTTCTCGAGCGGATCCGGGAAAGCCGGCGCCAAGAACGTGACCAGCACGATCCCGGCGGCGCCTACCAGGACATAGCGAACGAGCTCAACGAGATCCTCGACCAGGAGCGCGAGGCGCTCGACCGTCTCGAGCAGGAGGCCGGCGCCTCGGGCGACCAGCGGCGCCAAGAGGTCACCGACGAGGTCGTGGGCGAGCACCGCGCACAGCTCGGGCTGCTCCCCGAGGACCTGGCGGGTCGTGTACGCGGCCTCACGAACTACACCTTCACCTCCGATGAGGCGCGCGGACGCTTCGAGGAGCTCCTGGAGCGCCTGCGCTCCGAGACCGTGCAGACCTACCTCGACCAGTTGGCCGGCGCGGCGTCCACAGTGGGTCCCGCCGAGCGCGAGCGGATCCGCAATGCCCTCGATGCCCTGAACACGATGATGGAACAGCGCGCGGCGGGAGCAGCGCTGGACCCGAGTTTCGAGCAGTTCATGGAGCAGTACGGTGAGCTGTTCCCGGGTGATCCGGAGGACCTCGACGAGCTCCTCGAACAGCTTGCTCGACGGATGGCGGCCGCCTCGGCGATGCTCGCGTCGATGACGCCTGGCCAACGGGCGCAGTTGCAGGAGCTGATGGACGAGGTTCTGAGCGATATGGACCTCTCCTGGCAGATCAATCGTCTGGCGGGAAACCTGCGGGGGGCCTTTCCGGGCGAGCAGTGGGATCTGCGGATGTCCTTCAGCGGTGGCGAGGGCATGGGCTTGGCCGAGACTGCTGACATGTTCCAACGCCTGGGCGAGCTCGACCAGCTGGAGAGAATGCTGTCGGGAGCGCCGCAGCCGGGAGCGCTCGCGGAGATCGACCTCGATCGCGTCCGGAACCTCCTGGGCGAGAAGGCTTCCGCGTCTTTGGAACAACTGCAGAGACTGTCGCGACGACTCGAGGAGTCGGGTCTGGTCGAGCAGCGGGAGGGTCGGCTCGAGCTCACGCCGAAAGGGCTGCGGCGAATCGGCCAACGGGCGCTCGAGGACCTCTTCAAGCACCTGTCAAAGGACCGTCTCGGCGGGCACGGAACCGCCAAGACCGGAGCGGGGCACGAACGCGCCGAGGACACCAAGCCATATGAGATCGGGGACACGTTCAACTTGAACATCGAGCGGACGATGCGCAACGCGTTGCGCCGCCATGTCGCCGAGGGCGAGCTCGACACAGGCGGCAGGCCGGGTGTGCGGTTTCCGGTCCGGCTGAGCCCAGAGGATTTCGAGGTCGAGCGGACCGAGCATCAGAGTCAGTGTGCGACCGTGCTCCTGATCGACCTCTCCCTGTCGATGCCGCTGCGGGACAACTTCCTTGCTGCGAAGAAGGTCGCGCTTGCCATGCAGGCCCTCATCTCGGTCCAGTTCCCGAGGGACTACCTGGGGATCATCGGCTTCTCGGAGCGGGCACGCGAGATCCGGCCCGAGGAGCTGCCTGCCGTCTCCTGGGACTACGTGTACGGCACGAACATGCAGCACGCTCTCCTCCTGGCCCGGCGCCTGCTCGGGCGCCACCATGGCACAAGGCAGATCGTGATGATCACCGACGGTGAGCCGACAGCGCACCTTCAAGCGGACGGCGGGGTCTTCTTCAACTACCCGCCTGCGGCGGCCACAGTCGAGGCGACCCTGCTGGAGGTTCTCCGCTGCTCCCAAGAGGGGATCCGGATCAACACGTTCGCCCTGGACGCGACGGGGCACCTTCGCAACTTCATCGAGAAGATCACTCAGCTCAACCGGGGTCGTGCCTTCTTCACAACTCCCGACACACTCGGTGATTACGTCCTTGTCGAGTTCATAGAGAACCGTCGGCAGCTTGCACAAAGGCGTTCCCGGGGGGCGTAACCCATCCCTCGAGGGCTGGACGAGCCGATCGCGGGCGAAAATGAGGGCCGTACTTTTCCCGTCTTGAGGGTAAATCGAAACTCCCTCTTGCATCGGATCGCGACAGGGTCCATGATAATCACCATCTTGTAACTACATGGTTGCGAGTTGTTAGGGGAGGGGGCGCCAAAGATGGCACTCCAAGCATTGCTCGAAGGTGGCCTCGATCGGACCTGGCAGGGTCGCGCCAACTGCATGGGCGTCGATCCGGAGCTGTTCTTCCCAGAGAGGGGCGCATCGACGCGGGAGGCCAAGGAGGTTTGCCGAGGCTGCGTGGTCCGCGGCGACTGCCTCGAGTTCGCGATCGCCAACAGCGAGAAGTTCGGCATTTGGGGCGGCATGAGCGAACGGGAGCGTCGCAGGGTCCGCCGGGCTCGTGTCCTTGCCCAGACGGCCAATACAGCTTCCTGAGGCTTCTACAGCTTCCTGAGGCTTCGCTGCACAGGGCCTGTTAGCTCAGCACAAGAGCCGCTCCGGCGCGCAAGAGGGCCCGGTTGCGACCTTCGAGGCGTGAGGGGCTGCTCAGCAGCTCAGCTCGAGCGAACCGCTATGAGCCGGCGATGTCGCGCGATCCGCCTGCGTTCACGCTCTGAAGTCCCGCCCCAGACACCGTGGTCGATGTGGTTGACCATGGCGTAGTCCAGGCACGGTTCTTTGACCGGGCAATCCGCGCAGACCCGTCGCGCTACTTCTACCCCCACCCCATCACTTGGAAAGAAAGTGTCAGGAGGCATCTCCCGGCACTTCCCCCGCCCCATCCATGAAGTATCCACGACACCATTGTGACGTGTTCCGGGACACAACGCTACGGCCGCGAGGAAATTCGCAGGAAACCCTAAGATTTTCGCCGAGGCGCTGTTCCGGTCGGGAGCACGCCGTGAAGGCCCTGGTGACCGGTAGATTGGCAAGGTGCCAGGAAGCTCGGGTGGCGACGACATCGCCGGCACCGACCCGCTGCGACAGCTGCTGAGTTGGGGTGGGCCTGAGCACGCGGATGACAGCGTGCCGGCGGACGATGCGCCCGAAGGCAGCGACCTCACCGAGACGGCGGCGGGCAACGCCGGCGGTGGCGACACCGCCGGCGCTGAGGGCGAAGCGGACGCTTTCAGCCAGACCGGCTACGGCGAGCCGGGTTGCGACGAGCCGGGCTGGGGGACCGCCGGAGTCGGCTGGTCCGGCTATCCGCAGCTTCCCTACGTCCAGGAAGGCTACGGGCCGGTTCACTACGGCCAGCCCACTTGGCCCGGGCCGGGCTACGCGCAGTCGCAGTGGCCGAGTGAGTGGTCCTACCGCGAGCCGCCGAGGCCCAAGGCGCCGAGGCGTCCTCCGCGCACCACGCCCGGATGGTTCGGCGTGGCCCTTGTGGCCGCGCTGGTCGGAGCGCTGGCCGGGGGCGGCCTCGTCGCTGTCTTCACAAGCCGATCTCCACAGACGATCGTCCGGGAGTACTTCCCGACGAAAGGGAGCAAGGTCCAAGTCGGCGACGTCCAGTCGATTCTCGCATCGGTCCTTCCAGCAGTCGTCTCGATCGACACGAGCAGTTTCCGGGGCGTCGGCGACCTCGGCTCCTACGTGCAAGGTGCAGGCACCGGCATGATCATCAAGCCGAACGGTGTCATCCTCACGAACAACCACGTGATCGAAGGGGCTCAGACCGTCATGGTCACGCTGTACGGGCAAGTCAAGCAGTTTCCCGCGAAGATCATCGGAACCGATGCCCTGAAGGACATTGCGCTCGTGCAGGTCGAGGGCGCGGGTGACTCGCTGCCAACTGTCCGGTTCGGAAACTCGAACGCAGCCCAACAAGGTGACGGCGTGCTGGCCATAGGCAATGCACTCGCTCTCGCCGGTGGTCCCACGGTCACCGAGGGCATCGTTTCGGCACTCGACCGGTCGCTCACCGCTACGACTGACAACGGCACGACCGAGAACCTGACCGGCTTGATCCAGACCGATGCTCCCATCAACCCGGGCAATTCGGGCGGCCCGTTGGTCAATTCGTCCGGGCAGGTCGTCGCGATGAACACGGCAGTCGCAACGAGCTCGCAAGGCAATGCACCGGCGCAGAACGTCGGATTCGCCATCGCGGTCGACGAGATCCGTGCCATCGTGGCCCAGATCCTGCAACATGCGGGCCTGCATTGACCGGCCGACCAAGTCTTCGCTGGAAGCCTCGCAGTCGCGTCGCCCGGTACACTTCGGCCGGTTCTGCCGCCAAGGAGAGACAATGAGCTTGATCAACCCGGATGAACACCAGCCCCCTGAGCCCCCGCGGGGGCACATACGGATGGTCTATCTCGGTCCAGTCGCGCCGCACTGGGAGGTGGAGTCGGAGTTCGGTGACCGGGCTGTCATCGAGGAGTTCCGCCAGCGCGCGCTCGCGCGCCTCGTGCTGCTGCCGCCGCACGATCCGCAGTTTCGCCGGAACCGTGAGCGAATCGTCCGCGACGCGGAGCGGGAGAACCTCATTCTGGAGTGGGACTTCGGCGTGCCCGAAGAAGAGGTCGGCCTCGCCTGATCAGGGCTAGACGCCGCCCTCCTCGAGGTTGATGCGGGCGAGCCACAACCCGGGGGCTTCGACTTCGGCCGGCGTCGGCAGGTGCCTCTCGTCGAGCCACAGCCGTGCCAGGTCGAGCTCTCCGCAACGTTCGAGCACGCCTTGAACGAAGGTTGCGCCACGGTCGACATCTTCTTGGTCCAAGTGCAGGCCGAACAGGGACTCTGCGACGCGCTCACCTTCACCGCGGCCGACGCGGCGCCGGCGCATCGCCTCGCCTATCGGCGCGTGGACACCGATGAGGCGGGAAGCGACGACGGAAGTGACGTACTCCGCGTAGCCGGCGATCGCGGCTGTCAGCGAGGCAAGCTGAGCGCGTACCTTTTCGAGCTCGGGAGACGGGCCGTAATCGGCGTCGCCGAGGAGGGAGGGGTCACCGATGATCTGGGAAAGGCCCGGAATGGACCCCGGGTCGATGCCCTGCAGCAGCCCCTCGAAGTCGCGTGGATCGGGCCGAACGAGCCGGACGTGAGCGACCACGAGCTCCTCGAGCCGCTTTGCAACATGCGGCCGGGTGAGCACCGCGTGAAATGCCATTTCGTGCGCGCACAGCCATAGCCGCAGGTCGGCGGCGGGGAGGCTCCACTCCTCGGCGACACGGTCCAGGTTGTCGACAACGACGAGGATCTCGTTCGAAGAAGGGCGTGGCAATGGCAAGTCGTATTGTCCGAGAGAGCGCCGTGCGAGGTGGCCCACCACGGAGCCGACCTGCATCGCCGCCATCGCAGGGGCCATGGCCGAGGTCCATCGGCCGATCATCTCGGTGAGGTCCACGTCTTCGGAGTCCTCATCGCCGGCAGCTTGTGCGTCCTCGAACAGGTCGCGATCTCCGAGGAAAGGATCGGGCGGCAACTCGTCCTCGTCACCTGCGGGAGCTCCCGTTGCAGCCGTTGACTCGCCCCCAGGCTCAGGGCCCGCTCCGGCGGCGCCCTTACCATGGTCGAAGCCGAGCGGCCCGGGGACGCTCGGGCCCAAGCCCGGGCTCGCGGCCCCAGCCGTGGTCGTCAATGCCGCTGCGAGGCGGTCGAGCAGCGGGCGCCAGGCCTCCAGGCTCCGCCGGGCCCATTCGACGCGCGTCGTCGGAACCAGCTTGAGGCTCGAGCCGCCTGATCCGAGCACCATGCCGGTGACGTCGCTCACGTGCAACTCGGCGATCGCGCTCAGCTCCTCGAGACGAATGCGGGCGATCGGGTCGGGGTTGGGGTCAGGCTCGTCCCCTGCGGCCACGCTGGTCGCCAGTTGGAAGGCGAGCTCCCACTGCAATGGTCCTTCGGTTCGGATCAGCCGCAGGAGGTCGCCCAGCATGTTCCGGAGGAAGTCGCCGCCGCCTGGTGCGAGAGGATCGCTCACCTGCCCGATGCTAGGGCGGGGGCCGCCCGGGCAGGGTCCGGACCGCTCAGGCGAACAGCGAAGGTTTCAGGCTGCCGCTGTGAGCCGAGCGTGGGCGTCCCACGTGCGGCCGCGCCGCACGACGTTGAGCACGACCGCCTGGTCCGGTGGCAACGAGTACAGAGCCGCCACGATGCCCGACATCGTCCTGATCGGCGTGCCGTTCACGGCTTCGATGAGGTCGCCCGGCTTCACCCCGGCCTTGGCGGCCGCACCACCCGGGTTGACCGACATGACCTCGACGGCAGTCTTCGAGGAGGACACCGAAGCGGTCTCACCTGTGATCCCGAGCCAGCCGTGGACGACCCGCCCGTTCGAGATGAGGTCCTCCGAGACGATGTCGGCCAACCATCCGGGCGTCGCGACCAACGTTTTCCCCGTGACGCTCGTGATCATCCCAATCAGGCGCCCGGCGCCATCGAGGACGACGCCACCGGTCTCAACCCCTGCGAGTGGATCGAGCGTTTCCACAGACTCTAGAAGTGGCGGGCTGTTGCCTGTTGAGGTCAGCTGGACATCGAGCTCGCTGACTGTGCCCCAGCACGTGTGGGGCCCGGCGTTGTCAACCCAGACCAGAGCGACGAACGAGCCGTACCCCATCGCCGCACCCGACACGAAACGTGCCGCCGTGAGGGTGTCCGGGTCGTGCACGCGCACGACGGCGAGCCCGGTGCCGGGGTCGACTCCGACCGGCGTCGCGACGAGTTGCTGGCCGTCGATGACGACCGATACGTCGTCCGCGTCAGTGACCAGAGAGGCGGGCACGAGAACGTAGCCCTTCGAGCTCACAACCACTCCGACGCCGCTCGCGTTGCCGTCGAGGACGACCGGCATCGCTGCCGCGACCTGGGACGCCAGCTTGTAGAGGCCAGGCTCGACTCCAAGCAGGACCGTGGTCGTCGTGGAGATGGGCACGGCAAAGGACTGCGAGCTCATCGGCGAGTCGCTGTAGTGCTGGGTCGCCGCCGGAGCCGTCGACCCTGTCGACGACGGGAGCAGGTGGGTCAGGTGACCGCCGACGAGAACGACGCCGGTCGCGAGCAACGCGCCGACTATGCCGGCCGACCAAGCCCCAGCTCGAGATGGCGTCGAGGCCATCCAGCTGCGACGCGCGGAAAGCGCCGCTGCAGTGATCGGAACGGAGTGCTCGCCCAGCTCGGAGGGATGTCGCCAGAGACGGTCGTCGGGGGGCAGAAGGGGGCCGCATGGGCCTTCATCGTGAACGTCGTCGAAGTCGTCCCCAAGTTCGACCACGGTCATCGAGGATACTGAAGGTCGGTCCGGTTGGGACGTCGGGCACTTCGCGCGAGCCGGCCTGGCTCCGGCAGGTCGCATACCATGACCTCCGTGCTCGCGTCGGTGGAAGGTGACAACTGGCTCGAGCTGACCACCGAGCCTCTTCCGCCCGAGCGCGCGCTCACGTGGGTTGAAAGGCCCTCGTGCGGCGCGGTGGCGTGTTTCGTCGGGACGGTGCGTGACCACGCCGAAGGGCGGACGGGCGTGCAAGCGATCGACTACGAGGCCTATACGCCACAGGTACTGCCCAGGTTCGAGGCGATCGTCGCGGCGGCGCGGGGTCGCTGGCCCGACCTCGGACGGGCCGTCGTCTGGCACAGGGTCGGTCATGTCGATCTCGGCGAGGCGTCGGTCGTCGTGGTCGTCTCGGCTCCGCACCGGGCCGAGGCATTCGAAGCCTGCCGGTACGTGATCGATACTTTGAAGGCGACCGCTCCGATCTGGAAGCGGGAGAGCTGGGAAGGCGGGACAGACTGGAGCCTGGCGGCCCGGCCCATCGAGCCGGCACCCAAGGCCGGCCAGTAGTGGGCGCCGACCTCGCAGTCGACTTCGGGACGGCGCGCACGCTCGTGGCTGTCCCCGGCCGTGGGATCGTCGTCGACGAGCCGACGATCGCCGCCGTGGACCTCCGGCGGAACCGTCTCGTGGCTTTTGGAAAGAATGCCGTTGGCCTGCGCGGCCGCTGCGCCGGTGACGTGGCGATCGTCCGGCCCGTCTGCCACGGCCAGCTTGCCGATCTCGATCTCACTTGGGCGGTGGCCAGGGAGTTGCTCCGCCTGGTGAGGAGTTGGTCCGTCAGTCAGCCGACGGTGCTGTGCTGTGCGTCGGGTGCGGCCGCAGGTGTCCAGCGGCGCGCGCTCGACAGGGCGTTCAAGGAGGCGGGCGCGGGGAGCGTGCGCTTCGTGGAGCAGCAGATCGCAGTGGCGCTCGGTTCCGGGCTGCGGATCGAGGAGCCGGTGGCCTCGATGGTCGTGGACGTCGGTGCCGGCACTACCGAGATCGGGGTGCTCGCCCTCGGCGGTCTTGTGACCCATGCGTCGGTTCCCGTCGGCGGAGGCGACTTCGACGAAGCCATTCAGCGGCTTTGCGCGCGCGACTTCGAACTTGCGATCGACTTGGCGACTGCCGAGGCCATCAAGTACGCCATCGGGAGCGCCTGGGTGGAAGAGGACGACAAGGTCGAGGTTCGAGGCCGTGACGTCTCGAGCGGGATTGTCCGCTCGGCGGTCATCACGCGGACTGAAGTGGCCGACGCAATGGCGCCGCGGGTGGACCGGATCCTCGCCGCGGCCGTGTCCTGTATCACTTCGGCACCGCCCGATCTGGCGAACGACCTGCTGAACCGGGGGCTCTACCTCTCCGGGGGCGGCGCTCTCCTCAGCGGCTTCGGCAAGCGACTCGCGTCCACGACGGGCATCCCGGTCCACCTCGTCGAGAATCCCGAGCGTTGCGCCATCGCCGGGGCCGTCCTGTGCATGGCCACGATGGGCCACACCGCCGAATCCGTCAGTCGTCGCCGGTGGTGACGCCGAGCAAGTCCTCGGCTGCTTGACGAACCTGCCAGTCCCGGTCCGCGAGGCACCGCCGGAGGGCGGCATCGGACTCTGGGCTGTCGATCGCGGCGAGCGCGATGACAGCCCGGCGCCGGATCTGCGGCTTGTCCTCCAGCCCGGCCAGGACGGCGGGGAGGCCTTCCAGAGCGCCGATGGCCCCGAGGGCGGCCACGGCCGACTCCCGACAGAGCGCGTCGGTGTGCGTCGAAGCGATCCGCACGAGGGCCGGGACGGCGAGCACATCGCACGTCTCACCCACGGCGAAGCATGCCGCCTCGATCACCGCTGGGTCCGGGTCTTCCAGCAATCTTGCGAAGTCCGCGCCAGGCAAGGTGGCGCCGAGCTCACACGCGCGCCTGCGGGTCCTCTGATTGGGGTCCCCGAGGGCAGCCGCGGAGTCCGCCGGTGTCGCACGGCCCATTCGAACGAGCGCCCCAAGTGCGGTCGCGCGTACCTCGGGGTCAGGATCGCCGAGAAACGACCGGGCCGCGGGCTCGTCGCCGGCGTGCCCGGCCACAGCGGCGTCGCCCCGCCGGCGCGTCGCGTCGATCGATGCCTGGTTGCCAGTCTCTGTCACGTGCGGTGCCCGCGCGCTGCGACGCCATGGCAGGCTACGGCTCGATGGATTCGGTACAAGATGGATCAAGCGTAGAGGGCGAGCACCAGGACGACGAGCGCAGCGTCGCTCCGCGCGACGCGCTTGGCGTCGCTGTCGAGGTCTACGGCGACGGGACCGGTGCGGGGCGCGGGCGTCGCGGCGGCGGGGACCGGTTTGCCTGGACGGCGAGCCACACGCTGGTGTCGATCCTCGCCGTCATCCTCGTCGGGGCGGTCGTCGCGTGGTTCATCCAGCTGCCGTATTACGCACTGACGCCGGGCTCAGCCCCCTCTGTGAGCAGTCTCATAAAGGTCCCATCGGCCGACCGCCACTCGCACCGGGGCTCGGTGCTCCTCGTCTACGTGGAGCTCACCGCGATGCGTGCGCTCTACTACCCGTTCTTCTGGCTGGACCCCAACGCCGCCATCTATCCCAGCGCCTCGATCCTCGGAGGCGAGTCCACAGCCCAGTACGCGACCGAGGGCGAGATCGACATGTCGACGGCCCAACAGGCCGCCTCGGTCGTCGCCCTCAAACAACTCGGCTACAAGGTGGCGGTCGTGGCTCTCGGGGCGCTCATATACGGCATCCTCCCCGGGTCACCGGCGGCCTCGGCGCTTGCGGTGGGTGACGTCATCAGCAAGGTCAACGGCTTCAAGGTGTCCACGTACCTGGATCTTCAGAACAAGCTCGAGACCATCGCCCCAGGCGCGACCGTCCATCTCGTGGTGAGCGCGTATCCGGCTGGCAAGGCGCGAACGATGACCTTCAGGCTCGGCGTGTTCCGTATCACTGGCTCCGCTTCCCTCGGCTGCTTCCCCGAGGGCAAGGGGACCAAGTTCAAGATCGCCCAATTCGTCACGGGCAAAGGTGTGAAACCTCGTCGCTTCTCCTGCCTCGGCATCTACCCGCAGGGCAGTGGGGGCACCGCGGTTGACGGAACTGCCTTCAAGATCGGCCCCTTGCCGGTGAAGGTAGACCTGTCCTCCGAAGGGATCGTCGGCCCGTCGGCGGGCCTGGCTTTCACACTCGGGCTCATGCAGGAGCTCGACCCGGCCAATCTGACCGGTGGGCTGAAGGTCGCCGCGACCGGGACGATGTCGATCGACGGGACCGTCGGAGACGTCGGCGGGGTCGCCCAGAAGACGATCGCGGTGCGCGGGGCGGGGGCGAGCGTGTTCCTCGTGCCCCCGCAGGAGTATGCGGTCGCCAAGGCTCATGCCGGCCCGCATCTCAAGGTCTACGCCGTGAGCACTATCAATCAGGCGATTCACGTTCTCGTCTCGCTCGGGGGTCGTATCGCACGCAACACCGCCGGGTGAGAGCAGCGTCGTAGGCTAGTGGCAATGTCGGAGGATCAGCAGGTCGTTTCGATCTCCTCAAGCACGCCGCTCAGTCCTGACGAGATCGCACTCAAGTCCTTTTCCGCAGCACGCCGGGGCGTTGACGGCGAAGCTGTGCGGATATTTCTCGGCAAGGTGGCCGCCGAGCTACGCGCCGCGCTCGAGCGCGAGGCGATCCTGCGCGAGCGCGTCGCCGAAGCGGAACGCCGGGCGGAGGACCCCGTCTTGGACGAGGCGACGCTCACGCGGGCAATTGGCATCGAAACGGCCAAGATCCTGTGGACTGCGCACGACGCGGCCGGCAATCTCGTCGCGAAGGCCGAGGAGCGAGCGGCCGAGCTGATCGAAGAGGCCGGGCAAGTTCTCGCGGAGCAGATGGCGGTCGCCGAGGCCGAGGCGCTCGAGATCCGTGCCGCAGCAGCGCAGGAGGCTGCCGAGTACACGAGTCGGGCCCAGGCGGAAGCCGACTCCATGACCGATGTGGCACACGCCGATGCAGTCGAGCTTTTCGACGCAACGAAGGAAGAGTGCCGGCGCATGGTGGCAGAAGCGCGCGGGCTGCGAAACCGCACGCTCGCTGATCTCGTGGCTCGCCGACGCGCACTGCGCGTACAACTCGAGGAGCTCCGTACCGGGAAGGACTCGCTGCTGAGCGTCGTGGACGCCGTCGCCGCTTCGGTCGACGAGTTGCGCGAGCGCCTTGTGGTTGCCGAGGACGAGGCGCGTGTCGCGGCCGAGCAAGCGGGCCGACGCGTTGTGCAGGAGCTGGGTCATAGCGACCTCGTCGAGCTCGAGGCGGAGCTCGCCGCAGCCGGAAGTGGGGCTGGAGGCAACGGATTCGGCGGGGACGAGGAGACCTCGGGTGGCGTCGTGTCAGGCGTCGAGCGCGAAGCCGACGGCGAGGCCAGGACCGGCGCGGCGTCCGCGGCAGAGCGCGGCGTGGAAGCTGAGCAAGGTCAGGAAGGGTCGAGTGCGAGCCGTCGCAGTGTCGACGAGCTTTTTGCCCGCATTCGAGCCAGTCGCGCCGCGGAGGAGGCAGCGGTCCTAGCCGCTACAGGCATGCCCTTTGCAGCCGAGGCCGAGCAGGCCGTGGAGCTCATCGAGGTCACGCCCGAAGAGCGCGAAGAAGCGGGGCTCACAGGGCAGGTCTCCTCGGGGGCGGCCGAGGCCGACCAGATCGTGGAAGCGGTCGCGGGCGAGGTGGGGGAGACCGCAGAGACCGTTGCTGTCGCTGTCGCCGTCGAAGTCGAGATCCCCGAGCCGCTCGGGCCGACGCCCGACGCCGACGCGATCACCGAGCCGGACGTCGAGTCGTTGGCCCGGCGTGATCACCTTCTCGGGTCCATCACGGCCAAGCTCGGCCGGGCGCTGAAGCGAGCGCTCCAGGACGACCAGAACGACCTCTTGAACGCGTTGCGCCAGAGCTCCCGCAAGCCAGTGCTGGACGAGCTGATCCCGCCTAACGTCCAGCGCGAGAGGTTCGTCACCGCTGCCAGCGACCAACTGGCCAAAGCCTATGAGGCGGGCGCCGCCTTCCTCGTGACCGGTGACGCCGTNNGGGGCCTTGCTCGCCGCCGAGCTCGCGGACGACCTCTCCGCAATGTTGCGCCAAAGGATCGAAGAGTCGCTTTCCGAGCTCGACGGAAGCCTGGAGGGCTCGTCGGACGCGGCCGGGGTCGCGTATCGCGAGTGGAAGGGGACCCGGGTCGAAGGGCTTGCCGGTGATTTCACGACCCGGGCTTTCGCGGTTGGCGAGCTCGCAGTGCTCGGCCCGCTCGGCGAGGGTGAGGCGCCGTTAGTGCGGTGGGCCGTCGAAGACGACGACAGCGGTGGCTCGTGCCCTGACTGCGACGACAACTCGCTCGCCGGCCCTCAGCCGCCGGGCACCCCGTTCCCGACCGGGCATGCACATCCACCGGTGCATCCGGGCTGCCGCTGTCTTCTCGTGCCTGTTCGGTCGTAGGCTCCAGCGGATGCGAGTACCGACGGATCTACCGTCCCGGATGCACCCGGGCCGGCGGTACCAAGCCTGGATCGTGGGGGCCGTGGTCTTTGTGATCGTGGCGCTGATCGTGATCCAGGGATTGGCCAACTTCTACACGGACTACCTCTGGTACCGCTCGGTCAATTTCACGTCAGTCTGGCGTTTGTTGATCGAGACCAAGCTCGAGCTTGCCGCGGTGTTCATAGGCGCGTTCTTCATCGCGTGCTGGGTCAGCCTTTGGGTGGTCGACCGCATCGCCCCGAGGGCTTTGCTCGTCTCGCCGGAGCTCGAGATCGTCCGCCGCTACCAACAGATCGTCGGCAGGCACACTTTCGCCTTGCGCACGGTCGTGTCCCTCATCCTCGCCCTCATCGTCGGGGCGTCGACGAGCGACCAATGGCAACACTGGCTGCTGTTCCGCAGCGGCAAGCGCTTCGGGGTGACGGATCCGCAGTTCCACAAATCGGTGAGTTTCTACGTGTTCAAGCTGCCGTTCCTGTCCTTCCTCGTCGACTGGACGCTTGTGGCGCTCCTGGTGATCCTGATCATCACGGGCATCGCCCACTACCTCAACGGTGGGCTCAGGTTCCAGGGCCCCTCCCCACGGGTCGACCCGCGCGTCACCACGCACATGTCGATAATCCTCGCTGCCATGGCACTGGTCCGGGCAGCGGGGTATTTCTACGTCGACCGCTTCAACCTCGTGCTCGCGAAGGACGCCTATGTGAACGGTGCCGGCTACACCGACGTGCACGTGCGCTTGCCGGCGATCGAGCTGCTCGCTGTCGTCGCTCTGGCGGTGTTCGTGCTGATGGTGTTCAACGTCTACCAACGCAGTCTGGCGCTTCCCGCGATCGGAGCCGGGCTGTGGATACTCGTCGCCCTGACCGCCGGCGTGATCGTCCCGGCTGCCGTGCAGGCTCTCAAGGTCACGCCCGCACAGAGCAAGCTGGAACTTCCTTACATCAGCCGGAACATCAAGGCGACACGGAGCGCGCTGGGGCTCTCGAGCATCCACGAGCGCGCTTTCGCGGGCGTCTCGAACCTGACAGGCGGAGTGGTCGCGGGGGCCTCAGCGACATTGGACAACCTTCCGCTCTGGGAGCCCTCGATCACTTCTCAGACCTACCAGAAGCTCCAGCAGAACGGGACTGGCTTCACCATCGCCGGGCTCTCCCTCGACCGATACAGGATTGCAGGCGCACTTACCCCGTTCGTGATCGGCGTGCGGCAGGTCAATGCCGCAGACCTGCCGACCCCGTCATGGGTCAACATCCACCTGCAGTACACCCATGGCTACGGTGCGGTGCTTTCGCCTGCGAATCAGCAGAGCGGTGGGAACCCGGTCTTCGACATCGCGGGCGTGCCGCCCGCCTCGAGCCATGGCGCCCCGAAGATCACCCAGCCGGCGGTCTACTTCGGCCTTGGCCAATCGGGTTATGTGGTCGCGGACACTGCCCAGAGCGAGGTCGACTACTCGGACACGAACGGCAACACCGTCTCCAGCCACTACTCGGGCAAAGGTGGCGTCCCCATCGGCTCGTTCTGGGTGAAGGCGGCCTTCGCTCTCAAGTTCCATGACCTCAACCTGCTCATATCGAACCTGGTCACGAACAGCTCCCGGTTGATGTTCCTCCAGGACGTCCGTGTCCGTGTCGCCAAGGTGGCGCCCTTCCTCGTCGTCGACGACAACCCGTATCCGGTGATCGACAAGGGCCAGCTCGATTGGATAGTCGACGCCTACACGACCACGAATTACTACCCATATGGCCAGCAGGCCCGCACGTCCGAGCTTCCCGGCGGGACCGGCCTTGCGGGCAGTTTCAACTATGTCCGCAACTCGGTGAAAGTAGTCGTCAACGCGTACACAGGCGACCTGACGTTCTACGCCGTGACCGACAGCGACCCGATCCTGAACACCTGGAAGTCCATATTCCCGAACATGTTCAAGCCCCTCAGCGACATGGACTCGGTGCTCCAGGCACACCTGCGCTACCCGCAGGCACTTCTCATGGTGCAGGCCACCATGTACAGCCGCTACCACTTGACCAACCCATCGGCCTTCTATATCGCCAACAACGCCTGGGAGCTCGCACCGACGTCCGGCACCGGGTCACCCGAACAGTCCTTGCCCGTCGATGCGTCGGGGAACACGTTGCGCTTTGTGCCCGAGTACGAGCTCCTGCAACTCCCCGGCGCAACCGCGCCGGGCTTCACCGTCATCGATCCGCTCGATCCGTTGTCAGAGGGCGACCGGATCCAGACGCTGGCTGCGCTCATGACCGCCGCCTGTGACTACCAGGACTATGGCCAGCTCACCGCGTATGTGACGCCGACGAGGAACGCCACGGCCGGCCCCGCCGTTGTCAACTCGAAGATCCAGTCGAACACGAAGGTCTCTCAGTACGTGACGCTCGTCGGCCGAGCCGGTTCGACGGTCTCGCTCGGGACCACGCTCATCATCCCGATCGACGATTCCGTCGTGTACGTGCGGCCGCTGTATGTGAGCTCGTCTCAGAACCCGTACCCGCAGTTGACCCGCTACATCGTCGTCTACGGCAATGACGTCGCCATGGAGAACACCCTTGGTGCCGCCCTGGCCGATGTCTTCGGCGCAGCGACGAGCAACATCGGAGCCGGAACTGCCCAGATCCCGGCCCAGGTCCGGGCCCTCATCGCGAGTGCGCAGACCTACTACAACCAGGGGCTCGCTGCACTGAGAAACGAGGACCTGACCACGTACTCCGCGGACATGAAGATCGTCGGCGACCTGGTTGCCGAGGCGGAGTCCGACTTGATGAAGAACCAGAAGCCGGCCGCCATCAATGCGATCAAGGCCCTCCGGTCGCCCGCCTAGGGCTCAGACGGCAGGGTTCTCAGGGGTGCCTAGGCCTCGGTCTGAAGCCGAGCGGCTCGCTGGTGTCGGGCCTCCTGCCGTGGACCGACCGCCGGCGTGTGCTGCCGATCGAGCGGATGGGCAGCTCGTCCCCGGCGATGTCGTCGACGAGCCGGTAACGCAGCGCCTCTGCCGCGTCGAGCGCGCGCCCGGCGCGGAAGTCGGTTGCAACTTCGGAGACGGGACGGCCGGCGGACAAGGCGACCCGCTCGTGCAACCGGTCGAGACGCCCGGTGTGGTGGTCGAGCAGAGTACCGAGCTCGCTCGCCCGCCCGGAGATCTCGACCTCGGGATCGGTCAAGCGAAACCTGGTGTGCGGTAGGGCCGTCCGTCTCGTGCCTGCGGACAGCACGCCGACCGCTGAGCCTTCGACGCGGCCGGCGCACACGATATTGACCGGCACGCCGAGGAGGTCGATCACGTCGAGAAGGGTCCATGCCGCTTCGAGTGAAGCGCCCTGGCTGTCCAGCTGGAGCTCGATGGCATCGTCGCCGAGGGCGTCGAGCGCCATGAGCTGGGCCGAGACCCGGCCGGCGAGCGCGTCGTCGAGGATGCCACGACAAAGCACGATCCGGTGGTCGAACAGGCGCTCCTCCAACCAGGAGTCGCTTGGCTCCATGGTCATTCCGCGTCCTGCTCGGGCTCGAGGGCGAGGTGCCACTCGAGTCGCTGGTCGAGCGCGGCGGCATAGCGCTCGAGCGTCGAGATCCTCACGTCGGTGTGCCCTGCCTCGACGCGGGCCACGGCGGACTGAGACGTATGCATGAGTGCAGCGACTTCGGTTTGGCTGAGGCCGATGGCACGGCGCCGCGCCGTCAGGGCCTCGACGAGCTCCCTTCTTCGACGGGCCATGTCACCAAAACCGGGGAACACAGGATCATGTCGCCGTTCAGTCACGTTCGGTGCCGACTCCTCATAGCGTAGATGATATCTTGAAAATGATATAACAACGCGAAGCCAAGGGGGTAGTGACGTGTGGGGAGAAGGATCTCCGAGACAGTCGATGATCCCGACGGTGCTTGACCAGACGAGTCGTGGCGACCGCGCCTATGACCTGTACTCGTTGTTGCTGCGGGAGAGGATCGTGTTCCTGGGCCAGGAGGTCGACGACCAGATCGCGAACCTGATCGTTGCCCAGATCCTCTACCTCGAGGCGGACGATCCCGAGAAGGACATCTCGCTCTACATCAACTCCCCCGGCGGCCTCGGCTACGCCGGCATGGCGATCTACGACGTCATGCAACACGTTCGTCCCGAGGTGTCCACGATCTGCGTGGGGATGGGCATGTCCGCCGCGGCGATGATCCTCGCGGGCGGGGCAGCCGGCAAGCGCCTGGCGCTCCCGAATGCCAAGATCATGATTCACCAGGGGACTGCCGGCGCCCGGGGAGCGCCCCGGGACATGGAGATACAACTACGTGAGGTGCTGGCGACGACCCGGCGAATGGCCGAGATCATCGCGTTCCACAGTCGTCGCAGTGTCGAGGAGGTCGAGCAGGACATCGACCGGGACTACTTCATGACCGCGAGAGAAGCGCTTGACTACGGCTTGATCGACGACATCATCACGCCGCGGCGTGGCGTTGCGGCGGGCGAGTTGATGTTGGCAGGCGCGGCGGCAGCTGGATCCTGACGTGTGACCGGGGTGGTGGTCATTGGCCGGACGCGGGGCGGACGTGGCGGAGGCGGCCGGGCCGGCGAGGCTGATAAAGTCATGTGTTACCGCCGCGGGGTGGAGC
>PMVZ01000182.1 GCA_003166375.1 Acidimicrobiaceae bacterium | reverse complement strand
CGACAAACCGAACAAGACTTGAGAGGCTGAGCTAGTACCCGGGGGTTGTAGTGGTGGTGGTGCTGCCGGGGCTCGTGGTGGTCGTGGACGCTGTCTTCACCGGGGTCCCGGAGTTGGTCGTAGCCGCTGCGTGTACGAGACGCCACGTACCACCGAATGCGAAGACGTTCTCGCCATTTGACTTCCCCGGACCTGAGTCGCCGACGAAGTTGTAGACCGGCCATCCGTTGTAGGTGACCTGCCATTGGGATCCTCTCGTGACGTGGGAGATCTTGCCCTCAACGCCAGAGCCGACGGTGATCATGGTGTTCTTGGCAACGAGAAGCGGCGGCCAGCCTCCGAGGCACGAGCTGCTCGTGCAGTGCAGCTTGCCCTTGGACTCGGTGCTGAGGACATACAGCGAGTAACCGGCCGAGTTCGTCAGCACCTCGCCATACTTGCCGACCTTGCGCTCTTGGAGCGTCGACTTCGAGCTCGAGCTCGACTGCCTTGCTTGCTGCGCTCCGGCGAACAAGGGCACGGTGACGATCCCGCCGATCGCAGCCGCGACGATTACGCCTGCCACTGCGAGGCGCCGGCGCGTCCTGGTTGTTGGGCTCGACGAAGTAGTTTTCACGCGAATTCCTCCCCACAGGTTGGTCTGGTCGCGAGGTAATACGGGAGAAGTATCCAGATGGATTGCGCGGGCGAAGAGTCGTCGTGGCTATCGACCCAGGGCTTAGCCTCCTGCAACGACGACGTGCGGAACTGCAGTGTTGCGCCGGGGCTTCGACCTGGCGGGCCTAGCAGCGGTCGCCTGTCTGCCTTTCTTGCCGTTCCACCAGCCGGCTCCCGCGGTACTCGGCAAGAGTGCGCCAATGTTCGACCTGTTCGAGGGCCTCGGCGAGATCGGCACGTAGATTGTTCCGCTCGGCTTCGATTTCGCAGAACTTCACCCTGCAGTCGTCCGGTCTTGCTCGGACGATTGCAGGCCTGTCGCTCATTCGCGCCGCGCGCCCGAATTGGAAGGGTTCCACGGTCGTCACGTTCCCGGCCCCGGCGCCGGGGACCTCGGGTCGCTGGCCGGTGGCACTGGCGGACAGACGAGCCAGGGTGGCCAAGGTGGGCATTTCACCGGTATTCGGCCATGACGGCTCACTCTTGGCCTCGCGTTTCACGGCTGGACGCAGCTGTTGGTGGCGATCGTGCTCTCAGCGGTGGCGGCCGACTGCGCGCCCAGCCACTTGGAGCCCACGTATGCCGCCACCTTGAAGTAGTAGTTGCCTGTTGTGAGCGTCCCGCTCGTCCAGGTCGTGGTGGTCACCCCGGTTGCAGTTGACGAGTACGAGCCCGTCGAGGTCGTCGTCGACTTGTAGATGGTGTAGGTCGTCGCGTGCACAACCGCGCTCCACGTGACGGTCACCTTCGCCACGGTGGACGACACGCACGCGGCCGAGGCGCTGGCGGGCGCCGGGGGCGCCGGCTGGGCCTGGGCCTCGGCGGTGCTACCGGTCTTGAGGGCGAGCGCCCAGCTCGACGCGGAGGCGGGGGCCACCGAGATCAGGAACGCTGCGACGAGAATCGCCGCAGACAGCGGCGCGAGTGGCGTCGGGGCCAACGTTCGCGGTCCTTGCTCGCGCCGCTGTCTCTTGGGCGATCAGCTCGTCCAGCTGTCGGTGGCCGGGCTGGTCGTGGCTGTTGCGGCGCCACCGCTGGCGGTGACACCGGTCAGGGCCGGCATCGAGAAGAAGGTGTTCTCACACGCGGACGGGGCGGCAACGGTCATGCTGGCGTCGTTGGTGAGCGTGACCGTCAGCGGGTTGCCGGGTTGGCCCGACGGCGCGACGGTGACCGCAGTCGTGAGGTTGTGCGAGCTGCCGCTCGTCGTGGTCGAGTAGTTCCAGATGACATCGCTCGTAGAGCTGGAGCAGCCCGTCTGGGCCGTCGAGAGGCCACTTGTCGTGTACCCGGCGGCGTATGTCGTGTTGGTCGGCAGGTTCACGCCGGTGACGGTGACCGGGAACGAGTTCGGGTTGGAGATCGTGAGGACGACGTCACCGTTGCCACCGGGGTACATGACATTGGCGGCCGCAGGTGTGGCGACCGCCGAGATGGTCAGGTTGGACACGGTCGCCGACTGGGCCTCGCCGCTCGAGCCACCGGCGAGCCCGACGGCCCAATTCGTCGCCGCGTAGGCGCCGCCTCCTGCGAGCAGGGCACCGGCCACCGCGCTGACCACCTTCGTCTTGCGGGTCCACCGGGCTCGGGACCCGCTGCGCTTCCCACTGGCATGAAGCGAGCCACTCGTGCGTACCAAACCTGTCACCGACATGCCGGACCTCCCGTTCCAAGTCTTGAAGCGCTCCTTCTCGAAGCGCTGACTTTGGAAATGTCGACGGGATTTCTAGGTCCTTGAGGTCCCTACGTACGGGAATTTCGCCAGTAATGTACCGAATTCTTCTCCGTACTCTTTACCGGAGGCGCTCCCTGGAAGTCCTTTCTTGAGGTCGGTGACGGCCAGGGTCAAGCGCGCGAACTCGGCCGCGGCATCCTCCCTAGTGCGAACTCCTAGCTTTCGGTAGCCGTTCGCGAGGTGCGACTCCACAGTCCGGACAGAGACCGAGAGTCGCTCGGCAATCCTCGAGGCCGTGTAACCATCGCACAGGAGTGCGAGGATCTCGGTCTCCCTCGGTGTGACGCTCGCCAGGAGCTTGCTCGCGGTCGTCGCGTGCGCCACGAGCTCGCGTTCGAGGCGCTTGCGCTTGGTGATGTCTTCCACGATGCGCAAGCCATAGATCGGAGCGCCGTGCTCCCCCCGGATGACAGAAGCGGTCACGTTTGCGGAGACCACTTCACCGACATCTGTGACAAAGCGCGTTTCCGTCTGATAGCTCGGGATCATCTCCGCCGACAGCTGCCGTGCAAGCTCGGACTCCTTGTCCGCGTCGTCGGGGTGGGCGAAGGATGCGAAAGTGGCTCCGACGAGCTCGTTCCTCGTACGTCCCACGAAGCGGCACAGCGCGCGATTCGCGTTCATGATCCGCGAGTCGAGGTCGACGAGGGCAATTCCGATCGGTCCCTGGTTGAAGACCTGCCGGAATTGCTGCTCGCTTTCGCGCAGCTCCTCCTCGGTGCGCTTGCGCTGGGTCACGTCACGGAAGCTCCACACGCGCCCGACGGCGGTGCCGTCCACACGTTGTGGTCTTGAGTAACGTTCGAACACTCGACCGTCTGTGAATTCCAACGTGTCGCTGCTCTCGGCTTCGGGGTTGGCGTACAGCTCAGCCACCTTCGCCTGAAACGCCTCCGGATTGGCCAACTGATCTATGGCGAATGAGATCACCACAGCGTCATCTCGCGTCGCCAGAATTGAGTCGGGCAGTCGCCACATTTCGGCGAATTGATTGTTGAAGCTCGAGATTCTGCCAGCGCGGTCGACCACGAGAATGCCGTCGGCGGTGGAGTCCAGCGTGGCGGTGAGCAGCGAGAGGGTCTGGAGCAGCTCCAGCTCGGCCGCGACTCGGGCTGTGATGTCGTGAGCAGAGACCACGAACCCGCTGACGATCGGATCGTCAAGCAGATTGACCAGTGAGAGCTCGAACGGCACGGTCTCGCTGCTTGCATGGCGGACAAGCCGCAAGGTGACGGTCACCGGGTTCGAAGCGCACGCCCCAAGCGATGCACGTTCGAACGCGTCTAGAAGCTCGGGACGGTCGGCCTCGCTCACGAGCTCGGCGAGGGGCCTGTCTTCTACGAGCTCAGGATCGTGCCCCAACACCCGGCTGAGCGCACCGGAGACGGAGTCCACCACTCCCGTGGGTGAAACCAGGAATGTCACCGTCGCCGCGTTGTGCACGAGGGATCGCAGGTGGGCCTCTTCATTGTGAGCGACTTCAAACCGTCGTCGTTCTGTCAGGTCTCGCATGACGAAGAGCACCGCCGGAGCCCCGAGCCACGCGATCGGCGTGCCGATCACCTCGAGGAGTCGCCATCCCGTACCGGTCTTGACTCGAACCTCGATGAGCGTGCCCGTTTGCTTGCGCTGCACGCTCGTCAGGGACCGTAGGACGAGCTCCACGTCCTCAGGGTGGACGAGGTCCAGTGCCGGCAGCCCGATCGAGTCTTGGAGTGTCCGACCGAACAGGCCCTCCGCGGCGCGGTTTCCCCACTGAACCAGGCCTTGTGGGTCAAGGACGATAACCACATCGGGAAGATCGTCGAGTAATCCGGCCAAGAGCCGGTTCCCGAAGCGCTCCTCGTCCCGATTCAGCTGCTCCAAAGTCTTCCCAGGCACCCGTCAGTCGCCGACCTCATTAGCCACCGAATCTAGTTCACATCCGATGGATTCTGCCGGTGACTGCAGCTCCGGCTGGGCGACCACGGGGTGGAATTTCCAGGCTGGTGATCGCGTCCGCTTCGACGCACCAGAGTTGAGAACCTTTCCGCACGGTAGGCTCAGAGCCCAGTGCAGAACACGCCATCCACGTGCTCGAGGCCGCGTGCCGCGCCGCCAGGAGTGGCGAACCGTGGCCGGTCGAAGCCGGGCGTTTGGTCAACAGAGCTGAGAGGCGACGGCGCCGGACGGACACCGGTGCCGCCCGAACGGAGAGATACCAATGGCAGTCCAATTGCCCAAGTCCACGCGAGCGACCAGCAAGGAGGTCGACAGACGGTTGGACGCCGCCGTCGCCGAGCAAGAGCAGATCTTCCTCGACCGCCAGCCCCGGTCCCGCCAGCTCAGCGAACGTGCAGTCCGCGTCCTCGCCGGTGGTGTGACCTCGAGCTGGCAGATAACGCGCCCCCAAACAGTCTGGATCAGCCACGGCGCCGGCTCGAAGATCTACGACGTCGACGGTACCGAATACGTTGACATGCACGGTGGTTACGGCGCGGGTCTGGCCGGACACGCTCACCCGGCGATCGTCGAGGCTGTGTGCCGCCGGGTCGTCCGGGGCACCCACTTCGCCCAGCCGACCGAGGACGCGATCATCGTGGCCGAGGAGCTGAGGAGTCGCTTCGGCCTGCCCTTGTGGCGCTTCACCAACTCGGGCACGGAGGCGACCATGGACGCAGTGCATCTCATGCGGGCGATCACCGGTCGTGACCTGATCATCAAGGTCGAGGGTTGCTACCACGGGCACCACGACTCGGTCCAAGTTTCGGTAACGCCCGAGGCTGATGACATTGGCCCCGCCGACCGGCCTGTCGGGGCTCCGGCAAGCACGGGCATCCCGGAGGCCATTTTGGCCTTGACGAAGATCGCTTCGTTCAACAGCGTCGGCAGCGTCCGGCGTCTGCTCGAGGAGAACCCCGGTCAAGTCGCCGGCATGATCATCGAGCCGATCATGATGAATGCAGGCATAATCCTGCCGGTCGAGGGATACCTGGCCGGATTGAAGGAGGTGCTCCACGAGCACGGGGCACTGCTCGCCTTCGACGAGGTGAAGACCGGTCTCACCGTCGGTCCCGGAGGGGCCACAGTGGCTTACGGGACCACACCGGACATCGTCTGCCTGGCCAAGGCGATTGGTGGCGGTCTCGTCTTCGGGGCGGTGGGAGGCACACAGGAGGTCATGAGCTACGTGGCCAAAGGCATCTACAACATGGTCGGGACGTTCAACGGGAACCCGCTCTCGGTCGCTGCGGGCCGCGCCATGCTGGAGGAGATCGCGACCGAGCACGCCTACGAGGAGATCGGGGCGCTCCGCGCGCGGATCGACCAAGCGCTCAGCGATGTGATTGCCGAGGTCGGCCTGCCCGCCCACGTCGTGTCGGTCGGGGCGAAGGGTTGCGTCACGTTCTCGACAGAGACGGTACGCGACTACCGCGAATTCCTCGAGATCGACGACAGGTACAACCACGCCCACTGGTTGTTCCAGCACAACGGTGGGGTATTCCTCCCTCCCTGGGGCAAGACCGAGCAGTGGCTCATCTCGGTCCAGCACGACAGCTCCGACATTGACCGCCTCCTCGGTAACTTCGGGCGCTTCGCTCGAGCCGTGACCGGCTAACATCCTGCAGCGCCCAGCGGGAACAGTGGGAGCAAAGCTTCGGGGCGTGAACAGGTCAGATAGCGTCCTTCTTGGCGCGTGGAGCTGTTCTTGGCGCGTTGCCGGGCCGAGGCTTGGATTGCGACTGATTCGCTGGACCCGCGTGTGTCCAGTGGCGCTGAAGTGGGGCTATTTGGTCGTTGGAGCCGGTGATTTCAATGGCGGTTTTCGGTCGCGGGTCGACAGTCTCCTGGCAAGCGGTCCGTATCGCTGCTGGCCAGGTATCTGATCGCGGCTGCAGATGGTCACACGGTTCGATGTACCATGAAGTGACGTTCGTGCGTATGAGCGACCGTGCTCCTCATTGTTGGCAGGACGTGGTGACAAACATGAGCGAATCTCAGCAGGCTGTCGAGGCTTTGCGGGAGAGTGAGGCTCGCCTTGAGACGCTCTTGTCCTCTCTCGACGATCTTGTGTTCGAACTCGATGAGAACGGCACTTACCTGGGGATCTGGACCACTAATGACGCCTTGCTGATCGCGCCACGGAGCCAGCTGCTCGGCCGGACACACGCCGAGGCCATCAGCGAGGAGGTCGGCCTCAGGTTGAAGCAGATCATTGCAAGTGTCGGCGAGACGGGCCGCCCGGAGATCTGGGAGTACTGCCTCGAGGTCCCCGCGGGTACGCGGTGGTTCCGGGGCAGGGTCGCTCCGATCGCCGGGTCGGAGGGCTCTTCGAGAAGGTTCTGCCTCCTGGTTCGCGACATCACGGCGCAGAAGGAGGCCGAGCAGGAGATAACGAGGCTCCTGTCTCGCGAGCAGCTGTTGAGCCGGTTGTCCGAATCTGTTCCGGTTGGTCTGTTCGAGATCGACCTGGAGGGCCACGTTGCGTTCACCAACGATCGTATGCACACGATCGTGGGTGACTTGTCCGCGGGCTCTGTGGCAGCGCTGGCGTCATCTGTCGTGGTCGAGGACCGACCAGTGTTTGAGGCAGTGCTCGCCGGTGTACTTGACGGTCGGCCGGCTGATGACGTCGAGATACGCCTTCGTTTCCCGCACGACGCGCCGCTGGCTGGCGGCACCGAGAGAGTGTGCGCGCTCAGCTTGCGTGCACTGACTGACACGGCGGGCGTCGTGACTGGCGCGGTCGGATGTCTCAGCGATGTGACCGACCGTGCTCAACTTCATCACGAGCTCGAAGTAAAGGCGTCGGTCGACAAGCTCACTTCGTGTTTGAATCGAGAGGCGTCACTCGATCTTGTGGAGCGGATGACCACTGCGCCAAAGGCCCCCGGAGAGGGGAACGCCGTCATCTACGTCGACGTTGACCATTTCAAGACCGTGAACGACCGCTTCGGGCACGCGGCTGGCGACAGCCTTCTTGCAGCGGTCGGCGGCCGTCTTCGTGGCGCCGCGCGGAGGTTCGATGCCGTCGGCCGTGTTGGTGGCGACGAGTTCCTTGTGATCTGCCCGCGGGTCGAAAGCTCCGCTCAAGCCGTCAAGATCGCCGAGCGCGTCGCGGCGGCGACAATGGCCACGGTGGACGTCGGGCCCGGTGTTGTGGAGCTGCGGACCAGCGTGGGCGTCGCGTGGACCTCCGGAGCGCTCAGCGCCGATGCCTTTCTCGCTCAGGCGGACGCTGCGATGTACGAATCGAAACGAAAGTGCCACGAAGGTGTGACGCTGTTCACGACGGCCGGCTGAGAGACAAGCCCGATACCGGGGCGACGACCGCGGCGAACCGGCCGGCTCAGGCCATACGCCGAGCCCCGAAGGCCCGATCACCAAGCCGCAGACCCGCTGATGGCTGGCCCAACGACTCCTTCAGCCGCCGTGAGCTGGTCGCCCGTCCTTCAAGTACTCCATGTAGTCGTCGAAGCTGCACGGGCGCGCGAACAAATACCCTTGCGCGTACTGGCATCGGAGATCACGGACTGAGGCGAGCTCTTCGGCGGTCTCGACGCCCTCCGCAACGACGCGGAGGCCGAGCGCGTCGCCGATCGCGATCACTGCCGCCACGAGGGTGGCGTCGTAGGGGTCAGAGTCCAGGTTGGCGATGAAGGACCGATCGATCTTGAGCTCGTCGACCGGGAATCCGCGCAGGTAGGCGAGCGACGAATACCCGGTGCCGAAGTCGTCGATGGAAAGTCGCGTCCCGATGGCCCGCAGCTGATGCAGCACCTTGGAGAAGTAGTCGACGTCCCCCATAAGCACGGACTCGGTGATCTCCAGGCAGAGCAGCTTCGGTTCGACGCCGGTCGTTGAGATCAGTTCCTCCAAGTGACGCGTGAAGTCGCGAGACCTGAGTTGCATGGCAGAGACGTTGACCGACATCGTGCACGCTGTCTGTCCAGGAACGGTCCGGTTGGAGCGTGCGAGTGACTTGCACGCCTGTTCAAGCACCCATTCGCCGATCGGGACGATCAGCCCGCAGTCCTCTGCAACCGGGATGAAGTCCGCTGGGCCGACCGTCCCCCGGTCCGGGTCATGCCATCGCAGAAGCGCCTCGGCGCCGACGAAACGCTCCTCGACCATCGACCACACGGGCTGGAACACGAGTGCAAACTCGTGGTTGTCGAGCGCGCGACGCAGGCCCGCCTCGCCCATGGAGCGCCGTTCGGCTTCGGCCCGCAAATTGTCGTCGAACACCTCGTAGCGTGCCCTGCCGAGATCCTTGGCGCGGTACATCGCGAGATCGGCGTCGCGCAGCAGCTTGTCGCCGCTCTCGCCCGCCTTGCCTGTGGCGATGCCGATCGACGCCGTCACGTGCACCTGTTCGCCGTCTATGTCGAAGGGGGCAGCGAACGAGTCCAGCATGTGGTCCGCGATCTTGATCGCATCGGTCGCGACGAGGAGCTTTTCGCACACGACGACGAACTCGTCCCCGCTGAACCGGCCCACGGTGTCCGCGGAGCGCGAGCAGGCGACCAGCCTGAAGGCGACGGCTCTCAGCACGGCATCGCCAAACCCGTGGCCCCGTGTGTCGTTGAAGACCTTGAACCGGTCCAGGTCCACGAAGAGCAACACAACCGACCCGTTCTCACGGGAGGCGCGCGACAGCCCGTGCTCGATCCGGTCCATGACCAGCACCCGGTTGGGCAGCCCGGTGAGGGGATCGTGGAGGGCCTCGTGCTCGAGGCGCAGTTCTGCTGCCTTCCGGTCGCTGATGTCACGAGTGATGCCGTCCATTCCGATGACTTGCCCGTTCGCGTCGAGCATGGCGCCGAGGCTCTGGTTGACCCAGATCTTGGAGCCGTCCTTGCGCGCGAGCTCGAGATCGACGGCCGTCTCGACACGGCCCGAACGCACGCGCGCCGGCCAGAGGTCACGAGTGCCGGGGTCGATCAGGCGGTTGATGAGCTCAGGTTGGGCGTAGAATTCGTCCGGCGTGTACCCGGTGATCGCGACCGATGCCGGGCTCACGAACTCAAAGCCTGGATCTGGGAGGATCCGGTAGCGGAATATGAGGTCCCGCGAGTTCTCGGCGAGCATGCGGAGCTGGCGTTCGACGCCCCGTGCCTTCTCTTCAGCCTCGCGACGGTCCGTTATGTCCTGCATTACGCCGGCCAGCTCGACCGTGGCTCCGCTCTCGTCAGTGACGATATCCGCCGCTGAGAAGACCCAGCGTTGCGTTCCGTCCGGGCGCACGATCCGATATTCGAGCTCGAAGCGAGGTCCCCCGGCGATCGCCGCGATCTCCGCCGCTTGGACGCGAGGAAGATCTTCTGGGTGGACCCTCTCGAAGAAGTCCACCGAGGTCAACTTGGGACGCTCGGCGACCCCGAATATCCGGTACGCCTCTCTCGTCCAGGTCACCGGTGCATTCGGGGCGACCCCGGACGTCCACCCACCGATGTGCCCGACGCGCTCGGCTTGCTCGAGCAGGGTCCGGCTCTCCGCGAGATCGCGCTCGCGCTGCCTGCGCTCGGTGATGTCGTGCAGGATCGCGGCCTCCGCGACGATCGAGCCGTTTGGGGCAAGGATCGGCGACAGGCTCATCGATACCTCGAAGTTCGTGCCGTCGCGCCGTGTCCGCGCCGTCTCGTGGTGGCTCAAGCGCTCCCCGGCCGCCACCCTGGCGAATACCTGCTTGAAGTCCTCGAGCGCTTCTTTGTCGAGTATCTCGCCGTACAAGCGCCCGACCATCTCTGCGGCGCTGTAGCGGTAGAGGCGCTCGGCGGCTCGGTTCCAGCTCGTCACGCGCCCGTCCATGTCGACGCTCACGACGGCGTCCTCGATGCTCTCGACGATCGTTGCGAGCAGCGCGCGAGTCTCCTCCGAGCGCTGCTGCTCGTTGATGTCGTGAGCGACGCCCAAAGACCCGACGACGCGCCCGTCGGAGGTGTGAATCGGTGAGATCGTCAGTGATACCTGAACCTCGGAGCCGTCCTTGTGGGTTCGCGCTGTCTCGAGGTGCACGACTCGCTCGCCCCGGCCGAGGCGGGCTGCGATCGCGGAGAGCTCCTTTCGCCGAGCCTCGGGCACGAGCATCTCGATGTTCCGGCCGATGGCTTCCACCGCTCTCCAGCCATACAGGCGTTCGGCAGATGGGCTCCAGCTCATGATCGTGCCGTCGAGGCGCTGCGAGACGATCGCGTCTTCACTCGAGTCAACGACAGCGGCGAGAAGCACGGCTACCGAGAACTCCGCTGGTAAGCCCTCGAACTCCGCAGACCGGCTGACGGTCATCTAGCGCCACCACGATTCAGTTGTTCAGCCCGAAAGAAGGCCGCGCTGCTGTTGAGAACCGAGAGCCTACGGCATTTGACGCTTAGGCCCGGAACTGTCGAGGTCCGGCTGTTGGCTGGTGTCGGTACGCGGTTTGACCTGGTCCCCTGCAGCGCGTGGGAGTTGGCCGACACCGGCGGCGAGCATGGCCGAGTTGGGTATCTTGAGCTCCCCATCGTCGGTGCGCACCGTCACGTACGTCAGGCTGACTTCGAGTACCCAGGCGTCGAATATCCCGCCGAGCGCTCCTGAGCGGATCCGTATGTGGTCGCCAACCCTGAAAGGCCTCGCGAGGAGGAGCACCAGCGCGGCAAAGACGTTTCCAAGGCTTTGCTGCGCCGCGATGCCGAGCACGATCCCGGCGAGCCCTGCACCGACGAGAAGATGATCGATGGACACTTCGAGCACCGCGAACACGGCGAAGACGACCACGACGTAGCCGATGCCGGTCGCGAGCAGCCGCACTGCTGCCCCGGCCGCCGCGATCGATCGCTGCGTGACGAGGTGGCCGAGGACGGAGGCGATTCGCCGCGTGGCGATGACACCCGAGACGAGGAGTATGGCTGCGCTGATCCAGGCGACGAGCTTTGGGTGGAGCTGCGAGCTGTGGACGTTCCCGAACTCGGAGCCGCCAACGAGCGCGGCTGCGGCGATGGCCCCAGCGAGGGTCCCGATCGTCCAGTTGTGCTTGCGAGAACCACTCATCTCGCCGACCGCCTTGTCGTCACCACATGTCCACGGTAGCGATCTCTGATCACCGGAGCCCTGCGACCGGAGCGTCACGACCTCGAACAGCGAGCCCGAGGTCTCGAGGACGACACCGCGGGGAAACCATGCACCGCTCGCCGGCTCAGATTCGCTCAGGACCCTCGGGGCAGCCGGCATGCTCGGCGCGGAAGGCGTCGATCATGTAGGCGGTGAACCGCCGCCACATGTCGGGCGCACTGTCGCGTGTCGCGGTCACGACGCCGGCGTTCGCGAACAGCAGCATGGGAACATCCGTAGAAGCGAAGTCGGAGCGCAGTGCGCCTTGCCGCTGTGCTCGTCCGATGAGCTGTTCCAGGTTCTGCAGGGCGCGACTCCGAAGCTCCTCGGCTGGCGAGGAGGTCGGGAACCTCATGGTGATGAGGTCCTTGAGCCCAGCGTCGGCGGCCTGCATGGCGCAGATCCTGTTGATCAGCCAACAGAAGCCGGCCCACGGGTCCGGGTCGTCGAGCGCGTGCTCGGCGGCGGCCGCGTAGTCCGCCATCTTTCGCTCGAAGCTGGCTGCAATGAGGTTGGCCCTGGTGGGGAATCGTCGGTAGAGCGTGGCGATGCCCACGCCGGCTCGCCGGGCGATCTTCTCCAAGGCGGCGTTCAGGCCCCACTCGGCAAATACTTCTTGGGCCGCGGCGACTATCCGTTCCCGATTGCGCTCGGCGTCGGCCCGCAGGCTCGGGGAGCCCTCGGCACCGGCCACGATGGCCGAGCCCGGGCCTCTGGCCGGACGGCCCCGGTCCGACGTCTCGATCACCGCTTCAGTGTAACGGCAACCGGAGGACACCCTCCAGTTACGTGTTAGCCTTCCGATGAAAATGGAGGACTTCCTCCGGTTAATGGAAGTATCGTGTCGAACACGCCAGAACGGAGCTCGAGGAATGCCGGAAGAAGTCCCAGCAGCTGATCGGCCTCGAGGCGGCGCCGGAGGCGCCATTCAACCGCTGGGCGGAGTACCCAAGGCTCGGATCCGCGTCGTCACCGACAGTGGCGCAGATCTCGACAGCGCAGTGGCTGCCGAGCACGGCGTGAGCGTCGTGCACCTCGACGTCCGGCTCGGTTCGTTCGGACCGGAGATCACCTCGACCTGGTCGCCCCAGGAGTTTTGGGAGAGATCAGCCAAGATCGCGGAGCTGCCCGAGACCTCCGCGCCCTCGCCCGGGGCGTTCAAGGAGACGTTCTCGGCGCTCGCAGACGCGGGCGCGGAAGGCATCATGTGCATAACGCTCTCGTCGAAGCTGTCTGCGACGTACCAGGCCGCTGTCATCGGGGCCGAGAGCGTGACAGATCGGATCCGAGTCCGAGTCGTCGACTCGCTGTTCGCGACGATGGCCGAGGGGCTTACCGTTCTCGATGCTGTGGCCGCCGCTGAAGCGGGAGGGGACCTCGAGGCCGTCGTGGCAGCAGCGGTTGCGAGCAGGCGGAGCTTGCAGCTCTTCGGAGCACTTGACTCCCTCGACAACCTGCGCAAGGGCGGACGCCTCGGATCGGCCCAGGCACTGCTCGGCGGTCTGCTCGACATAAAGCCGGTCCTGGAGCTCCGAGACGGTGTTCTCGAGCTCGAGTCCCGTCCTCGGACCCGTTCCCGCTCCCTCGAGCGCCTCGCCTCGAAGGTACGCGACGTTGAAGAGCTCGAGCGCCTGGCCGTCGTGCACGCGGCTGCCCCCGACGTCGATTCGTTCGTCGGGCTTCTCGCCGCCTTGTTCCCGAGGGACCGCATCAGCGTCGGCTGGCTCGGCCCCGTCATCGGGACCCACGTTGGCCGGGGCACGATCGCAGTGGCCGCGCAGAGTCGCCTCAGCTAGCCGGCTTGTAGATCTGCCTCCAGTTCGCTTTGGAGGGCTGGAAGCGCCCGGCCGGGCCCTTGCCGAACAGGGCGAGAAGGTTGCCGGTGATCTCGCCCACGAGGGGAGCGGGACATGACCGGGCTGCAACTGAGCAGGGCGCGAGCGAGGGGACCCAGTTGGTGGTCCCGCTGTCGAAGATGCCAGCGTGGCTGGTCGGGTCGCTCCAGTAGGTCATGTCGGAGTAGAGGAAACCTTGCGAGTCGCCCTGATCGCTCATGGCGATTCTCAAAGGGACTGGCGAGTGCCCGAGGATCTCGACATCGGTGGGATAGTCGTACGGATCGAACTCGTCGAGGTCGGTGGCGATGACACCGGGCACGCTCGAGCCGTCGCTCAGCCCGGTTCCCTCGAAGATCCACGCGCTCGCGTCAGCTACGACGAAGGGGACCGGTCTGTTGCCGGGCTCGACGAAACCGACGTAGTTCTCTCCTACGAACCCGACCTCGGACCAGTCTGCCGGCGGGCTGGCCCAGATGTTACCTGTCACCTGTAGGGGGTTCCCCTCGCCGTTGAGGGGGTCCTCGGTTGCGTCGCGATAGTCGACCACCTCGCGGTCGGGACCGAGAGGGGAGCTTTGGAGGCGGACATGACGCAAGATCGCGCTCGCACCGAAGAACACCATGTTGACGCCGGCTTTTTCGGCTGCCACTGCCGCCTGTCGCTCGGTCAGCGACCAGCACTCGTCGTGACCGAGGGAGAGCAAGGTCTTGTGGTGGAGCAGGACGCCCGGGTGCTCCTCGACGGTGACGTCGGTGACGTAAGCGACGTCCAGCCCGTGCTGCTCGATGAAGCGCACGAAGGGGTACTCACTTCCGAGAAAGTCGCCGGCGCCTTGCCCATAGGCATAGGGCCGGTCGTAAGAGACGATCCGTGCCCGCGAGCAAAGCGGGTACACGTCCGAGGGGCAAGGGCCCTCACCGGCGTAGAAGTCGTAGCCTCCATAAGGGTTCCAGGCCTGCCAGGTGAAGACGTCGTTCTTCACAAGGTACGTGGCCGAGGAAGTCGGGTCCCAGATTGTGAGCGGGACGTAGCTCTCCTGGCCACCGCTGCCCACGAGCTTCAGCAGGTAGTTACCTTGGACGAACGCGGACGTCACGGCGATGGTGAGCGTCGGCGTCCAGTTGTCGCATGCGACCATGTTGATCCCTGTAGTCAGCGAGCACGTTGGTTGCTCGTGTCCGGGGATCTCACGGGATTGCCAGACGAGACGCGCACCCAACCCCTGGTAGTAGCCCATGCGGTAGGCATCGATGTGAAATCGGGTTGCCGTGGTGGACACGTACAGCTTCACCCTGTCTCCGATCGCGGCATATGTCGTGGGGGCGAACCCCGCGATACCCGACGGAGTACCAGGCGTGATCTTCCAGGCCATGGTCCCCGGGCGCCGGTTTTCGGCGACGACCCAGCTGGCCTCGACACCATCTGGCCCAGAGAAGGTCGTTGCCACGACAGGTGGCTTGTGCTTGGCCACCTGGTGGTGGTGCACGGCCTGAACCTGTGCAGCAGGCGAGCTGCAAGCCGCCGCGACGAGCGCGAGGGCACCGAGGACGACGCCACGGCATGCGTGCCGGCCAAGCGATGCTTCGGTCACCATCTGTGTGCCACGTGCCCGCCACGATGAGTGCTCGTGCAATTTGGAAGTTCTCATGCTCACCAGTCGATCGTCTCGTTCGCCGTCTCCGCGGATCGTAGTGACCTTCGTTCAGCCTTGACGGGCGCGATGCCGGCACCGTAGGGCTGGAAGGCCGGCTCCTACGAGGCCGGGGGCGGCTGGTTCGGGTCTATGTACGGCCCCGGACCGGGATTGACCGAGAAGCCCAGGTTCGCCGTCCTTTGTGCGTAGTCCTCCCAGCTCAACTTGCCACGCGCGTACCGGAGGCGTAGCTCGGTGAGAGCGGGGTCGACTCGCGAGACCTGGGTCGGCCATGATCCGGCTTGCAAGCGCGGGGCCGGGAGCCTCCGCATTCGGACCAGGGCGACGACGCCGACCACCAGCGCCGCGATAACAAGCACGAGCAAGAGCAAAGCGAAGACGCGCGGGCCATGGTGAAGCCCGTAGTGAAAACGCAAACGCAACATCATAAGAAGCCCCATCGTGACGCGGTTTGTCGCACCAGTAAAGCCACCCGTTCGTGAGAAGCCTGCGATACCCGGGAAAAGCCTCGGGCTAGTTCGCGCCGGTGCTCGCGCGTATCTGTCGCGCCGACGGGATGAGAAGGATGACGGCTATCCCCACGATCAAAGAGGCGCTGGCGATGATGAACATGGCGTGGATCCCGAGCACGGACGCAATCGGCCCGACAATCGCATAGCCGAGCGGGAGGAAGATGAGCGATCCGAACCAGTCGTAGGCACTCACACGCGACAGCACTTCGGCAGGGATCTCCCGCTGCATGGTCGTCTGCCACTGCGTGTCGAAGACAGCGAAGGCAGCCCCGCCCAAGAACGCACCGATCGCAATGACGGGCACAGGGGCGCGATAGGCGAGAACCAGCAGGGGATAGGGCCAGACGAGCAGCGTGATCGCCGCCGCGACAAGCGGCCGGCTAAAGCGCAGCCGCAGCATCGCGACGCCACCGACGACGGCGCCGGCGCCCTCGGCACCGAGGATCGTCCCCCAAGCGGTCGCGCCGCCGAGCGACTCCTTCGAGATCAGGGCACCGAGGACGAGGAACGGCGCCATCATGGCCATGTTGGAGAACGACGCCACCATGACAGTTGCCCAGAGCCAGGTTCGCGACCAGAACTCGTGCCACCCACGTCGCAGCTGGTCGTAGAACGAGCCGGAGCTCGCCTCTGTGACCGGCCCGAGGCGAAGCGCCGCGAGCGAGCAGACGCTCAAGACATACGAGACGGCGTCTGCGAGGATCGCCCAACCCGGGTTGGCCGTCGCGACGATGACGCCCGCGACCGATGGCCCGATGATCGCACCTATCGAGAACGTCAGCCCGTTGAGTGCGTTGGCTTGGGTCAGGCGGTCGCTGGGGACGATCTGGGGAATGAGCCCGGTCAGCGACGGCATGAAGAACGCCGTGCCTGTTCCGACGAGCGCGGGGAGAAGCAGGAAGCCCCAAAGAGGCGGGTGCCCGAAGAGGATCCAAGCCCCGAGCGCTGTCTCAGCCGAGGCTCGAAGGACGTCGGCACCCAGCATCACGCGCCGCCGGCCGAATCTGTCGCCCGCGACCCCACCGACGAGCAGGAAGACCACGAGGGGGACCGTTTGGGCTGCCAGCACCGTGCCGACGTCGGACGCAGACCCATGGCGCAGCGCCAGCACTGCGAACGAAAGCGCCACCGGCGTCATTCCGGTGCCGATCGCGGAGGTCAACTGGCCAAGGAAGTAGAGGCGGAAATTGCGCTCGTGAAGGGCGCCCATCCACTTCTCCAGGCCCATGGGCTCCGATGCTATGGCCTGGTCGGACCAGCTTGTGGCTGTGCGCCTGTGCCCGGCCGATCTGTGCGATGGTTTCTCGATGCCGGTGCGAGAGAGGACCGACGCGGACCTCGACGATTGTGTGCGACTGGCGCGCGTGGTTCATGAGCTGGACTGCTATCCGGTGTTTCTCCCGGACGATCTCCGCCGTTTCATCACGGCGCCCGACGCGCTGGCGGCGTGGGTGGCCGAGCTGGACGGCCAGATCATCGGTCACGTGGCCCTTCGTTCAAGCAGCTCCGCTGCCGTCGTCGCCATGGCCAGCGAGGCGCTGAAGCTGCCAGCGGATCGTCTCGGCGTCGTCGCCCGGCTGCTCGTGTCTCCGCAGCACCGACGGCACGGGACAGGGCGATCCCTGCTCGGGTCGCATGCAGGCACGCTCATGCCCGGGGACTCTGGCCGATCCTCGACGTCGTGACCCACCAGCAAGGCGCGATCGCCTTGTACGACAAGTGCGGCTGGACTCGAGCCGGCCAGGTCACGTCTCGATACGGAGATGACGTTGTGCTCGATGAGCTCGTCTACCTCGGACCACGACCACCGGTTGACTGATCTGCCGCGGCCTGCCGTGTTCAAGTCGGGTCTGGATGCCTGATCTCCGTGAAGAGGCCGCCTTGGGCGGCTTTCGAACCGGAGGGGTCACCACCGGTCCCTCTCAGCACGAAGGCCACGGCGACTGCCAGCACCGCACCGGCCAACGGGCCCGCGACATACACCCAGTAGTGGCCGAACTGGGCGCTCACAACGTCGGGCCCGAAGGTGCGAGCCGGGTTCATCGAGGCGCCCGAGATAGGGCTCGCCCACAGACCGGCCAGCGCGATGTAGCCGCCCACGCCGAAGGCTCCGAAGAGCCCGACGTTCTGGGCGCCCGAGGCCGTGCCGAGGATCACGCTCACAAGCCCGAGCGTGAGCACGGCCTCCATCAAGAAGGCGTCAACCCCGGAGTACTTCGCCGCCGGGTAGTTCGAGCCGTACATGGCCGAGACGTGGATGACGGCCTGGAGGAACCAGGCCGCCAGGGCTGCGCCTCCCAGTTGGGCGACTATGTACCCCGGCACCCGTCGCCAGGGGAAGTCGCCCCGCAGGGCGAAGGCGATGCTCACGGCGGGATTGAGATGGGCGCCGGAGACCTTGCCCATGAAAAGGATGATCGCCAGCACCATGAGCGCCGGCGCGATCACTGCGGCGGTTCGGCTGATGGTGTCGGGGAAAGCTCGCCCCACCATCCCTCCACCGACGGCGACGAGGACCAGGAAGAAGGTGCCCAGCAACTCGGAGAAAAGCCGACGCCACTCCTGGCTCGGGTCGTTGAAGTCCGCAATCGTCTTGAGCGTCCGCTCCTCGATGACTGTCCCGAAACGAAGGAAGCGCCCCGGCTGATGCTGAGGTTCCTGGGCCATCGGTCCTCCCGTCCACGCAGCTACGCGCACAATCTACGACCTGTGACAGCGGCACAATGGACTGTGAAACACTGCCACCAGAACGAGCAACCACGAAGGGGACACCATTCCTGACCGCTTTGGCATGGTCTCGTGAAGTTCAACCGGGACTTCAAGGGTCGCGGCGGTGAGGCACGCGATCCCAGGCTGCCGCCGGGTCAGTACGACATCGGTTCGAACTGGCCTGTGCTCGGCGCGGAAGCGACGCCGAACCTTGCGACCTCGGAGTGGACCTTCGCCATCGAGGGTCTCGTCGGCAACCCGGTGACCTGGACATGGGACGAGATCCACGCCTTGGAATCGGCGACGTACGAGGGCGACATCCATTGCGTGACGACGTGGTCGAAATTTGGCGTGAGTTTCGGCGGGGTCTCGGTCGACACCCTGCTGGCCTGTGCGGTGCCACTTCCGTCAGCGAGCCACGTTGTTGCCTACTCGCACACCGGCTACACGACGAACCTGCCGCTAGGCGACATCACCGACGGCAAGGCGTGGGTGGTATGGGAGTACGAGCGACGCCCGCTCGAGGTCGGGCACGGCGGCCCGGCCCGACTGCTGGTGCCGCATCTGTACTTCTGGAAGAGCGTGAAGTGGGTTGCCGGACTGCGGCTTTTGGACCACGATGAACCGGGATTCTGGGAGGTCAACGGCTATCACGACCGGGGTGACCCCTGGCTCGAGCAGCGCTATCAGGGCGACTGAGGTGGACGTGCCGAAGCCTGGCCGTTGGCAGGTTGCGACGGTCAAGCAAGTCACGACCGAGACAGAGCGCGCGAAGACCTTCCGCCTCGCGCTCTCCGAAGCCTCGGGGCACCTTGCCGGCCAGCATTACGTGGTTCGCCTGACCGCGGAGGACGGTTACACGGCCTCGCGGTCCTATTCGGTTGCATCCCCCCCAGACGAGTCACAGGACATCGAGATCACTGTCGAGCGACTCGAGGACGGCGAAGTGTCCGCCTATCTGCACGACGTGGTCGTCCCCGGTGACGAGCTCGAGGTGCGTGGCCCCATCGGGGGGTGGTTCGTGTGGCATGGTGACACACCGGCCCTGCTCATAGGCGGGGGATCGGGCATCGTGCCCCTCATGGCGATGCTCCGCCTGGCCCGGCGATCGGGGCGTTCCGACCTCGTCCGTCTCGTGGCGTCGGTTCGCCGCCCGGACGATCTCTACTACGCCAAGGAGCTTCCTGGTCCGGAGACGACGGTCGTGTACACGCGTGAAGCGCCGCCGTCGTGGGGCCGGCCACCTCGCCGTCTTGGGGAAGAGGATCTCCGTCACACACTGGCGCCAGGGGTCACGGCGTTCGTGTGCGGGTCGTCAGGCTTTGCGGACCACGTGACCGGCCTGCTCGCCCTGTTGGAGTTTCCCGACGAGCGCATTCGCGTAGAGCGCTTCGGCCCGACCAGCTGACCGGACGACCTCTTGGCTCGCCCTTGACATCTTCTCCTGCTCATGCCAATGTCTTGGCCTCCGAGGGGAGCGTTGATTCCCGGCCCTCATGTGCTCGCTCGAGCTCGGCGGAGTGAACAGCGAACCCGTCCCTGCCGGTAGACAAGGTGACTTCGGATCTTCGAGCGAAGTGAACGGTGATGGCAGACCTTCCCCGGGCTCAGTACAGCAAGCGCGAACTCGATCATTCCGGCGCCAGGGGCATGGCGTCCTGGCGCGACGACCTCATCGTCAAAGCTGTCAGTGTCCAGGGCGGCGAGGCGGATATTGGTGGCGAGAAGACGGCCTTCGCCCGGATCCTCATGAGCGGTGTCGGCCTGCAGCACGTGAAGGTGGAAGACCAGGCGCCGAGGCGACAAGAGATCGCGGTTCTCAAGCTCGACGATGCAGCAGCGCTTGCGGCCGGTCTTCACGATGTCGTGGATCGCATCGTGCGGTCAACGCCGACTCCGGCGGTCCCGGCTTCGGGGACCTGGTCATGGACGTCAGCGCCCCCTTTCGACGAGGACCTATTGGTCGCTAAGGCGAGCGCCAACGGTGCAGCCGTTCCGGAGCTCACCGGGATGGCTTCGACCGTGCGGGTGGACTTCACCGGCACGCTGGTACAAGGACTCGCGGCGGCCAACCCCGCGGTCCAGGTGCAGGGGGCCATCTTCTCCGGTCCTCGACAGGCGCAGGCGCTCATCGCCAGCTTGAGAAAAGTCGTGCGGTCAGCGCTTCAACAACGACGCGTCGAGGTCTACCTGTCTGCAGAGGAATCACTGCCCGCTTTTCGCATCTGATCGCCCGCTCGAGGGCGGATCAGCCGCCGATCATCGACATCGACCGCGCAGGGCGCAGGAACGACGGGTCGTTGATACCGTGGCCGGCCCGCTTGGCCCACACCGCTTGGCGAAGCAGCAAGGCGAGCTCGGCGTCGCTGCCGCCCGCCCGCAGGACGTCCCGCACCGGGTGCTCCCCGTTGGCGAACAGGCAGTTGCGGATGGCCCCGTCGGCAGTGAGCCGGAGGCGGTTGCACGAGCCGCAGAACGCCCGTGTCACGCTCGTGATGACACCGATCTCGCCGCGGCCGTCCACGAAACGGTAGCGATCTGCTGGCGCCGCGTCGACAGCCCGTTCGCTCGCGGGCTCGAGCGGCCAGACATTGCCGATGCGTGCCAGTATCTCTTCACCAGGCACGACCTTGGACCGTTCCCAGGCTTCGCCGGCGTCCAGTGGCATGAACTCGATGAACCGCACGACGCGGCCGGTATCGCGCGCAAAGCCTGCAAGATCGACAATTTCGTCGTCGTTGACCCCGGCCATCACGACGACGTTGATCTTCACGGGTGTCAAGCCGGCCTGCTCGGCGGCGTCCATCGCCTCGAGCACTGTACCCAGCACACCCCGGCGGCGGATCCCGGCGAAGCGCTCCGGCTTCAGCGAGTCGCAGCTGATGTTGACGCGCATGAGACCGGCCGCGGCGAGCGCCGGCGCCACGCGCGCAAGACCGGACCCGTTCGTAGTCATGGACAGATCGGAGAAGCCGATTCGGCCGAGCCGGGCGACGAGGTCGGTGACACTGGCTCGCACGAGTGGCTCGCCGCCTGTGAGACGCACCGAATCGACTCCGAGCTCGTACGCGACCAGGGCAATCCGCTCGATCTCCTCGAAGGTGAGGATCTCGGACCGGGGTACCCAGGTGACTCCCTCTTCGGGCATGCAGTAGACACAGCGCAGGTTGCAACGGTCGGTCACAGAGATCCGGAGATCGGTGTGGACGCGGCCGAAGGGGTCGATGAGCGGACCGGTCGTCGGCATCGAGAGCGCCGCCGGGCGCCGGGATGAGATCGCGATCGGAACTGGCTTCATCGACCGGAGCCTCCCGGCTGCCTGATGTTCGATCGCCCCCTCCTCATATCGCAGGCCTCGTTGGTGAGCTTCGGCACGTCTCTGTCTGACAAAGCCTATCCGAGGGCGGCCCGAGCACCGCCGCCCGGCGGTGCTCGGGCCGCAGAGCTCGGGCTTTGCCAGGCCGTTCGCGCTCCGGGATGGCGACGCCGGCGGAGCCGGGGTTGGGATCAAGCGTCCAGCCCGAGGGTGAACGTCGGCTTCGGCGAGGTGTCCGCGAGTCGGTGCTCGTCGCCGAGCTGGCGGATCGCCGTGCCGGTGGCGAGGAACTCGGTTGCGTGCTCACCCCAGACGTGGTTGAAGACCCCGACGGTGACCCCGACGATGCCCGAAGCCCGCGCCTCGGCCGCTTCGGTCTGCATCCGCGTAAGGGCCAGCTCCCTGGCTTCGTAGATGCCCTGGGTGAAGGTCGTCATCTCCTGGTTCTGACCGGTCTGACGCAGCGCCTGGAAGGCCGATTGATGCGCGATGTGGTACACGCAGGTCCCGAGGACGAAAGCCACCGGGACCGCGCCGGTGGCCAGGAGGCGGAAGAAGTCCTGGACCGACAGATCCGAGGTGAACGCACTGCCGTCTGGAGCTCGGTGCGCCCCCGAAGAGCTGCCTGTCGCCTTGACGGCGGTGCCCGTCGCTATGAACTCGAGGACGTCCTGGCCCCAGACGTACGCCTGCATCCGCAACTCGACACCGACCGTTCCGTCGGCGCCGAGGTGCTCGGCTTCGGCCTGCATGCGGGTCATGGCGAGCTCACGGGCGTTGTACATGGCCTGTGTGAGCACTTGCAGCTCCTGGTTCTGGGACCACTTCCCGATCTGAAGCCCGATGTGGTAGATCGACGACCCGATCACGAATCCCAACGGCTCGAAACCGGCCTCTCCCAGCAGCACGTACTCCGAGACGGACAGGTCGGACGTGAACACCCCGGTCGGGTCCGCGCCGAAGGTATGGGCGAGCCGGCCTTCGGCGGCCTCCGGCTCCCAAGCCGAGCCTGCGCCGTCTGCCGGCTTTCCGAAGAGGGGCATCATGTCTCCTTGCTCGGCCCGGCCCTCAGGATGCCTTGCGGCGCCGACGGCCGGACAGATCGGCGACGGCATGTTCGAGCTCCTCGCGGCTCATCTTAGATCGGCCGGCGATGCCGAGATCAGCCGCTTGACGTGCCAGCTCGGCCCGGCTCGTGCCGCCGGTCTCCGCGGCCCTGGCGCGTCGGCGGACACGGTCGGTTCGCCCTGCCGGCTTCTGGCTTCGCTGGGCCACGGCCGATACTGGCACGCCTGAGCGTCCCCTGGCGGCGCTGACGCTCGCCTGAAGGGCTGCCAGCAGGTCTACGACAGGGGCAGGCTCGGCGCGTGGACCCTCGCTCACGACGACGGTTCCCTGGCACTTCTGGTCGATCAGCTCCTCTACGCGCTCCCGGTAGGTATCGCGATAGCTCTCGGGCTGCCATGCCGTGGTCATCGAGTCGATGAGCAGCTTGGCCATTTCGATCTCGCGATCCTCGAACGACGCCTGGACCGGCAGGACCTCGATCTCCTTGACGGGGTCCCGAACCTCGTCGGCGAACAGGAGGGTCTCGAGCACCAGAGCGGACTTCTCCGGCCTCACGGCGACGAGGTACTGCTTGTCACGCATCACGAAGGTCGCGATGGCCACCTTGTTCGTCTCGGCCATCACTTTGCGCAGCAGCTCGTAGGCGCGGTCGCCGTTCTTGCCGTGTGGCGCGAGGAAGTAGGGCTTGTCGAAGTAGATCGGGTCGATCTCGGAGAGCTCCACGAAGTCGGTGACCTCGATGGTGTGAGACGGGCCCGGGGCGAGCGAAGTGAGCTCCTCGGGCGTGAGGATCACGTACTCTCCGCCTCCGAGGTCGTAGCCCTTGACGATGTCGGAATACGCGACCTCGTCGCCGGTCAGCTCGCCGACGCGCTTGTTCCGGATCCGCTCCGAGGTGCCCGCCCGGAACTGGTTGAAGTGGATAGACCGGTCCTCGGTCGCCGAGTACAGGCCGACCGGAACATTGACGAGACCGAAGCTGAGGGACCCGGTCCAGACCGCCTTGGCCATCTTGATTCCCCCCTTAGGAAAGACCTCCAGTGAACCATCTCTCAACCGTCTTGAACAGAGGTGGCGCGCAGTCTCATCCTCAGGGGGCCGCTTTCCCGAACGCCATAAGGCGAGGAGCTCGCTTGCCCGCTCGAGAGCTTGTCCTCAGATGCCTGGGATCCACCACAGTGATACACCGCCTTGCGACACTGGCACCAAGACACGAGCCCCGATCATTGGAGCGAGCTGTGGCCGAGCCAGGACCTGCAATCGAGACTGGACCGATAGGAACCGACTTCGCGCGCGAGGTCTTGCAATGCATCGCCCGCCTCCCCGGCGAAGGGCAGGTGACGGCCTCGCTCAGCCTTTGCTTCGGCTTGAGCGCGTGGATGAAGCGATTCGGCCTCGGCCTCGATGAGACGGTCAACACGATTCTGAACCTCCGCACGGCGCTGTTGTCGGTCTCGGGGCTCGACGCGGCCAGCGAACCGGTGCCGCTGCGCGTAGCAGATCGTGTGATGTTCGTGCTGAACTTGGCTGTGTACCTCGACGGGCTCCTCGGCCGTGCAGCCAGGGTGCTCGGGGTCTCGCCAGGAGAAGCCGCCGATGCCGCTGTGGAGCTGTTGCGCTCGAGCTGACGGCCGCAGAGGGCCCGGGGGCATCGTGGCCTCATGACCCCGCTCGACCGTTACCGCGCGAAGCGCGACCCGCAGCGGACTCCAGAGCCGGTCCCCTCGGATGAACCGCCTGCTGGCGCTCGCCCNNCGTCAAGATCTGGGACAGCGGGACCTACGAGTGCAGCCGTTGGAGCGACGACGAGGTCAAGGTTTGGCTGCACGGCACTCGGGTGCAGGGCCGTTACGGCCTGTTCAGGACTGACGGCGACAACTGGATGATCCACCGCATCGAGCCGGCCCCGCCGGGCTGGGAGCGGTTGCCCGACCTTGTTCGCCCCATGCTGGCGACACCGGCTGTCGAGCTCCCTGACGGCGATGACGAGTGGGCCTACGAGTTCAAGTGGGACGGCGTACGTGCCGTTGTCTACGTCGAGGGCGGGCGGGTCCGCGCGCTGTCGAGGACCGACCGGGACGTGACAGCCTCCTATCCGGAGCTGAGAGCCATGGGAGAGGCGCTCGGCTCGCTTCAGGTCGTCCTCGACGGCGAGATCGTGGTCCTCGACGAATCCGGCCGGCCGAGCTTCGAGGCGCTGCAGCCCCGGATGAACACCGAAGCCCCGAGCCGCGTCCGTCGACTGGCCGAGACCATCCCCATCACCTACATGATCTTCGACCTCATGCACTTGGACGGCCATTCGGCCCTGGCGGTCNNGGTGGGGGAGAGGTCGTGCTGGAAGCGGCGAGCGATGCCGGGCTCGAAGGTGTGGTCGCAAAGCGGCTCGACAGCATCTACAGACCCGGTCGCCGTGATCCGAGTTGGGTGAAGGTGAAGAATTTCCGCACGCAATCGGTAGTGATAGGGGGATGGGCGAGCGGCCAGGGCCGTCTCGAGGGCGATCTCGGAGCGCTGTTGCTGGGTGTTCCCGACCCTGTCAGTGTGAAGACTGGTACACATGATCAGGGCTGACCTAATGGATCTGGTCAGCTGCATTCAGACTACGGCGCTGCGAGTAGGTCCGGTGATGTTGGCGGAATAACCGTCTGATATGCGTTATTGCTCGTGCGCTCGACGTCGTCGTTCGGTCCGCACAATCTGTTTTCGCGACTGCTCCGGTTCAGGAACATCTAAGGAGTCTCTGGAACGACTTGCCGCGCACGACGCTTGTTGTTACAAGCCGCCAGTCGAGGGCCTGGCCGCGCAGCAACGGGTAGATCGGCTCACTCGATCGCCTGGCGCGTAAGGGAGGTTGGCTCCCGGCCCGCGAGCAGCCAGGCGACGACGGCCGCGGCGATCGGCATCACAACGAGGATCTCGAGCAAGTTGTTCACCGGTACTGTGCTGAACAACGCGGACTCGCCGCCGTTCAGCGTGTTCGATCGCACGAACGCGACGAGTCCCAGGTAACCCGCGAAGGTGCCGAGCACCGCCCCAAAGAATCCGAGCGCCCCGGCCGTCACAGCGGTGATCGTTCGCCTGGTCCATCCGCTCGCCCCGGTCGCGGTGAGAGTGCGGAGGTCACCTGCGGTCTCGCTGCGGATGAGGCCGATGCTCATCGCGAGGATCGCGAGCGCGAGTACGATCCCGAACACCGTCGCGAGATCGATCACTTCGTACCCCGGGGGCGAGCTCGACTTCGTCTCGATGCTCATTCCGGAGACCTCCGAGGCGATGAAGCGGGCGTTGCGGATCTGCGCGGCTGTGGGAGGGTGGTTCGTGACGATGAACCAACCGGCGAGCGAGGTCTGCAGGTGAAGCCTTCGGATCGCGTGCTCCGTAATCACGGTATTCGGCGCGGTCGGAGGAATAGTCAAAAGTTGTGGATCGACCCGACTCGCTGATCACGCGGCGACCTCCT
>PMVZ01000023.1 GCA_003166375.1 Acidimicrobiaceae bacterium | reverse complement strand
GCAGGACTGTCGCGACTACGGCGATATTGCGTACCGCTCTCCAGACAACCCACCCGAGGAACGACCCTCCTGCGCCCGTTCCAGACGACCGATAAACGGTCCTTCCGGATCAGGAGCTCCTGGAGGCTTAGGTACCGGCGATACTCAGCAGCGATAGCGATGGTGGCCGACTCAGCGAACACCTGTTTGGTATCATGCGGAGGGTGAAGAGCTGGGGACCCGCTCCGACGAGTGTGTCATGTTCCTGGGGCCGAGACCGATGTCCCTCCCAGCCGGAGCCGGCGTCGTTTCCACTCGCGACGCGACTGGCACCAGGCAGACTGGTCCCGTGCCAACCGTAAGGGTCACCGCCGCAGACGACCACCTCGCGCGGATCACCGGATCGAACCCGGTGATGGGTGTCGCCGAACTCGTCTGGAACTCGCTCGACGCAGAATCGAGCGTCGTGTCGGTCGACGTAATCACCAACGCGATGGACTCGGTTGACGAGGTCGTCATAACTGACGACGGACATGGCTTCTCGACTGCTGAGGCGGAGAGTCTGTTCGACCACGTTGGCGGTTCGTGGAAGCGGAAGCAGCCGAATCGGCGGACGCTCAATCAGCGTCGCATGCTCCACGGGGACAAGGGAGAGGGCCGTTGGCGGTCGTTCTCGATAGGCGATCGGACGGTCTGGGAGTCCATCACCAGCTCGGGGGATGGCAACCGACTGGTCACCGTTTCAATCGCGGCGGCTCGACTCGACCAGTTCGAGTGGAGGGGTCCGGATCCCACGGAGCGACCAGTCGGAACTCGCGTCACTGTGTCGGCTGGCTCAAGACGCCCCAGCCGGTTGCTACGAGACGACACGGCCGACCTGCTATGCGCTGTCTTCGCCGTGTACCTCAAGGCCTATCCAGACGCGGAGGTCAGCTACCGCGGAAATCGTCTCGAACCCGACCAGTTGATCTTGAGCTCCGTGGAAATACCCCTGGACCTCCCGGAAGAGTTCGGTGAAGCGACACTCACAGTACTGGAGTGGGTCAAGCCCATCGAACGTGGGCTCTACCTTTGCGACGCCGAGGGTGCCACGCTTCACGTCATCGAGCCGGGGATTCACGCTCCGGCCTTCGATTTCACTGCCTACATCTCCTGGGACGGTTTCCGAACTCACGAGTCACTTCTCCTTATGGCCGACTGGGAGAGCGAGGAAATCGGCCCGGTACTCGACGCTGCACGCCAAGCGCTCCGCACTCACTTCAGGCAGAGGCGCGACGAACAGCGCAGGGATGTCGTCCAGCAATGGAAGGAGGAGGCGGTCTATCCGTACAGCTCAGACCCGGACACCGCCGTCCAGCAGGCCAACCAAGCGATCTTCAACTACGTCGCCGTTTCGGCAGAGCACGCTCTGAACTCGATATCGGACCCGACGGCCAAGCGATTCAGCCTCAACGCGATCAAGGTAGCAGTCGAGGCAGACCCATCCTCGCTGGAGCTAGTCATGAAGGAGGTATTGGCGCTACCGGTCGAGAAGTTGGACGAGTTTCGGGAGATCCTGGAGCGAACCTCGCTCGCGTCGGTCATCGCTGCGGTCAAGACGGTTACCGATCGGCTGGAATTTCTCGCTGGACTGGAAACGTTGATATTTGATCCAACGGTTGCCGTCGAGACGCTCGAGAGGGCGCACTTACATCGGATTCTTGAGAATGAACCGTGGCTTTTCGGGGAGGAACTCGCACTCCACGTCTCCGATCGATCGCTCACCTCACTGCTCGAAGCGCATCTGCAGGCGCTCGGACGTGACGACCTCGTGGCCAATCAGGTTCTGGACGAAAAGGGTCGACACCGCCGCATCGACTTCATGTTCGGGCGAGCGCTGGAACTCAACCGCAACCGCCGCGAGCACTTGGTGGTTGAGATAAAGCGACCTCAGGTCGTCCTCGGCCGCCAGGAAGTCAGCCAAATAGAGGATTACGCCCAGGCGGTCGCCACTGATGCGCGCTTCGACAAGACAACCACCGACTGGGATTTCGTTGTCGTGTCTCGGGAGTTGGACAGCTACGCGTCGGGTCGAGCAAATCAAAAGGGTCGCCCTCACGGTCTCATATCGCAACCGGATGACTCCAACCTGCGGATTTGGGCTTGGACATGGGGCGAGATCGTCGAAGAATGCAAACATCGCCTGAAGTTCGTTCGTAACCAGCTCGAGTTCGATCCAACTGGTGATCAGGCGGTGGCCTACCTCAGGTCTAGTTATCCCGACTTTCTCCCGGATCGCCTGGCTCGCCACAGAGGCGAGAAGGCGGAAACCGACGGACGGACCCCGACTGGTGACCCGTAGAAGCGACCTCCTTTGAACAGAGGCTCAGCTACGTAGCGCTATAACAGGCAGCGAGTCGGTCCGCATCGCAAGCCACCCACACAAGGTGCATCTCATGAGAAGCACACCGCATCATGATTGACGACATGACCGACCAACCCATCACAGTGCCGTCAGGTCCTTACTTCCACGGGACGCGACGACGACTGGAGATTGGGCGAGAACTCCTGGGAGGCACCGTCGATCCTGCGCTTGGCGACGACCGCCTGATGGTCTGGGCGAATACCGATGTTCGTTCAGCATTCCAGTGGGCTGAGAAACGCTATCGAGAGCTCGGACCCACTTTGTACGTCTATGAGGTGGAGCTAGATGAGCCGACGATCGACGTCAACCAAGAACAGGTGGTCACATCAGTGATGGCACCGCGGGGCCGCGTTGTTCGACTAGTTGCCACGATGAGTGAGACGCCGTGGAAGGAACGGTCTAGTGAGAATCCGCGAACTGGTTAATGACCCCGTTGCCAGCGTCCCCCACCTCGCCAACCGAGCGCCCGGCCGTAGTGCTTGCGGTTTGGAGTCTCGCCACGTTACCTGATCACGCCATGGCAGCTGTCAGATGTCACATCGGCGAGATCACGGTCTTGTCGAGATGACGCTGCAGCGCGTCTTTCTCGACCGCAACATGTGGATCCACCTCGCCCGTGCCTCAAAGGGTCGCCGAGACGGGCTGCCGTATGAGGACGTGCTCGCTGTGGTCTGCTACGCCGCTGAGCGTGGCCTGGCGTCGTTCCCGCTGTGCCCCGCCACGTACCTTGAGCAACACGGTATCGATAACGCGCGGCGACGGACCGAGCTCGGTGCGGTCATGCTGAAGATCTCTCGCGGTCATACGATGGCGTCTCCCGGTGAAGGCCTCGCAAACCACGAGGTTGATATGGCGCTACAGAAGCGGTTCGGCGTGCCGACGCAGCCGCGACCGTTCCAGCCCTTCGGCATAGGTACTCGGCACGCTTTCGGTGTCGACGTTCGGAAGCACATCGGTGTGTTCAATAAGGCCCCTTGGTCGAACATGGACCAGGAAACCACGTCCCGTCTAACGGACTTACTCGTCAATGACTTTGAAGCCTACGCCCTCTGCGGACCCGCGCTTGGAGAAGACGATGCTCGCGGCCCTCGCACGTATGAGCGATACGCCCAAGACTTTCTCGAAGCAGAAGAGGATCAGGCCGCACGGTTCCGCAGTCACGGCGCCGACGCCGAGATGCAGCAACGCACCCTCCTAGCCCGAGANNNNATGGAGATGATCCGCATGCAACACCAGAACCCGGAGCGCAGATGGAAGACCAACGATCATCACGATATCGCCGCGTTCTCAGTCGCCGTTGTCTACTGCGATGTGATCGTGATCGAGAAGCATTGGGCTGCTCTCATGCGACGGGCGAAGCTCCACGAGAAGCACAAGACCGTGATCCTCAATGACCTACGACAATTGCCCTTCGAGATGCTCTCCGCAGTTTGAGCTCACGGGCTTGCGAGTCCGTTAGACGTCACTGTCGAGGGCCGACACTGACATACCCAGATCGTAGCCGAAGTCCTGTCACGGTAATCGTCTCAGCGGACAGCCGTGATGCCGCGGAAACACTGCTCCTCGACCATTCGATCTGATCCGCGCGATGACGTCAACTCTGTGCTGTGCTAAGTGCGTGACCCGGATGGACTGGACGCTTGCACTGTTGGTTGTCTCGTTTCTCGGTGAACTTGTTGGTACGGCAACGGTAGCTGTCAACTACTTCATTGCTGCGCAGACAGCGCGTGAGATGCAACAGTGGCGCTCGCCAGAGAGAGTGCCGAGTATCAACGGAACCCTCTTATGGCGGAGCTGAAAGGCGAAGGACCTGCTTACTTCGAGCACATCGAAGTCAAGCAACAGTTGCACGCGACGCGGGAGCGACTCGCAAGTCAGCTCTCTCCAAAGTGGTACCTGACAATTGGGCTGATTGCGCTCGCCGTCGGCTCGATCGCAGGGTTCCTCGCTGGCCTCATCAACGTTGTGTGAAGGACGTTGAGTGTCGCCGCGGCCCCGTAGCGCGCCTCCCTGGTCCTGATGACCACGCGGTCGCTCAGGTGCAACGTGGGCGAACGCAAGGACTCCGATCCGACACCCGTTTTGAGTACAGATTGTCATCTCTGCGCTCGCAACGACGTACCAGCAGAGCCAGGCGAACAGTACGGAACGCCTGGATTGTGCACCCCAGTGCGTGTCACACGGCTCGGCGAGGCCATCTGGTCAGATGGTCGGAGGGGTGGCCTGGACAATCGCCTTCGCCTCGGCCGCAGCCTCCTTCAGAAACGTCCGGGTGTCGAGCAGGATGCTTGGCACATTCTTCAACTCGAGGCGACTCCCCGCGTATGTGATGGCATCGTCTTGGAACAGCGACGACCAGTCGAATATGGTCAGCGCCTGCGGGTCAGGCTGCATCCGTACTCGGCCTTGTGCCCGATCTTCGATGTGCTCGTAGGCGTTCCTAAGTTCCGTAAGAGTCACGACGGCGGAAACAACACTCGTTGGCACGGAGGTCGAGATCGGCGCAAGCTCGCTTAGCTTGATCGCCATGTCGATGGCCCGGCTGAGGGCAACGACGGTGAGTTCTATATCGCCCACGATCTCAAAGACCGCCTGTCGGGCATGGGGCCCTGGTGCCGCTGGGTCAAAATCGTCCAGTTGTTGGCGAACGCGCTGGAACCACCTGTGAGCAGTGTCTAATCGCCTTGCTGCGGCAAGGAAGTATCGGGTCAAGGTTTCCGAGTTTGGTGCTGGCCCAATGTTCATCCAGGTCCAGATCGTGTTCGTCAGCGGCGAGTAACCATCGTCTCCGGCGGGGAACATCTGGTCGATCCATTCGATCTCAAGGACGACATCGCCCGGTCCAAAAGTCACCTTGTACCCCCACGGAACTCTCACCCGAGCAGACGGCTCTGGTTCGCCAAGTCGTCGGGTGCGAATCCGGACCTCTCGCTGAGCGTCGTCTCTGCGGACCTCGACGACCGGAATGCCGAGCATGAAGCCAGTCGTGTCGCCAACGGTTGCGTTCGTGTTGATGCCCGTTGAGTGGATCGGTACGAAGGGCACGATGGTGTCCCCCGGGCAAACGCTAATCGGCTCTGACGGATCGGGCTCGCCGCTGTCCAGCGGACGTACCCAAA
>PMVZ01000035.1 GCA_003166375.1 Acidimicrobiaceae bacterium | reverse complement strand
TGGAACAAAGCGGGGTCGAGGCTGCGCCCTTTGTCGACGAAGAGGGACGCTACGTGGGTGTCGTGACGCTTGAGGCGCTACAGAGGGTGAACGAGGAACCAGACCCGCCGACCCTCGTCAGCCTGGTCGATACCGGCTACTTGCCGATCCACCAAGGCGTGCACCTCGACGTCGTCCTCGACACCTTGACGGCCACCCCGCAAACCTGGGTGGCCGTGGTCGATGACGAACGGCTGGTCGTCGGCACGATCGCAACCTCGGATCTCATCGGAAGCTACCGGCGAAGCCTGCAGTCGAGTCTGCGTCGCGTCTCCGAAGTCAGCGAGTCGAGCGGCATGCTGGACGTCGTCGTTTCGGAGAACTCGCCAATCGTCGGAGCACCTCTACGCGCAGCGGCGATTCCGAAAGGTGTGCTCATCACCGCCATCGAGCGGGGCAGAGAGGTGATCCGACCAACCGGCGACACCGTTATCTGCGCTGGCGACCGCTTCATGGCGCTCGGCACTTCAGGCGACCTCGCCCGGCTCGAACACCTCGCCACAGCCGAGTCGTAGCGAGCAAATCTCGAGCAATCCGCATCGTCAACGGATTGGCGCGCCGGTCGTCGCGTAACGGAAGTCGTAGACGCCCCTGGGAAGAGTCACCTGTCGCTCCAGTCACGTCGGTCGAGGCACGGGTTTCACGCAGGTGATCGTCTCGCCTCACCTCTCGACTTCCGCCAGCACGGGTGTGGTTTGACTAGGTTGGAGACGTAACTCCACCACGCAGGAGATGCGATCGTCTCAACTCGCCGGCGACCGTAACCCGCTCTCCCAACTTGAACTCGTTGCGGCTGTGACGGCCGGGCGAGAGTGCGAATATGTCAACGGTGGACTCTGATGTCACTCCGCGCGAGGCTCCCGATTCCAAGCCGGGATCGAAGCCGATACGAACGACGATCTGCGATCGCTGCCTCTAGCCGAGGTGGAGAAACGGTTGGAGTAGTCGCCGGACGGCCTCACTCAAGTGGAGGCAGAAAAGCGGCTGACCCAATACGGGCCTAACGAGATCGAAGAGAAGAAGGCCAACCCGCTCCTACAACTGCTTGCCTATTTCTGGGGTCCCATCCCATGGATGATCGAGGCCGCAGTGATCCTGTCCGGCGTGCTCCGGCACTGGCCGGACTTCTTCATCATCCTTGTCCTGCTCCTTGCCAACGCCGGAATCGGATTCTCGGAAGAGCACCAAGCGGGCAAGGCCATTGCCGCCCTGAAAGCCGAACTGGCCATCAAGGCCCGTGTCAAACGTGATGGTAAGTGGATCACCCCGCGGTCGTGTGAGCTGGTGCCAGGCACGTCATCCACCTGCCCTTGGAGACATTGTGCCTGCCGATGCGCGTTTGCCGGACGGAGACCCGGTCGAGGTTGATCAGTCTGCTCTGACAGGGGAGTCGTTTCCCGCCACGCGCAAGTTCGGCGAGGCCGTGTTCTCCGCCTCGATCATCCGCCAGGGTGAGATCGGCGCCCTGGTCTATGCCACGGGTGCGAACACCTACTTCGGCAAGACGGCAGAGCTCGTTCAAGAAGCGCAGACAAGTGAACCACCTAGGCGGCGGACTGAGCTCCAGGGTTCCTGATCCATCCGATCCGTCTGATCGGCGGGCTTGGGAGCGAGCCAGGATTCAGACGGGGTTTCGATGCAGATGGGTAGTTCTGTTGTCGCCTCGAGCGTCTCGCATACGGTGGTGCCTCGAACGGCTTTGCCGAGTCACTCAACCATCTATTGAAGAACCAGAAGCGCCCGGCCCACGGTTACAGGACTTGGGTGGGCTTTCGTGGCCAGATGCTCTGGACCTTTGGGGAGGTCGTCGATCCCGACACCGTCGAGGTCCTTCCTCTACGATCGCTGCCACGAGGTGAAGGAGCCCGGTGGGTTCAATCTCAATTCGCGTAGTCTCGGCTTTCGCTGATTGGATCTATCGGGCCTCGGCCATCATGCGCGTCGGTGTCGCCGTCGCCGTGCTGACAGCGATGACGGAGGCCGCGCTGCCGTCGTCTTCGGGATCTGTCCCTGTCCCCATCAAGAAAGGAGCCCCGGTCCCTTTTGAGGACCAGGGCTCCCTTCACACCTTCCTAGAAGGCGTTGATCCCTTGGTTACAGGGGCAAGAGTGTCTGCGTTGCCGCAAAGTCCCCTGTGCTGCCGGCGGCGTACACAGCGTTCGCAACGCTGCTCACCGTAGGAGCTGTGTAGACGATGCTGGCACTACCCGTTGCTGCGTTGAAGACCCCAGTCAGGGTCAGCACGATACCGGCCGTTGAGCAGCCGCTGATCGCACCACCGAGAGTATTGAAACCGGAGTCGTACACGAAGTCGCCGTCGGCACCCGTTGCCGGGCAGGACACGTCCTCGTTGTAGGTGATCGCGATTGACAACAGTGAGACGTTCACGACCGCGGACACCATCGCCGGTACCGTCCCCAGCGGCAGCGCAAGCGTCTGCGTTGCCGCAAACTGCGGGAAGTCGCTGGTGGCAGATACCGCGTTCGACGTGGTGGGCGACGCAGGAGCGGTGTNNCTGGCACCAGTCCCTGGCAGGGCAAAGGTTCCAGTCAGGGTCAGCACATCAGTGGCGCACGCAGCGGCGGTGACCGCCGTAATCCCGGACGTTGTTCCAGCGGAGTAGTACACGAAGTCGGCCTGCGCGCCAGCAAGGTTCGGGCAGGTCAGGTTCTCTCCGTTATAGGTGATCGCGATTGTTGTCGCGGTCACGACCGCTGACACCATGGTCGGAGTGGTCCACGGACCTACGAACGCCTGCGTTGCCGCATAGAGCGCCGGTACCGAGCCGGTGGCGGACACCGATACCAACGCGGTGTTCGTCGCAGGAGCCGTGTAGACGATGCTGGCACCAGACCCTGGTGGGTCGTTGGCCGACACCGTCAGGGTCAGCACGTTAGCGGCACACGCTGCGTTGGTGATCGCATCGGTCGCCACGCCTGTGTAGTAGTAGGCGAAGGCGGCGTCAGCGGTCCCTAGGCAGGTCACATTCTCGTTGTAGGTGATCACGACTGTTGTCGCGGTCGTGTACGCCGACACCATCATCGGAGCTGCCGGCGGCGTCAGCGCAAGTGTCTGCGTTGCCGCATAGACCGGGCCGGTGGCGGACACCGATGCCGTCGAGCTGTTCGTCGTAGGAGTGGTGTAGACGATGCTGCCGCCAGTGCTGCCTGGCAGGGTGAAGACTCCGGTCAGGGTCAGCACGTCACCGACACACGCGATGGCGCTGGACGACGTAATCCCGGACGCTGCGCCAGTCCAGTAGTACGCGAAGTCAGCCTGCGCGCCGGCAAGGCTCGGGCAGGACACGGCTTCGTTGTAGGTGATCGCGATTGTTGTGTCGGTCACCGTCGCCGACACCATCGTCAGCCCCGAAGACGTGAAGTAACCGAAGGCGTCGATCACTAGGTTGATGGTCCCACCGTGGCTGTTGTAGACCTCCACGTTGCCGGTACCGGCCGTGTCCGCGATCGTGAAGTTCGGGACGATCTCGTCCGCAACCCAGTTGACGTCAGAAGCGACGGGGTTCGTTGTGTCCGACGTCGGGTAGACGGTGGCGTAGCCGGGAGCGTCGCCTGCAACCACCGTGACGTTGGCCGCCACGGAAGTGGCAGTCGCGGGGATCCCGCTGGCGGAGGTGGCAAGGTTGAAGCTCTCCGAGGTGCTCGCTGCGATCGGTGTCCCGGTACCCACCAAGCTGGCCGTGCGGGTGTCGGCGACGCGGACCGGTGTGATCGGCACGAAGACCGAGCCGGTCCCACCAGCACCGGTGTAATAGCCGTCCACGTCAATGTCCACGTACACCGTACCGGAGTGGTTGTAGACCTCGATCTGGCCGCTGACGCCGACTCCGACCGTTACGCGGTTCGCGACGGCCTGGCTTGCCACGAAGTTGAGGTTCGATGCGGTCGGCATGGTCACGCCAGCCGGGTAGACGGTGAGGAAGCTGGAAGCTGTCCCAAAGGCGGCAGTCGCGTTGAGGACCACGGCGGTCGCGGTCGCAGGCACGCCGTCACTCGCGGAGCTACCCGCGACAACGACCGGCAACCTGGAGTTCGCCGGAATCCCTCGGCCGTGCTGGAGAGTGCCGAGCGCGCGGGTCGGCGACAGGGAGTTGTACAACCCGCTGCCGTCGGTCGAAGCAGTGCTCGTGTAGTAGCCCTCCACGTCGACCACGACGTTGGTGCTACCGGCGTGGTTGAATATCGACACCATGCCCGTAGCGCTCAGGGGCACTGTCACGAGGTTCGCCACAGTCGCGCCGGGCGTGAAGTTGAGGCTGGAGACCGTCGGCATCGTGATCCCCGCGGGGAACACCGTCAGGAACCCGGAGGCCGTCGGGAAGACCGCGGTCACGTTGAGCACCGCCGCCGATGCTCCGGCGGGTACGGTGCCAAGTCCGGTGACTTGCACATTCAGCGTGGCGGCGGCGGCAAGGGTCTTGCCCGCGTTCGGCTGGCCGGAGCCGGTGCGGGTGTCGGTGATGCGGAAGGGCGTCACTGAGACGTAGGAGCCCATAACGGGCGACGTCGCATGTGGCGCAGCTGTAGCCGAGGCGGCTATCGCGAGTGGGCCGAGGAGCAGACCGACTGCGGCAATAAGGGCCGTCCCGAGCCGGATCGGCGTATGCCAACCCGTCTTCTCCTCCGTATCCGTCGGGCCTTCACGGTATGACATAAACATGTGGCTCTTCTTTCATGATTGGACGATTGGACGATGCTGAAAAACACTCCCGTTCGAAACCTGTCAGTTGCTGTCGTGACCTCCTATTGTCAATGCGACCTTGGCTGCTCGTCTGTTTAGTTCTGGGGGATGGCGATCCAGTTGACGGTCACGCCTCCCGACGGAGCTTTGAGAACGCCGCCGGTGTCGTTGACGACTTCAATCGTGAACCCGGTCACCGTCTCGCTCGTGATCACAAGGACCGGCACCGTGGAGTTGTCGCTCCCCCAGTTAACGGCCTGGCTGAACGTGGCGGTGACGCTGTAGTTACCTGGGCTACCTGTGAATGCGGTGATCGAGACCGCGGTGCTGTTCGAACCCGCCGCAATCGTTGTCTTGCCCGCGTGCCATTGAGTGAAGCTCGGGCCGGCAGGGCCGGCAGAGCCCGCGGGGCCGGCAGAGCCCGCGGGGCCGGCAGGGCCCACAGGACCAGTTAGTCCAGTTGCACCCGTTATCCCGGTTGCGCCCCTTGGGCCCCTCGCGCCTCTCGCGCCGGTTGCGCCTCTTGGGCCCCTCGCGCCAGTTGCGCCCCTCGCGCCAACTGTCACCTCGAAAGTGCCCCTCGCGCAAGTCGAGTTTTGCATGATCTTCAGCACGCGCTGCCGGGTTGCACATGCTATGTACGGTGCTGCCGGGGACCTCATGACTGTTGAGCTGCTGCTTGTTACGGCGGCTGCTGTGCCGACAAGGCCGAGGGTCAAACCAGCGGCCACGCCGACAGACACCAGACGCAGCTTCTTGGTCAGAGACTTCATTGCCCTACCTCCATGTACTCGATGGGCTGGCTGCCCGTTGGTGCCTGCTCCTCTAGTGAGCCTTCACGTGATGTCCTAAACATGCGGCTTTTCCTCCTTGATTGCGACTGTGCTGAAGAACGTTCCTGCCCAACCACCTCCTGTGTCCTTGCCGCAACTTTCGAGCAGATTCGATCGTCGATGACATCTGATACCACCTGCTCCCTTCTTCCTTCGACGGCGGTGCTACCTGACGACAGCGATGGTTTGCTTTGCTGAAGCCGAGCGCCTGAAGTTGTGATTGCCGTTGTAAGTGGCGACTATTTGCCGGTTGCCAGTTCTGAACTGAGTAGGCGACAGCCTGCACGAGCCGTTGCCCGAGGACAGGCCGATACGACAGTTCGCACCACTGATCGTGACGGTGCCAGTCGGCGTGGTGCCCGGGTACTCAGGCGAGACGCTGACCGAGAGTTGCTCGACCTGCTCATCTCGGTAGGTAACCCTCGTCGTAGACAGCTTGAGTCTTGTCGTCGTTGTTGCCGTCGCGATGGTGATGGTCTCTTTCGCCGAAGCCGACCGCCTGAAGCTCGAACTGCCGTTGTAGNNCCGGAGTGCTGCGGCGAGACGCTCACCGAGAGCTGCTCGACCTGCTCATCTCCGTACGTGACATTCCCAGCAGATAGCTCGAGACTTGTCGTCGTTATTGACGTGGTATTCACCGTGCCCACCGAGAAGGCCTGGGCCGGAGTGGAGCTTGAGCTGCCGTAGGTGTAACTGGCATTGGAAGACGACGGGGTGCCGGGGCTGTAGGTGGCGAACACGTCGCTGTAGTAGCCACCGGCTAGCTGATCTGCCGTGAGCGAGCAGGTGGCCGAGGCACTGTGACCGTTTACAAGGGCCAAGGTGGTGCTGCATAGCTTGGTCGAGGAGTTGTAGACCGCGA
>PMVZ01000058.1 GCA_003166375.1 Acidimicrobiaceae bacterium | reverse complement strand
GGCAGCGACATCCTCGATGCCGCTGGCCTCGGCGACGTCACGCAGAAGGAGACAGCGACGACGGCCAGGTCCATCGAAGCGGCCGATGGCTTCGCGCAGGTGTTCCCCGAGCACAAGTTCCACATCGTCGATGTCCTGCAAAAGCGGGGACACATCGTCGGCATGACCGGCGACGGCGTGAACGACGCGCCGGCGTTGAAGAAGGCCGACTGCGGCATCGCCGTCTCGGGCGCGACCGACGCGGCGCGCGCCGCGGCCTCGATCGTGTTGATGAGCCCAGGACTCTCGGTGATCATCGACGCGATCAAGGAGAGCCGCAGGATCGTCCAGCGGATGAACAGCTACGCGATCTACCGCATTTCCGAGACGCTCCGCGTGCTGGTGTTCGTGACCGCGGCGATCCTGATCTTCAACTTCTTTCCCGTCACCGCGATCATGATCGTGATCCTGGCGTTGCTCAACGACGGCTCGATCCTGTCCATCGCCTACGACAACGTGCACTACAAGGACCAGCCCGAGGCATGGAACATGCGACTCGTGCTCGGGATGGCGTCGGTGCTGGGTCTCGTCGGACCGATCGCCGCGTTCGGACTGTTCTACCTGGGCGACCGCGTCTTTCACCTCGACCGTGCGCACATCCAGACGCTCATGTACCTGATGCTGTCTGTCGCTGGTTCGCTGACGATCTTCCTCACCCGCACCCGCGGACCGTTCTGGTCCATCCGTCCGAAGCGGATCCTGCTTCTGGCCGTGCTCGGCGCCGAGGCGATCGCGACGCTGCTCGCAGGGTTCGGAGTCTTCATGACGCCCCTCGGCTGGAGGTGGGTCGCCCTCGTCTGGGGCTACGCGCTCGTTTGGTTCCTCCTCACCGACCGGGTGAAGCTGCTCGGGTACCGGATTCTCGACCCCGCAAAAGACACGCCAGCAACCAACGACGCCATCGATAGCACCGCGGTCTCGGCCCGTGCGCCCNNAAGATGCCGGCTCGAATGCTGATTCACCGCAGACGGTTGCCACCAAGGCGACGGTGGCCCCGTTCCACACCGACAGCGATGAGGACGATCCCGTCTACCACGACAACAGCGACTGTCCCTATGGCCAGGAGATCAAGCGCAACGACAACGACAAGCCCGGCACCGACGGTCGCCGCCGGTGTGACTGGTGCACCGAGAATGCCTAGTCCTGCTGGCAGCGTCCGGGGAGACGTGGCGGTCACCCGCTTGCTACCCCAGCGTTCATCGCCTGGTCTTCGCTCTTCCTTGTGGGCACCGACTCGCGCGACTGTGGGTTCAGACGTGCCGCGCTCGGAGGCGAGTGGTGAGCTCTGTTGCGCGGCATCTCGAGAAAGGACGGATCCGTGACCGACACGAGTGCGGAGCAATTTGCCGAGTTCATCAAGCCGTTGCGCGTCAGGCCAGGCTCGGTGGTAAGGCTTGCCAAGGACTTCGACCCCGGCTACACGGGCGACCTTCTGAAGAAGAAAGCCGGCAAGTCCCTCCTTAAGCAAGGTGTGAAGCTGCTCGCTGATTACCAGAACCGGCTCGCCGCCCAGGACACCCACGCCGTTCTCGTCTGCCTGCAGGGGATCGACGCCGCCGGCAAGGACGGGACCATCGGTCATGTCATGAGCGGTGTGAACCCCCAGGGGGTGCAGGTCAGCAGCTTCAAGGTGCCCTCTGCGGAGGAGCTGAGCCACGACTTCCTGTGGCGCTACGCGCAGCGCCTCCCTGCACGTGGTGTCATCGGCATATTCAACCGGTCGCAGTATGAGGAAGTACTGGTGGTGCGGGTGCACCCCGAGCTGTTGGAGCGCCAGATGCTCCCGAAGAAGGCGAAAGNNTCCCCGACCACAACTGGAAGTTCTCGGCCAATGACGTAAGGGAGCGCCAGTACTGGGACGCCTACCAACGAGCCTTCTCCGAGATGTTGTCGAACACCAGCACCGAGTGGGCCCCGTGGTACGTCATCCCCGCCGACCACAAGTGGTTCGCCAGGATCTGCGTGTCGCACGTGCTCGCCCATAGCCTGATCGAGCTCGACCCGCAGTACCCGGAGGTGACCCCCGAGCAACAGCGCGAGGAACGGGAGGCCAAGGCGGAACTCCTCGCCCAGGCACCAGAGGGCGCCGCCGCCGATCCCTTCCGGGGAAGCCCGGTACCGGCGGCTGCCAAGGACCCAGGTGTGAAGAACCACGAGGATCACGGCAAGACGTCCAAGAGGTCCTGAGCGAACCAGGCGAACGACCGAGTAGACGACACGGGCTCCCATCATGGGAGCAGGCGTCAGCCGGTCGATCACCTCGGACAGTCGAAGCACGTGACAGGCAAGTCTCGCGACAACTCGAGCGGCTCTGGCTCGAAAACTAGACTGACGTCGCCGCCTTCTTGTGCCACGAAGAGGGTGGATCGACAGACATCGACAGATACGGGGCATGTGGCAAACCCACCGGCGCCGAGGTGTGAAGCCCGAAGGCACTGGCGCTGGCGGGGGTTCGCACGTGGGAGTCCAAACCTGAGGATGGTGGTCATGGCAGAGACGACACAGCTCGCGATCGGGGCCGACGTCAGCTGTACCGATGGGGTCTGTGGCGAGGTGAGCCGCGTGGTCATTGACCCCGTCGCTCAGGCGGTCACCCATCTCGTCGTCGAGCCGAAGCACCGGCAAGGGCTCGGCAGACTCGTTCCTCTCGATCTTGTCGACGCCACGACGGGCGAGGTCCGGCTCGGCTGCACCGTGGCGGAGTTCGACAAGCTTGGCGCTGCCGAAGAGACGCAGTTCGTGCC
>PMVZ01000034.1 GCA_003166375.1 Acidimicrobiaceae bacterium | reverse complement strand
TCACTTCCGGCGCCCGCCTGACGCCTGGGGCAACTTCCGCAGAGCCCGCCGCTATGGGCGTGCTTTCGTACGGATGTATGTGCGTTATCGTGATCTTGGTCAGCCGCGGCGAGGCTTGGGTGAGTTTGTCGGCTATGTCCGCTGGATGCTTACCGAAGCATTACGTGGCGGGGATCACTGGCAATGGACCTTTGCCTGGTGGGCCGGACATCTCGAGGGACGGCTTGAGGAATCGCTGCGCCAGCGGGTCTGGTTCCCATGAGCCGGCCTGGTGCGGGCGGCATGCGGGTCAGCTAGGTCCTGTCACCGCGACGGCAGCACGCCATCAGTGCCTCCGCGGCCTCACAGAGCGCCAATCGCTCGACGAGTGGTCTTGACTAGTTTTGCCCTTGGGCCGCCTTGTGGCGCATGCGCGGCTCGTAGATGAGTCGCCGGTAGATCGTGCGGCTTGCCCCTTCTACCCGGCTGGCCCAGACAGCTCCCCCGGCTATCGGATATGAGTCGTTCGCCAAGCGCTGCTTGTAGTGGTCCTGGCCATAACCGAGATCAATCCAGGTGAAGCCGCGGTTGGCGGCCTCCTCGACGAGAGCCAGGAACATTATTGTTCCCGGTGAGAAACGAGCAAAATCGCGGTCGTAGGCTACCTCCCATCCACAGAGATACCGTGGTCCCACCAGATAAAGGTTAACGGCGATCATGCGCTCGCCAGCGGAGAGGACGCTGACGATCCCGCTGCAATCGCGAGCATCCGCGGTAATCAGCTCTTCGACAGCCCTCTGGGTCGGGTCCGAGTACATCTCGCGCACGGAGTCGAACTGGGCAGACTTCCACTCGAACAGCTGGTGCAGGTGTTCTCGACTCGAGCTGCTCCATTCCAGTGAGATAGGGCCGAATTGGCGTTCGAGGGCCTGTCGCTGCTTGGCGGTCGCTTTCGTGAGGGACCTGCTACGACTCCGCAAATATGCATCGTACCCGTCGGTTAGGTTGATGATGAAGACGGCGTTGCCGTGATAGCTATAGCCGTAGCGATATCGATTGAGGGCGCGCTGTTCCGCGGGTGCGTGGAAGAAGCGCCATCCGCGCAGGCTCGCCATTCTGACGACTGCTCGCATGTCCAGAGCTGCGCCAGAGCTCACGATGCCATCCAGCCCCGTCATGGGGCCGCCGAGCGGTCCGCCGATGCCTTTGCAGGTCAGCTCATAGGGGAGAAAGGCTTCNNGAGCATTCGGTCGAGCACGACCAATCGCTCGCGCATAGCTGAGAGAAAGGAAGGGGTTCGACATGATGGGCGAGCCCTGCTGGAACTCGGCCCATCGTCGCGCTTCGCTCGGCCCGAGCTCTTCGGGCCGAGCGACGGTTACGTGCATGGGAAGTTCTCGCCGGCAAAGGACCGTGTGCTGCGCTGAAGCGACCGAGCTGGGCCTTGCTGGCGATTCACTGATCTCGTTGGTGCCCTTGGCGATCGTAGAGGAGCCGCCGATAGAAGGCACGGACCGCCGCTTCCGCGCGGCTCACCCATACCGCGCCTCCGATGACCGCGTACGAGTAATTCGCCAAGTCCAGCTTGTAGCTGGGGCGGCCGTTCCGACTTGGCATCCCATAGCCGAGATCGATCCAAGCGATGCCGTGGCCTGCTGCCTGTTCTGCCAGGGCGAGCCATAGCGTCAGGCCAGGAGCGGCGCGAGCAAAGTTAGGGTCGTACGCGGTCTCGATAGAGCAAAGAAAGCGAGGCCCCATCATCCCAAAATGGACCGCGATCGGCTGATCACCGGCGAACAGGACGCTGAGGCCTCCATGGCAGTCCTCGTTGGTCGTAGTTATGAGCTCTTCGATGATCAGACGCGCCGCGGGGTCGGAGTATAAATAGCGAGCTGAGTCGTACTGTTCGGACTTCCACTTGATGAGGAGCGGGAGGTAATCAAGGCGAGAGACATGCCACTCTAATGATATTGTGCCGACATCGCTCTCCAGGTGTCGTCTCCTCCTGCGGTTCTCTCGCCTGAACTGATTGGTTCGTGTGTTGATATATGAATCCCAGCCACTTCCGAGGTCGATGACGGGCACTTGCATCTTCGCTCCACGGTAGTGGTAGTGGGCGAGAGCTGGCTCAGTGGCATCGGCGTGATCGAATCGCCACCCGCGCAGGCCGGCCATCTTTACGAGCAATCGTGCGTCGAGCGGAGCACCTGAGGTGATGAGTCCCTGTAGGCCGCTGACGCGCCAGCCGATCGCCCGCGCGACGTTGTTCGGGGTCAGCTCGTACGGGAAGAAAGCCTTGATCTTACCCTGCTCCTCAACCACTGCGACCCGGGCGTTTCGCCGTACGCGATCGACGGCCTGTGCGAATGTGAGCGAGAGCAACGGGCTTGCGGCTATGGGCGACCGTTTCTGGAACTCGGCCCACAGCCGGGCTTCGCTCTCCCCGAGGTCGCCCGGACGGACGACGGTGACCTTCATGGCTGCTCCAGCCCGAGTACGGAAACAGGTCGCCGGGATGACAGCGCCCTGGGCTGCGGCGCCTGGTTGAACGAGTAGCCAGCTCTGTCGCAGGTCACGCGCCGCTCTTGGACTCGGCCTCTGCGCGTTGGCGCTCGGGCGTTAATACCGGTGACGAACACAAGTCGTGCGGTTCCGGATCGATCCGTCACGAGGTAGTAGCGCCCGACTCTAGCTCCGGCTGCTGTTCACGGCGGTGGAGCAGTGTGTTGACCAGCCGTCGATAGAACGCCCGTCCCACCGCCTCGGCATGGGTCGCCCAAACGGCGCCGCCGGCGACCGTGTATGACGGTGTCCCTAGCCGGAACTTATAAAGCTCTTGGCCGTAGCCGAGGTCGATCCGTGCGATGCCTCTTCTGGCCGCCTCCTCTGCGAGGGCGAAGAACATCATCGTCCCCGGCGAGTAGCGAGCCAGCTCCTGGTCGTACGCCTGGAACCACCCGCAGATACCTCTTGGCGACGCCAGCCCAAAATGGATCGACGCTGGCCGTTCGCCTGCGAGCAAGACGCTGAGAATTCCGCCGCAGTCATCGTTGCTCGTGGCTGCGAGTTCTTCTAAGATCTGCTGCGCAGTCGGGTCAGAGAACAGCTCATGAGCGCCATAGTACTTGAGGGACTTCCAGGCCATGAGTTGGCGGAGGTTCTCACTGGAAGGGCTAAGCCACTCGAGAGAGACAGTACCGAATTGGCGCTCGAGCGCGCGACGTTGCCGCGCGCTCTTTTTCGGCACGGACCTCGCCCNNCCCGGCATCGTACGCTCGTTCTTCGATAGTGGAACGGATCGAGAGCCTGCTGCTCGGCTAGTGCGTGGTCGAAGCGCCAACCCCGTAGGCCGGCCATTCTCACAATGGACCGCGCGTCAAGGGGCACGCCTGAGCTGATGAAGCCCTGCAAGTTATTCATCGGCCAGCCGATCGGCCTTGCGATGGTCCTCGTGGCTAGCTCGTAGGCAAGGAACGCCTCGATGCGGCCATCGTCCTCGATCACGGCTACACGGGCGTTTGGCCGCGCGCGGCCAATAGCCTTCGCGAAAGTAAGAGAGAGGAAGGGATTGAGCATNNGACGCTGCTGAAACCTCGACCACACCTCTGCCTCGTCCGGCCCCAGTTCGCCGGGCCGGGCGACCGTTACTCGCACCGCCGCACATATTCTCCTGAGGTCCCGATCTGCGATAAAAGCGACTGTCCGTCGGTTGGAGGTCTCTCGGTCAACGGATTATCAGGAGCCTCATCTATAGCTGCGAGCCCTAGGGTCAGAAGATAAGTGGAAAAATGTATCAGGTTAATAGTGTAGTCATCGATGCCGATGCTGTCAAAGGTAGACGTCGCCGGGAAGGTGCGGGAGAGCAAGAGGTTCGACGTCTCGGGTTCTCGGGGGGCATTCACACTGC
>PMVZ01000250.1 GCA_003166375.1 Acidimicrobiaceae bacterium | reverse complement strand
GGGATCCGAGGTGTTGTTGTCGACGACGACCACCTCGAAATTCGGGTAGTCGATCCGCTCGACCGCCTTGATCGTCTTGATGAGAAGCTCGGGCGGCTCGTTGAACGCCGGGATGTGCAGGGACACCATCGGTTGGTAGGCAGGATCGGCCCTGGGCGCTGGACGCGAGTGGCGAGTGCGGCACAAGACATCGCTTACGTAGTTCATGTTCGAGCTCCACACGACGAAGAACGCGAGATCAAGGAGGAGCAGGAACGAAAACACCACCACCTCGGCGATCGAGTGCGTCGCCGCGGTCGCGATGAACGCCACGAATGCGACGAAGGTGAATCCCGCCGCGGCATACGAGGCATAGAAGACCTGGCCGACGACGCCACAGTCGGGGCGGAGGATTATGACGACCACCGAGAAGATCGNNTTTATTTATATGTCGACCACCGAGAAGATCGCTAACAGGTACGCGGCCGTCTCGATCCCACCGGCAGGCAATTGCCACAGCGCGCCAGTGAGAAGGCACGCAAGGGCTGAGAGCGCGACGGCGCCGAGAGCGCCAGGGAGGACCTCGGTGACCTTGGAACCTGTCCACCGAAAGCGAGTGCCGACCTCTCGGGCAGGGCTCAGCACCAACACCGTCGACAAGACCAGTTGCACGACAGAGACGACAAAGAGGTCGTAGAGATTAAAGTCCCGCAGCACCTGTGCCCCCCCTCGAGCCGCACACCTCGCAAATACCTGCGCCACTCACGATATCGTGCTCGCTGTCGCGAGTCCACCATTTTCCATTGCGTGCAACAAGGAGGAGTCTGTGGAAACCGAGCTCGCCGGACCCTCCTTGGGCAAAGTGCGTGAGACGATCCGCTTTGGGCGTGGTCGGGTCACAGGGCGAGCGATTGAACCCGTTCCTGCACCCTCCGGCCGGCGGGCGCCGCGGCATGCAGCAAGTGCCACCAGGGCTCACTGCCGGGTGTGTGAGGGATCTAGATCCGACTGGTGAAGGTTCTACGGTCTCGAGGGAGGACTACTTGGGCATCCGCCCCCGAAGTTGGCGGTGCTTTTGCGCCGAACCCGTACAGCAAGCCGGCCTGGTCGCCAACATAAACGATGTTGTCGCCTATTCCCGGCGGGTTGAACGCGACGTTGTTGCCGATGGGCCATGTTCCGAGGAGCATCAGCTTCCCGTGCACCGGGACAGGGTCGTAGGCCTGGAGGTGGGCCGCCCCGTTGATGACCCACACCACTGCAGAACCCGAACTCGTGCCGTCGGAGGTGACGAGGGGACCCGAAACCCCAAAGTAGGCCGGCTGCGAGCCGGTGCCGACGAGGCGCAGGCCAGGCAGGCCTCTCGAGGTAGTCGTGAACTTGTAGACATCGACTTGACCGGCCCCGCCGCTCGCACTTTGGACCGTTGAGACGTAGACGTATCCCCCGTCACCGGGCCAAGCTCCCGCCGTCGATATCGTGTCTCCGTTCGGCCCGTACTCCCCGAGGACGAGGTCCTTCCCTTCCGGACCTTCGCTGGCGCCACCGAGGCTGTCCCGATTGAGCAGGTAAACGACGCCCTCCTTCCCCGTAGCGACAAGGAGATGCGGGTACCCAGGCGTAGAGAACTCCGGTGGCAACGCGACTGGTGCGCCAGCGAGATCCCAGTCATGTGCGTCGACGACGTCATCGTCGTACATCGAGAAGAAGTTCTTGGCTTTCAATGAACCGTCCGGCTGGACGATGAGGCGGACGACGGAATCGGCCAGATTCGCAGGTGGTGAGGAGCCGGGGATTGGCCCGTGCGGATCGGCGCCTTTGCCGTAGCCGTTGCCTGAGGCGAACAGGATCTGGCCGGGACCCACGGACACCAGGCCGCCACCGGCCTGCCAGATCCCACCGCCGTCCCCGCTTCCTGTGCCCTCAACGCTCCACATCGTTGTTTGCCGACCGCTTGTCGACACCCCGACAATGAACCCTGAATAGGACGGGAAGTCGCAGTGCGACCCGAACGCGGCGTACACGACGCCGCCCAGGAACAAGAGGCCGGGTCGTTGCAGCTCTCGAGTGGGGGTGAACGCTTGCCGCGGGTTGTTCGTTGCCGGGCCTTTGATCTCGACCGGAAAGTGTGGCATCTCGGCACCGGTGGCTGGATTTATGGCGTTCATGAACCAGCCAACTCCCGAATTGCCCGGAAGATGGGCCTGATCGACGAGGTAGGCGGTGCCGGTGGTTGGGTCGATCGTGGGAGTCGAGGTCACCCCCAGGTCCGGGGTCAGGTCGGCACAGTGCAGCGGAGCGTCTCGGAAGGGCCTGCCGACCTGGCGGGACCACTCGATGGCGCCCGTCAACGGGTTGAGGCCATATACCCAATCGGTCTCAGTAGCTACGAGCAGGACGCGCCCGACGAGGAGGGGTTGCGCGTAGATCTGGCCGTTCAGTTGCGTCGCGAAGAGCTGCCCAAAGTCCGATGACCCGACGACCTGCGGGGTGAGCCCCGGCTGGTCGGGGTACCAGCCGTCGCGNNTCTCCCCGAATGCGATCAGCGGCCGGCGTCTTGACAAGAGGCCGGCTTCTAACGGCACCCGCCGCTGCACTCTCGCCGACCAGTACAGAGAGCGCCAGGGCCACCGCAATGAAGACCCGACCTCTCACTCGGCGCGCTCCCGGCGGCTAATTCTCGGTTCAATTCGTGGTCGTCGCCCGGCCCCTCGTGCACGAGGCACCGAGCACGAATCATGAGATCTACACTCCAATGACACGACTCGACTCCTGACGAACGTAGTGAAGAACGACCGGACCCACGTATTTCACCGGGCGAACACCTGGGTGATCGCGCCGGGAGGTCGCGATCGTACCAGCAACGCAGTCTCTGCACGCGAGACCCTGCCGCTCTTGGCAGCCGCCAGTCAGCCCGAAGTAGCGGTTCGACGACGATCATGCTGGTGAACTAGGAGCGTCCTGGCAAAGCT
>PMVZ01000061.1 GCA_003166375.1 Acidimicrobiaceae bacterium | reverse complement strand
GGAGGCCATCTCGCGGAGGCCCTATCCAGCGGTCAACAGCTGAGCGTGATGTACCAGCCGATCGCCGGCATGGTCTCCGGAGAGGTCGTCCGTGTCGAGGCGCTGGCGCGCTGGTTCCATCCCGTGCACGGCCAGGTTCCCGCCGACGAGTTCATCCAGATAGCAGAACAGATGGGCTTCATCGGCCAGATCACAGACTTCGTGCTCACCGAGGCCTGTGACCAGGCAGCCAGATGGCGGCGTGAAGGCCTCGACATCGGCCTCGCGATCAATATCTCCGGGCGCGACCTCTCGGACCGCTCTCTCGTTCGCAACGTCACCGCCCACCTGGGGGCGAACGGGATTCCGGCGAGCTCGCTCACGCTCGAGATCACCGAAACCGAAGTCATGGCCGACATCGCCGAAGCGAGCGACGTGCTCGGCCAGCTCGCCGACCTCGGGGTGCGGATCGCGGTCGACGACTACGGGACCGGCTATTCGTCGCTCGCCTACCTGCACCGCTTGCCCGCCAACGAGTTGAAACTTGATCGATCGTTCGTCGCCAATGTGGCCGCCGACCAGAGCAACTCGATCATCGTCCGATCCTCCATCGCGATGGCGCACTCGCTGGGCCTGTCGGTTGTCGCCGAGGGTGCCGAAGACGAGGTCACCTGTGCAATCCTCGCCGACGCGGGCTGCGACGCCGTCCAGGGCTACTACTTCTCGCCTCCGTTGGGACGGGACGATCTGTTGCGTTGGCTTGCCACTCACCCCCGCCTCAGGTTCTCTCGTGAGCTGGCTCTGTCGCGACCCCTTCGCATCATTCCCGGACGGCTGGAAGACACCAAGCAGGACGACAGGATCGAGAACTCCCAGCTCAGAGGTTGAGCTCACTACAGCGCAACCGATCGCGCCACGAGGGCGGGTTCAGAAAGAGCCCTCAGCTCAGAGGTTTGGCTCACCCGTGCACAATCGATCCCGGCGACACGCGGGGTTGACAGCCGGAAGATCTCTTGCGTGGTGCCCCTTGCGGTGTCGTTGACAGCGTGCTTAGTGTGACTGTTGTGCAGTAGCCCCCTGAACTGGGATGATTGTGGACGCGGGGGACTTGAGGGCACCGGTAGCTCGGTTTAACGCCCTCGTATCCCCCGACCGTGTTCCCCTGCTTTGGAAGGGAGGTGGTCGAATTGGTCAGCCTTAGCCCCTGGTGGGGCTGAGTCTTGCGGTTTTGACCGCTTGAACTCAGAGCTGGAGCCGCTGTTACTTTGACGTTGAAGCGACTCCTCTCATTTGTTATCGGAGCGGCAGGCGGAGTCCTTTAGCAGTATGAGGATTCCCGCCTGCCGCTCTCCGAGCTTGCTTCGAGAGAGAAGGCACCTCTTTTCCGCGGCATGCGGACGACCGTCGGATCGGCTGCGGGCCCGATCATCGCAGCGCGGGTGCCGAATGCGAGCAATGATGCGATGTGACCTCCGAGCGGGCGCGCGAGAAGAGTGAAGACAGTCCGGGTGCCACGCCCCGGGCTACTCGATCCCTAGGGCGACGATTCGGCTATCTCTGGGCGACCTTCGCCGTATCGGGCGTCGGCGATGGCTTCGGCTACGGAGCCGTTCCCCTCCTTGCCCTCTTCGTGGATCCGCATCCGCTTGCGGTGGCGTCGGTTGCGGCAGCCGATACCTCCCCGTGGCTCGTGCTCGCGCTGCCTGCCGGCGCGCTCGCGGACCGCTTCGAGCGAGGCCGGCTCATGGCGGTGACCAACATGGGGCGCTCTCTCGTTCTGGCGACACTGGCACTCTTGGTCGCTAGCCATCACATCAATCTCCCGTTGCTGATCGCTCTGGTCTTCGTCAACGGAGGGGCGCGAGCCGTCTATTACTCCGCCTCGCAGGCGACCGTGCCGGAGTTGGTCGAGCCCCGCTCGTTCCCTCGTGCGAACGGGATCCTGAGCGGCACCGAGGCGGCCACCGAGCACCTCGGTGGACCGATCATCGGAACCCTCGCGTTCGCTGTGACCAAGGCCCTCCCTTTTGTCGCCGACGCGACGGCAGTCGGTGCTGCCGGCCTGTCGCTGCTGGGCTTTCGCACCCAGCGCCTGGAAACCGGACCAGCCCATGGTTCGATCCTCGACGGCGCCCGCCAGCTCGTAAAGGACCGCTCGCTGCGGCTTCTCGTAACCCTGCTCACGGCATTGGCCGGCTTGCAGGGGCTCGTCATGGGCGTGCTCGTCATCGTCGCGACGGTCGACTGGAGAGTGCCCAAGAGTCTGTACGGATTGTTCTTGGCCGCCGGAGCCGCCGGCAATGTCCCCGGCGCTTTGCTTGCAGACCGCTTCGCGACCCGGATCGGGAACATCCCGACGCTCATCGGCGCCGCCCTCGTCTCGGGGCTCGCCTATCTCGTCATGGCGTCCGCGAAGGGATGGCTGCTCGCCGGCGTGGCTTTTGCCGTGGTCAGCTTCGCCGTCTACGCCGGAAACGTCATAGCGAACTCCCTTCGCCAGAGCCTTTCCCCCCGGGACTTGATGGGACGTGTCGGCTCCGCGTGGCGCGGCATCGTGTGGGGCGCGATCCCGATCGGGTCACTCATCGGG
>PMVZ01000195.1:2574-2778 GCA_003166375.1 Acidimicrobiaceae bacterium | reverse complement strand
CGGAGCGGCGCTGGTAGTGTCGGCAATGTGTGTCGTGGACACGGTCGTGTTCTTCGCGGTGGTACGGCATGTCGAGCAACTACACTTCTCGCCACTGTCTGAGCGACGTTTCCGCTCTATCGCTGCTCCCGTGGCACTTGGGTGCGCAGCTGCCGTCGCAGCCACAGTAGGCCACGGCCTCGCCATCCGACTCGGCTGGGCAGC
>PMVZ01000195.1:0-2488 GCA_003166375.1 Acidimicrobiaceae bacterium | reverse complement strand
CCCATTGATCCAGGTGGCGGATCGGCGCCCCGCAGTTCTCACAGGTGCCGATCATGTCGAAACCTTCTGTGCATAGTCCCCCCGGCACCCTGGAAAAGGCCGGTTTGCTCGTCACGAAGGAGGCGAGGTTACGCCCCATGAGCTCTGCGAGCGCCTGCTTGGTGGCGGCGACGAACCGCCTCGAGATCGCCGACTTCGACATGCCCTTCGACCGGCTCTCGATCTCGTGACCGACCGGCTCTGCGACATGGTGGTGGCGACGAGTCGCCACGCCGGCCAGCATGCGCTCGACGACGAGGGAGTTGAGCAGGTCGACGGAGCTGAATGCCTTCCAGGTGTCGAGGCCGATCTCCTCACCAGCCGTCGTCCGGGCCCGTGGCCGGTCGACTTTCACGAGGCGGCCGCCGAGCACGACCGAGCCCGTCGTGGTGCCGTGCCAGTTCCCGGTGCGTTCGCCGGCGGGGAGTTTGGCATGCTTGGACCCGATCGCCTCGGTGAGCTCGGCCTGCATCATCTGGGACATGACGACGAGCCCGGTCGCCGAGGCGAACGCGAGGGGTCCGTCTTTGATCGCGTCGGCGACCTCGGCGAACGCCACGGTTGCCTCGAGCGGCAGCTCAGCGACCCGAGCTGCTTCGCTCACCTCAGCGACTGTCACGACAGGTACCGTCTTCTTCACGGTGGTCCCCTTCCTGTGGGTTGTTCTTGGTGGAACGCCCGACACCTACCAGATGGAAGGTCTCAGGCGGGGGACCACCCCTTCACTTCAACAACTTCGGGGACACGCTCCGCCGCAGCCGCCGGGATCTGTACGTTCGTCGCAGCATTGTGGATGGCCAGCCACAGAGCGCGAGCGGCCGTTCGGCTACACCTGGCACGACTGCTACTCGTTGCCCTCCGGGGCTGCGCCGGCGACTCGGCCTGGAGCGGCTGATGGCGAACAGCACCTGGCTGGTCGTTGGTTCTGGATTCACCGGGGCATCCGCTGCTCGGGTCTTGGCGGAGCGCGGCTTCCGAGTTCGCGTGGTCGAGCGCCGTTCCCACATCGCGGGGAATGCGTTCGACGAATACACGCCTGCCGGCGTCTTTCTGCATCGGTATGGCCCTCACCTCTTTCACACGAGCAGCCCAAGGGTGATCGACTTCGTGACGAGGTTTGCCGTCTGGCGTCCTTACCTCCACCACGTCACCGGGCAGTCCGGCGACCTGCGATATCCCCTCCCACCAAACTTCCTGCTACTCGATCACCTCCTCGGCGAACGGAGCAAGTCGGTGCAGCAGCTTCTGATCTCAAGCTATGGAGATGGGGCAAGAGTTCCACTCCACGTCGTGGAATCCCACGAATCGGACGATGTGCGGTCGGCTGCCCAAGCAATTCGTCGGATTGTCTTCACGCCGTACACAAGGAAGATGTGGGGCGAGCACGCCGACAACCTCCTGCCTTCCGCTCAGGCTCGCGTGCCCGTTGTGATCGGGTATCAAGAGGGCTACTTCACTGACTCCTTCCAGGCTCTTCCTACGGACGGCTACACCGCGTTTTTCCGGCGACTGCTGGACCACCCTAGAATAGCTGCCGAAACGGATCGCGAGATTTCGTTGAGTGATCTACCGAAGACCCAGCCGGTCCTCTTCACCGGGGCGTTGGACCAGCTTCTCGGTTTCCGTAATGGAGCGTTGCCTTATCGTTCGATCAAGTTCAGGCTGGAAGCGACCCGTAGGCGGATGACCCCATCGGCGACTGTCAACTACAACGACGACCGGCCACAGACGCGCATCACGGATATGGCCTTCACCGTTGCCGCTGATCCATCGTCAACCATCTGGGTCGAGGAAACGCCCGAGGAATTCCTCTGTGGCAAGAATGAAGCTCTCTATCCAGTCCCAGTGGCGCGATGGCGCGAACTACATAACGCCTACATGGCGTTGTTGAAGGATGTCCATCCGAATGTCATCGTAGCAGGTCGCATGGCGAGGTACCAGTACGTCGACATGGACCAAGCCTGCGCCAGTGCGCTCCGAATCGCAACTGACGCATGATGCGCGTCGTGGTCTTTGTCCCCCTCGGTGACATTCCAACCGGAGGAATAGAAGCACTCTATCAGTTGACGGATTCGGCCCGTCGCTGCGGCACCGATGCCGTCCTTGCGGCTCCTCCCGGCACGGATGTCGCGCCGTGCCCGTCTGACTATCTTGAGTACGACGCTCCTCGGATCGAGTTCGCAGAGGTGCGAGCCGAAGACATCGCGGTCGTTCCTGAAGTATGGATCGGCCGGAAGGAGCTGATGCGTCACGATCGGGTTATCGTCTGGTGGTTGTCGGTTGAGGGCGCCTTTGGCATGGGGTTCCCGACAATAACCCGTCATTCTTCTCCCAAGAGGATTGCGGGGATTTTGCGCAGAACGGTTAGATCACATCTGCGGCGGCATCGATTGATGAAGGAAGTAGCGCGAATGCCGAACGTGACTCACGTCACCCAGTCGCACTACGC
>PMVZ01000183.1 GCA_003166375.1 Acidimicrobiaceae bacterium | reverse complement strand
AGTTCGACACTCCCATGCTGTTCTGCGTCGGTTTCCTCGTGACCTTCTTGGTCGGTGGAGTGAGCGGGATCCTGCTGGCCTCGCCACCGATCGACTTCGCCACCCACGACACGTACTTCGTGGTTGCCCATTTCCACAGCGTGGTCATGGCACTTGTCATGGGGGCGTTCGCGGGTTTCTTCTACTGGTACCCGAAGATNNAGGCGACGTTCTGGCTGATGTTCATCGGTACGAACGTCACGTTCGATCCGCAGTACCTGCTCGGGCTCAAAGGAATGCCGAGACGCATAGCGGAGTACGCGGCGAGCGACGGGTTCACAACCCTCAACAGGATCTCCAGCGCAGGTGCCGTTCTGCTGTTCTTGGCGGTGTTGCTCTTCCTTGTCAACGTGTTCGTGTCGTGGTGGAAGCCGATCCCTGCTGGTGACAACCCCTGGGACGCGTCNNCACCTCCGCCTCACCACAATTTCTTGAGGATCCCGCCTATCAGGTCCCAGCGCCCGGTCTGGGACTACAACCACCCCGAGGACCGGATACTCGAGCACGCGAAGCCGAGGCCCGTGGGTTTGGTGGCATCGGCCGGCACTGGCACGGTGCTGCTCGAAGACGTCCGACTTGACGGCCCCGACACCCCCGAGACGTGGGATCCCGACCGATGAGGGTCGAGTCCTTTGTCCTTCTCTTCGTCGGCTTCTTCTTCGGGCTTGTCGGTGCCGTCTATTGGCTGTGGAGCCATGAGGATGCCGGCAGCGTCATGTTGCTCGGGACGTTCCTGCTCGGCGGCGTGCCAGGCCTCTATTACTTCTGGTGGTCGCGGCGGATGTCCCCGAGGCCGTCGGACAATCCTGACGCCTCCCTCGAGGACGGGGCAGGCGCAGTCGGAGNNGGCCGTCGCGGCCCTCGTCGGGGTCGTCTACGAGAGTCGCCGCGGCGGCTTGGTCTAGCTCGATCCCGGGCTCGGCCCCGGACCAGGGCCGCCTCCCACGTCAGGACCGGCCCTGGGACGGGCAGCAGGCGGACGCCGCCGACCCTCTCGAATCGCAAAGCGCAGCACGAACACGACCAGCACGGCCATCAACACCAGGAAGATCCCGAAGCCGATCGCAAAGCTCACAGTCATGCAGCGCCTCGGTCAGGGTTGTCTGGCGACAGGCCCTGTGGTCTCACGCGGACCAGACCTTCTTGTACGAGGCTGACGACCAGGTGACCCTCTTCGTCGAAGATCAGCCCTCTTGCGAGCCCTCGTGCTCCGTAGGCGCTCGGAGAATCTTGGTCCAGGAGCAGCCAATGGTCGGCCCGGAACGGGCGGTGGAACCACATGCAGTGGTCCAAGCTGACGACCATGGTTGCCCCGTTCTTCCATCGGACCTCGTGCGGTTTGAGGACCGAATCGATGATCGACATGTCCGAGGCGTAGGCGACCACGGCAGCGTGGAGAACTGGGTCGTCGGCCAATTCCCCGTCCGCGCGCACCCACAACCGCTGCCGGGTCTCGTGACTTGCCATCGGCAACCACGGGAGGTCGCCGATGTAGCGCTGATCGATCGGCCGCGGCCGGTCCAGCACGAACCAGTCCGGCAACTGGTCGAGATAGGGCTCAAGTCGCTCGCGAACTGTCGGCAGGTCTTCTGCCCGGGGCACCTGTGGCATCTCCGCCTGGTGGACGAGACCCGGGCCCTCGTCGATGTGGAACGAGCACTGGAGATTGAAGATGGCCCGGCCGTGCTGGATCGCAACCACACGCCGGGTCGTGAACGACCGACCGTCGCGGATCCGGTCGACCTCGTAGAGGATCGGTGCTGTCGGATCCCCGGGGCGCAGGAAGTACGAATGGAGGGAATGGACCCGACCCGAGTCAACAGTGCGACCGGCGGCGACGAGCGACTGTGCGGCCACCTGGCCTCCGAAGACCCGCAGGCGGGTCGCGTCGAGGTTCTTGCCGCGGAAGATGTTCACCTCGATGGCCTCGAGGTCAAGCAGCTCGACGAGATGGCTCAAGGCCTCTGTCACGGATCAGACGATAGACTTTCCCCATGGCCTCGTTAGTGAGCCGGGTTGTCGCGTTCCGGCGGACGGAGCACTTCAGGCGCCTTTGGAAGTACGCCTCGGTCTCGATCATCTCGACGATCGTGTCCCAAGTCGTGCTCTTTTCGACCTACCACATCTGGAAGGTCGGATCGGCGATGGAGTGCAACGTCATCGCCACGGCCGTCGCCTCAGTCCCGGCGTACTACCTGAACCGCACGTGGACCTGGGGCAAGACGGGCCGTTCGAAGGTCTGGCGAGAAGTCGTGCCGTTCTGGACGATCTCCTTCACGGCAATGGTGCTGTCGACAGCTGCGGTTGGCGTCGCCGCGCACAACGCGGACCGGATCGCGAGCGGATCACTAGCTCGTGCGTTGATAGTCAACAGCGCCAACTTGCTCACTTACGCCTGCATCTGGACGGCCCGGTACTTCATTTTCAACCGTTACCTGTTCGGAGCCAGGACCCAGGTTCGTGAGCAACCCCAGCCCGGCGACTTGACGGCTGAGACCCCCGTTCCGGCCGCCGGCGATGCCGGCGCGATCGAGCCCGGGCTCCCCACGCTGGCAGCCGGCGAGACCGTCGACCCGGTCGCTGACATTCTCTGACCTGGTCCCTGTTCCGGCGCGAGGCGAACTTGCCTCGCTTCATCGGGCGGAAGAATTGGCTTTCCTGAGGCCTTGTCGCCTCTCACGCCGGCGCTCCACGAGGGCCAGCACCCAGCCTGCCAATACCGCGCAAAGCGCCAATGAGACCGTCGGCACATCGCCGGCCCGCTCGTACAGCGTGGCCCCGTCGCGTAGCGGGACGGTGGCGCGTAACACCGCCGAGACCGACAGGCGTGTCTGGCGGAGCACGTCGCCGTGGTTGTCGACGACTGCCGAGTAACCGGTCGGTGCTGCCTGCAACAGGTCGCGGCCCTCCTCGATCGCCTGCAGGCGAGAAGCCGCGATCTCCTGGGAGGGAGCCTGCTGGCTCGAATAAGAGGATGTGTTCGTCGGTAGGACGATGAGCTGTCCGCCGGCTCTCACGCCCGAGCGTCCGCGGTCGGGGAAGAACACCTCGTAGGACACGAGCACGGCGAGAGGTCCCACCGGTGTCGCGATCATTCCGCTCCCGTGTCCCACTATGGCGTCCCGTGGAATTGCCCCGAGGTTCGCCAGGTGAGAGAAGAACGACCGCCACGGGACGTACTCGCCGAAGGGGACCCGGTGAACCTTCTCGAATACGGCGACCAGGGCACCCGATGGGGAGTAGGCGACGATCTCGTTTCGAAACCGGGTTGTGCCGACGGGCTCGGTGATCCCAGCGACGAGCGTCGCGTGGAGGACCCGGGCGATCTCGGAGAGTTGAGCGGCTTGCGGTGAGCCCTCGAGCGGCTGGCTGAGCGCCACGACGTCCTCGGGCCAGAGCACGAGATCCACCGGCGGCCGGACCGTCATGGTCGCCCGCAGCGCAGCGGCGTACACGACCGACGCCGGGACCTGCAGATCAGAGAGGCCTCGCCGGCCGCCACCCTGGACGATGGCGACGCGCAGCGTGCGTACCGGAGGGCCGCCGTCAGGGGCGAAAGCGCCCCAAATGGCGAGCGCGACCACGACAGCCAAGCTCACGCAGCACCCGATCAGTCCCTGATCGTGCGCACCGCCGTACCTCCGGCGTCCTCGGAGCCAGGTGACGGCGAGGTCGCCGAGCGCGGCGCCGGCGAGGTAGGTAACAGCCACCAAAAGGACCGTGCCGCCGATGCGTGCGGTACCGACCAGGGGGCCGCTCACCTGCCCGAGAGCGATCCCACCTGGTGGCACTCCGCCGAAGGGCCAACGCTCGCGCACCCATTCCGCGAGCGTCAGCAGTGCCGCGAGGGCCGGCACCCGGGCCGGTCCGTGTGGAACGAGCACGCAGGCGACGGCGAACATCGCCGAATGCAGGACGATGAGCGCGCCATAGCCGAGAAACGTGAACTTGTCCGCCCAGGCGAGGCCGATCGCGAACTGCCCGACACCCGCGAGAAAGCCGGCTGCCGCCCGGCCGCCGATCGAGCTGTCCCTCAAGGCCCAAGTGAGGAGTGCCACTCCGAAAAAGGCCAGGGGCCACAACCCGAACGGCGGCAGCGAAAGCGCCACGAGAACGCCCCCGCCGAGTGGGGCCAGCCATCGCACGCCGCCGCCGGTTCGTTTCATTGGCTCAGTCGATCGCGAACCTCCACCGCAGCTCGCTCGCCAGTTGTCAAGCATGCCGGGACGCCGATCCCGCCCAGCGAGGGGCCCGCAAGCTTGAGCGCAGGCAGCTCGCTGAGTGCCGCTCGTGCTCGCTCGATCTTTCGCAGGTGCCCGGGCAGGTACTGCGGGAACGCCCGGGGCCAACGCCGGACCAGGCTGGCAAGCGGCGGGACCGAGGCACCGATCAGTTCCCGCAGTTCCACGAGCACTGCATCGACGAGCTCCTCGTCGGACATTGACGAAGGTCGCTCATCGCCGTAGCGCCCGGTCGAGGCACGGACCACGACTTCCCCGGCACTTGCGGAGTCAGGCCACTTGGACGACAAGAAGCTACAGCCGGTGACGATCCGGCCCTCGCAGCGGGGGACCAGGAAACCGCTTCCCTGCGGAAGCCCGGATATCGCATCCGATGGCCAGGCGAGCGTGACCAGCGAGACGCTGGAGTGCGGGATCGAGCCGAGCTCGGCGGCTGCCGCCGGGGCTTCATCGACGAGCAGCCGCGCGGCGACGTACCCAGGCGCCGCGAGCACGACGCCGTCCGCGACGATCGTCCCGTTCGCCGTCTCGAGCTCGTAGCGGTCCCTGGCGTGCCGCAGAGCCGTGACCGCTGTGCCCGTCTTGAGTTGCACGCCTCGGTCCCGCAGGTCCGCGACGAGCGCGTCGACCATGCGGCCGAGCCCGCCCCGCATGCCGAGGAAGAACGGCCTGGGCTTGGCGCTCACGCTCGTGGACGGCTTTGGCGTGCTCCGGGCCAACAGCCTCAGCGCGCGAGTCACGCTGCGATGGCCGACGAGAGCCCGTGCCACCTGGGGGGCCACGACGACGAGCGAGAGCTGGTCGAGGCCACCGGCGTTGATGCCGCCGAGCAAGGGATCGACGAGGCGCTCGACCAGCTCCCGGCCGAGCCGGGTTTCGAGGATCGAGGCGGCGCTCCACTCGGGACCGCCCGGGTCGCGTGCGCCGGCGGCGCCTTCACCGGTGTGGCCGTTCGCGGCTTGCTCCGGGGAAAGACCCAGGCTCGAGGCTGAGATGGGTGCGCCCAGGGCCAGCAGGTCGAGCGCCGCTCGGGCAAGGCCGCGGCCGCTCACGATCCGCGACCGGGCGAGAGCCACCAGGTCGGGGGGCAGGCCGAGGATCAGCCCGGCCGGCAGCGGGTGGAGCCGTCCCCGCGCCACCACCGATGCCGAGCTTGTGGCCGGTGCCACGAGATCGTCGCCGATCCCGAGCTGGTCGCAGAGCTCTGTGACACTCTGGTTCCTGGTCAGGAAGTTGTCGGGACCGAAATCGACCGAACGTCCCCGGAACTCACCGGAAAGGATCTTGCCCCCGAGGCGGTCATCGGATTCCAAGAGGACGATCTCGATGTCGGGCCTTCCATCTTGGCGGCCCGAGCCGGTCCGGAGCTCGGGGCTGGCGAGCCGAGCGCCGGCGAGGACACGGGCTGCGGCGAGCCCGCTGATCCCACCACCCACTACGGCGACGACACGGCTCATCGCCCTAGTGCTCCTCCGCAGCCGATGACAAGATCGGCCAGCCCGGCGCACATCCTCGGATCGGCGTTCAACGACGCGGTCCGGGCGAAGGCCACACCCGTCTCGGCCGCCACGCGGCTCGCCTCTATGTCGAGGTCGTAGAGGATCTCCAGGTGGTCCGAGGTGAAGCCCGCGGGGCAGACCACCACGGCGCTCACTTTCTCGCCAGGCAATGCCCGCAACCTGTCGAGGACATCCGGGCCCAGCCAAGGCTCGGGTGTCCGGCCGGCGCTCTGCCAGCCGACGTCCCAGCGCCTGAGCCCCGAGGCCGACGCCACAAGCTCACCGGTGCGCCGGAGCTGGCCGGCGTAGGGGTCGCCGTCGGCGACGACGCGAACCGGCAGGCTGTGCGCGGTGACCAGCAGGAGAAGCCCGTTGTTCTCCCGAGCGTCGGTCCCGGCGGTCCCGAGCGACTCGAGCGCGCGGATCACCCGCTCGGCGAGAAGCTCGACAAGCACAGGGTGGTCGTGCCAGTGCTCGACGAACGCGGCGGACATGCCGAGGTCGGTCGCCCGCTCGCTCGCACGGGACACGTACTCGCCGACGCTGCCTCGCGAATAGTGGGGCGCAAGGACGATTCCCACGAGGTCGCGCGTTCCTTGCCCGGCGAGGTTCTCGATGGCGTTCTCTATGCGCGGTTCGGAGTGCTTGTTCCCGAGCGTGCACAGGTAGCGGCCAGGAAGACGGAGCTCCAACTGCTGCTGGATCCCTTCCACCTGCTCGGCGGTGCGCCGCGAGAGGGGAGAGACTCCGCCGATCGCTTCGTAGCGCCTGACAAGGTCGGCCAGTTGATCGGCGCTTGGTGCACGTCCGCGACGCACGTCGGTGTAGAAGGCCTCGACCTGTCCCGGTGAGGACGGGGTCCCGTACGCCATGACGAGGACCCCGACTCGTCTCGAAGCGTGTGCCATCACTCGGCCACCTCGCCTGATGACGCGCCCGGCTGCCAGTAGTGGACCGTCTCGACCACCTGAGCGAGCACCCCGGGATCGGTCTCGGGCAGGACACCGTGCCCGAGGTTGAATATGTGGCCCGGCTCTCCGCCCGCGTCCAGAAGGACTTTGGTCGTCTCTTTGATCACTATGTCGACCGGCGCAAGGCAGACGGCCGGGTCCAAGTTGCCCTGGACCGCCTTCCCCGCGCCGATCCGACGACGGGCCACAGAAAGAGGCACGCGCCAGTCGACACCTACCACGTCGGCTCCTGCCTCGGACATGAGCCCCAGCAGCTCGCCGGTGCCGACGCCGAAATGGATCCTGGGCACGCCGAGATCGCCCATCCCCTCGAGCACTTTGCGCGAGGCGGGCAGAGCGAAGGTCGCGTAGTCCGCTGCAGAGAGCGTTCCCGCCCAGCTGTCGAAGAGCTGGATCGCCGAGGCGCCGGCATTGACCTGGGCCCTAAGTGTCGCCAGTGCGATGTCAGCGAGTCGATCGACAATCTGATGCCAAAGCTCGGGCTCACCGTGCATGAGGGCCTTGGTGCGGCCGAACGTCCTGGAGGGGCCACCTTCGATGAGGTAGCTCGCGAGGGTGAACGGAGCACCGGCGAAGCCGATCAACGGGACGTCCAACTCGCCAACGACGATTCGAACAGTCTCGAGAACGTGGGCGAGATCAACCTCGGGCTCGAGAGGCCGAAGACGCGCCAGGTCCTCGTGGGCGCGAAAAGGCCTGTCGATCACCGGCCCTCGTCCTGCGACGATCTCGACCCCGAGTCCGATGGCGGCAAGCGGCACGACAATGTCGGAGAACAGGATGGCGGCATCGACACCGTACCGGCGAACCGGTTGAAGTGTCAGCTCGGCCGCAAGTTCGGGCTCGGCGATAGCGTCGAGGATGTCGCCGTCGCCGCGCAAGTCGCGGTACTCGGGGAGGGATCTCCCCGCTTGGCGCATGAACCACACCGGTGTCCGAGCAGCGGGCGCGCACCGGCACGCCCGGAGGAAGGGCGAATCGAGGGTTCGCACGGCACGACAGTATCCCGGCCTTCGGACAAGCCTCATTTCGCCGCGCGAGGGGCTGGATTCGGACGCGTCTTTGGACTAAGAAGTAGGCCGTGAGCGACGCAGTGGTACTGCCGCGCCCGCACAGCCGACAGCAGCCGGGGGGGCCCCAGTTGCTCGCCGTTGGCGTAGTCGTCTGGCTTGGCTCGGAATTCATGTTCTTCAGCGGCCTGTTCGCCGCCTTCTTCACGATCCGCGCCCACAACATGCCGCTGTGGCCTCCGCCGGGGACGTTTCCTCGTGGAGCCCACCTCGACACGATCCAGGCGCTGATCTTCACGTTCGCTCTTCTGGCCTCCAGCCCGACTTTCCAGCTCGGAGTGTGGGCGCAAGAGCGCGGGCAGTTCAAGGCGGCCCGCAACTGGATCATCACCAGTTTCGTCCTCGGCACTGCCTTCCTCGCGAACCAAGCCTACGAGTGGAAGACTCTTCCCTTCCGGCCGCGCACCAACGCCTATGGCTCGCTCTTCTACATCATGAGCGGCCTTCACGGGCTGCACGTCCTTCTTGGGCTCGTGGCCATGATCGCTCTCCTAGGTCGTCTTGCCGGTTCGATCAAGGGCGGCGACCCGGGTGAGACTGCCGTCTTCCAGGCCGTCAGCTACTACTGGCACTTCGTCGACTTCGTCTGGATCGGGCTGTTCAGTGCCCTCTTCTTGCTCTCGTGACCGCTTCCCACGCCCTTTTGCGGCGCGCCCTTCTGAGCTTCGCACTCCTCGTGTCGGCGAGTTTCGTCGGCACGTTCCTGCTCGGCGGAGGGCGTGCCGAGGTCTCCGGGAGTGGGAGCTCGAACGGGGTCAATGCCGCCAGCCTTACGAGCCAGGACAGCCCGGCCACCGGAAGCCCACTGGCTGCCGGTCGCACCTTGTTCGTGCAGAACTGCTCGAGCTGCCACGGGATCGACGCGTCGGGAGGCAACCGGGCGCCACCGCTGCTCGGCGTGGGCGGCGCGACCGTAGATCTCTGGCTTTCCAGCGGGTGGATGCCGCTCGCCGAGCCGACGGCCGAGCCCGAACGCAAGCCCGCGAGGTTCGACCGCACCGAGGTGCTCGAGATCGTGCGGTACGTGACCTCGTTGGCGCCGTCATTCGGCAATCCTGGAATCCCCTTCGGCCTTGACATCTCGCACGCGAATGTCGCCGAAGGCTTCAGCATGTTCGCGCTCAACTGCGCGCCCTGCCACACCATCACAGGGGCCGGCGACGCGCTCGCGGACGGGATCCAGGCGCCTCCGCTCCACGGCGTGACCAAGACGATGGTTTGGGAAGCGGTCCGGACCGGTCCCGGCAACATGCCGCGCTTTGGGCCCGGGACGCTCTCGAGCGCGCAAGTTGTCGACATTGTCGGCTACGTCGTGAAGAACATCCAACATCCCTTCAGCCCCGGTGGGCTTTCTCTCGGGGGTGTAGGGCCGGTCGCGGAAGGCTTCGTGGGACTGTTCGTCGGCGTGGGCGCCTGCCTGCTGGCAGCTCTCTGGGTTGGTGACCGCACGGAGAACGAGGAAGAGGGCGGGGAACAGGACGGCGACGACGGCCACGATGGTCCTGAGAGCGCCGATGGCCACGAAGACGGCTTGGGCGGCGACGATCACCGCGAGCTCGAGCATGCCTGACGAACCTGACGCCACCGCCGCGTCGTCGGGACCAGACGACCCATCTCGCCGGGTGAGGATCCCGGTCATCTCGGTTCGCGCCGACGCGCCGCAATTCCAGATAGCTGCGAAGAACCCGCGCCGGGCAGAGCTCGTGGCGAGCTCGGGATTCGTTTTGGCAGCCGCCAGCTTTGCCGGCTTCGGCGCGGCCTATTGGCAGAACTACTCCAACTTCTGGCTCGCGGTCACGTTCTCCGTCGGTTTCGCAGGCCTCGGATACGGGATGGTGGTGTGGGGCAAGTACCTGATGCCACGGGGACCCTTCTCGGAGTCCCGCCACAGCCTCGTGCCGACCAGTGCTCAGCGTGAGGTGTTCGTCCAGGACTTCGCGAGCCGTGGGAAGGTGGCAGTAGAGCGCCGGGGCTTTCTCGTCAAGACACTCGGTCTCGCGTCGGGGATTCTCGGTGTCGTGCTTGCGTTCCCCTTGCTACGGTCGCTCGGCCCGCTCCCGGGCAAGACCCTCCGCCAGACCGCCTGGCGGCGCGGTTCCTACCTCGTCGACGTCACCGGTCGCAAGATCAAGACAGGTGACCTCGAGGTGGGAGGTTTCACCACCGTGTTCCCGGAGACCGACATCGGGGGCGCCTACTCGCAGACCATGCTGATCCGGGTCGACCCACCGCCTGCCAGCGGCTACCTCACACCGCCGCCGCAGTTCGCCAAGCAGCGGGCGACCTGGGCGCCACAGGGCTACATCGCCTTCTCGAAGGTCTGCACGCACGCGGGCTGTCCTGTGGGCCTCTATCAGGAGCTCACGAAGAAGATGCTGTGCCCCTGCCACCAGTCCCTGTTCGACGTCACCGATGCCGCCATTCCCATCTTCGGGCCGGCGCCGCGACCGCTGCCTCAGCTTCCGTTGTACATCGACGACGAGGGTTATTTCCGTGCCCAGGACGGGTACGACGAGCCTGTTGGACCGGGGTACTGGGAGCGGGGCAATGATTGACGCCCTTTTCAACTGGTTCGACGAGCGGCTCGGGATCTCGGGCTCGGGCCGCAAGATGCTCAACAAGATCTTCCCGGATCACTGGTCGTTCCTGATAGGCGAAATCGCCCTCTACTCGTTCATCGTGCTTCTCGGAACGGGAGTCTTCCTCACCCTCTACTTTGTCCCGTCGAGCAAGGAAGTCATCTACGAGGGCTCATACGCGCCGCTTCGCGGACAGCCGGTCTCCGAGGCCTTCGCCTCGACACTGAACTTGAGCTTTGCCGTACGCGGCGGCCTGCTCATGCGCCAGATGCACCACTGGTCGGCGAACATCTTCGTGGGCTCGATCGTCGTCCACATGCTCCGCATCTTCTTCACCGGGGCATTCCGCAAGCCCCGCGAGCTCAACTGGATCGTGGGCTCTACCCTTCTCATCCTCGCGATCTTCAACGGCTTCCTCGGCTATTCGCTCCCCGACGACCTCGTCTCGGGAACGGGCATCCGGATCTCCTTCTCGATCGTGGAGTCGATTCCCCTCATCGGCAGCTACGCGGCCTTCTTCCTCTTCGGCGGCAACTTCCCGGGCAACGCGATCATCCCGAGGTTCTTCATCCTCCACGTGCTGGTCCTGCCCGCGGTAATCGTGGGGCTCCTCAGCGCTCACCTCGGAATGCTGGTCCGCCAGAAGCACACGCAGTTCCCCGGACGCGGCAACACGCCCCGTAATGTCGTCGGGGCGCCGTTGTGGCCCACCTTCGTCGCGAAGACGACCGGTTTCATGTTCCTGACGGTCGCGGTAACGGGCGTCCTCAGCGCGTTCTTCCAGATCAACCCCGTTTGGCTCTATGGCCCGTACGTGCCGTACAAGGTGAGCTACGCCGTGCAACCGGACTGGTACATGGGCTGGCTCGACGGGGCGCTTCGTATCATGCCGAGCTGGGAGATCGTGGGCTTCGGCCACATGATCCCCAATGTGTTCTTTCCTGCGATCCTGCTTCCGGGCATCACCTTCGGCGTCTTGCAGATGTGGCCTTTCATCGAGGCGAGACTGACCCATGACCACGCAGAGCACCAGATCCTGGATCGCCCGAGGGACAGACCGAAACGCACCGCGTTCGGCGCTGCCGTGTTCTCGTTCTATTTCGTGCTGTTCGGTGCAAGCGCCACCGACGTCCTGGCGAACTACCTGTCGATCTCGCTGAACGTCGTACTTACGTCCTTCCGCTTCCTGGCTATCGCGGTGCCTTTGATCGTGTTCCCGGTCACGTACCGCATCTGCAAGGAGATGCAGAGCGTGCCGACGGCCGGGAAGCGCAAGCGTGCCAACGTCGTCCTGCGTTCGGCAGAGGGCGGCTACTCGACTGTCCGAGCTGAAGAACGCCCTGGCGATGCCGTCCCGAGAGTGGACCCGCTGCCCCTCGACGAAGACCTCCAGTTCGTTCCCGTGATGGCCGGCGTCCTGGCTGGCGGCGACGTACTTGCGGAGGAAACGCAACCGGAATCACCGGCCGAGGTCGACAGCGACCGTCCGCGGAGCGGGATCTTCAGGATTCCTCGCAATTACCGTTGAGCACGGCTGCTGCAGAACTGACGGCTGGGCTGTCTGGAGCAGGTTCGCCCGTTAGCTGAACGCAGAAGTTGCCCCACGGCCACCGCGGAGCGCGTTGGCATCCGTCGCTCAGAAGCTGATGCCGCCGGTGGCAAACATGGCGACGGCCGCGACGGCCATGACCGCGGCCGTGAGCCATCCCAGGGTCTTGGCCGCCTTGCC
>PMVZ01000017.1 GCA_003166375.1 Acidimicrobiaceae bacterium | reverse complement strand
TGTCGCGGAACGATCGTCACTGCGACTTGTTTATCGGTGGACCGTTTCTTTGCGGCATCATCCTCTGCCATAACCCTGTTGGTGAGCACCCGATCCAGATCGGCTCTTCCTGGCTCGAGTACGAGCAGTGCGGCGTGCCTACGGCTTCTCTCCCGGCGGAGCTTGCAGTCTGGTCTTTCGGCGCGAGTACCAACTTGGGACGGGAACGTTCCCGTTGATGACGATCGTCACGACAAGCGGGGGTGCTGTCGGCTCATTGACGCCGTGGATGGCTGGTTGGAGCGGGAAGAAATAGTTCTCCGGGGACCCAAGGGGCGACGTCTTCTCGCTCATGTCGAGGATGCAGAGGATAGACAGGCGCGATCCGTCGGCGGAGCCATACTGGGCGGGCTGCGACATGTAGTGACGGGCCGAGTCGCTGGTGACAGGGACTCTCTTCTCAATCTTCAGTTCGGCCGTTATGCCATCGTGGCGTACGTCGAGATAGCCGAGGGCTAGTGGGCTACCGCGCTCAACCCTCCCACCGAGTTCAGGCTCGTTGCTTAGGCGTTCGAAGAGATCATCGTGAAAGTCTCGCTCTCTGACACTGGTGCCTCGCTTGTACTTCTTGCTCCATGTGATGGAGATACCGGCCCGACAGATCGCGGTGAAGAGCCGACAAAACGCCTGGAGCTGTTCCTCGTCGAATCCGGCTGCGCGTAGCCGGTCGTAAAGGGCGAGGAGCTTTTCGTCGTAGACCCGATCTTTGGTCAGGAAGTCGCGAGTCGCATCGAAGGGCCTGAATCGCAACTCCGTATGCCCGGCGACGTCGACGTGCTCGGAGAGAAATGCTCCATCTCGCTCGCCTCGCCACCGCAGACTGACGCGGAACGGCGGTGCGGGCTGTCCCGCTCCGAGGTTGAAGCGGAGGATAAGCGTGCCCTCGCCGGAGACGTCCGGATCGATGTCGGCCTCTGCGGGGCGATCCCAGGAAAAGGTCGGCAACTCGATCTCTGCCTCCGTGAGGTGCCCGATCAGCTCCGCGTCCAAGTGATCCGCCCACTCCGGCCATTTGCTGGGGCGCACCTCGAGGCGCAACTCGTAGACGAAGGTGGGCCGGAGTACGAGCGGACCAGTGATCAACCTGCCGTCGATCGACGCAAGTACGACGGCCACCTGTCGCTCGGGCGCGTCGACACCGTTGTCGTCGCCTCCTGACCGTAACTCTCGACGCGGCCGCGGACCGCGTACGGCGAGGATCGGGACCGAAAGCGCAACCCATGGTGCGAAGGTCCCTTCGACCACCTCACCGCTCGTGATCGAGGCGACGGACTCGGCAGCTTCGGCCAGGGGAGCGGCGAGCGGGTCATCGGACGCAAAGCTCCGCGCCAAGTGCTCCCTTAGGATCTCGGCCTGCCTCTTGGCCGCAGTCTGTTCGGCGGTGCCGGTGGTCGCGTCGGCGTCCAGCTCGGCGGCGTCGTACCGAAGTAGATGTTCTGCAATCCGACACAGAGACACATATTCCCGTACATATTCGGCAGTCGGCGTCACGCGTTGCGCGTGGCGGTCGAGTTCGCTTGCGGCTTTCTCGAGGGCATCGGCGCGCTCGCACAAGGCTGCCGCTGGGGATCGGTGGCGTCCAGCGGGCGCCGCCGTGGGGTCTTGCGGGTCCTCACCGGCAAGCAGGAGACGAATCCTGGCGATCGAGCTCAGCTGCTCATGAAGGCCTGAGAGAGCGGTCTCGTCCTCATCCTCGGCTCCGGCGAGCCGCTCGAGGAGCTGTCGAGCCGTGACGCTCGTGTCGCCACCGCTCAACGCCACCGCATCGAACTCTGCTCCATCGAGGTACGGCTGAAGGAGGGAGCGGTTGGGATCGAACGCGGGCACGTCAGGGGTCGCGTTGAGTACCGCGCGCGCCACTGCAGCAGCGTCATCGGGTCTACCCGCGCGGGATGCGACCTCCACGAACTCGGCTGAGGCAAGCGGCCATCGGCGGTCGAGTTCGCAGGCGGCGTCGGTCAGGTGCTGGAGCGTGAGTGCCGACAATCCTGGCCCGCACTCGAGTAGCTCGCAGATTTCCTCGTCGTCGCTTTGGTTGAGCCGATCGTTGATCCTCGGATCGCGGGCCAGTTGCAGACGGAGCTGGGCCATCTCCGCGCTTCGACTCGCCTCTTCGGTCCACTGGCCTCCGAGGACGTCGCGGAGGTCGTAGATCGCCATCTCGTCGTGCCGACCGGCGATATCGTGGGCCCGCTGCAACGCGACTCTTTCCGCCACGGGGCGCCTTGGACCTTCGCAAAGATGGCGCAGGGTGGAGAGAGCGCTCTTCAGAAGATCCCGGTTGTCGTGTGGATCGAGCAGGAGGGAAAGTCGGTACGCGTACTGGGTCAATTCCTCCCTAGTCTCGTCGTTCCATGCGAGCGATCGAGCAGCGCGGAGCAGCGCTTCAGCTACTCCGACTGCGTTGTCCTGTCTGAGTGCTGGGAGGAGGTCGGCGACGCTCGACGGGACCGGGTGGTAGACGGCTATGTCGATCCACGCGTTCAAGGCGATCGCGCGGAGNNCGCCATGCTCCCGGCCAATGCGGCCAAGCACCCGGATGACGCGCCACGCGACGTTCGCGCTCCACTCGTTGTCGCGCTCTTCTCGCAGGACCGAGCAGAGCGCCCTGCAAACGCCGAGAGCATCCGCATCCGCCGCATGTTCGACGGCGTCGAGAAGCTCACGGGCTGTCGCGGAGTACGACTGTTGGCGACCGTACTCCTCCATTGCTGTGATTACCCCAGGCGCCGCGTCGACGACCGTGAGCCGAGAAGAGGGTCGGTGGTCGATCTCGGCAACTGCGCGCAAGA
>PMVZ01000112.1:2371-2539 GCA_003166375.1 Acidimicrobiaceae bacterium | reverse complement strand
GTCGAGGACAACGAGTCCGACTGCGGCATCACAATCGTCGGACACAACGCGGGCGGCGCCAACGCGAAGGGCGTCCCGCAGCCGAGTGCGGGGGGCGTCTTCGACAATCTCATCACCGCCAATGTGGTCATCAGCAACGGTACGACGAGCGAAGGTGGTGGCATCCTC
>PMVZ01000112.1:0-2309 GCA_003166375.1 Acidimicrobiaceae bacterium | reverse complement strand
GAACAACACGATCGCGTGGGATGTCATTGGCATCTACGACATCACAGGAGCACGCGGCCTAACCCAGGGCGGCAACAAGTTCCTCCATGTCAACGAGCGCGTGAAGCTGTGACCTGAGACCTGGCACATCGCTGGACGGTAAGGCTCCGCCCCCGCAGGAAGCTCGCTAGCCGGGCAGAACTGTGGGGGCGGTCCGCGTCTCAGGCNNCCTTGTTCTGCCCGGTCGTGGAGAGCGGGTTGATGAAGGCGTAGGTTTCGATGATGTTCAGCATCCCGGTGATTCCCTTGTAGAGACCGGTGCCGTCGAACAGCGTCACCGGACCCGTTGCCGACAGCTGCGCCAAGCAGGTCGCCTTGTAGAAGGTCGGCTGTGTGCCGTTCGCCTTGGCGTTGAGCGTCGTCGAGTCGAGCTCGAACGTGCCCTTGCGCAACGTGATCTTGACGTAGTTCCCATTCGTCTAGTCGCCATTTCAAGTAAACCTTCAAGGGCCGACCGATATGAGCCGATATTGATAGATGGTGCACGACCCCCGGCTGCCTTGCGAGGATAAGGAAAGGGGGCCGTGCACCTTTTTCAAGTTTGGGTGGGGAATCTACGCAACAGAGGGACGGTCCTCCCGGCACTCCCTTGCCTGATCCACGCCCAGGCATCCGCAGCCTCGACGGCCCTCTTGACTGTGGTGCACGACCAGAAAGTCGTTCATCGTGTTCCATCTTGGCTCAGCACCGCAGGCCCATCGCGAAGCCGGAGTAGCTCGCCGAGCATGTCGGCGGCATCAGGGGGCCGTGCACCAAGTATCGACAGGGCGCGTCCTCTCCTGAGAGCTGGTCGGGAGGAACTGAGCAACTGGTCGGACCGCCGCGTGCCACTGAACGTCGTGCCCACGTCCGGTATTGCACTTCGGTTACCGTCGCGGCTACGCCTCGGCGGGGGCTTTGTCGGCATCCTCGGTGATCTCGGTCTCCACGACCGGCTCTGCGGTGGCGGCATCGGGCGAGGCCAGCACGGTCAACTCCAGGTTCTCGGCGAACTCGGCCATGAGATTGCGCGACACGGCGGCTATCACACCGTTGGCGAACTGGGCAAGCCTGCCGTCGATGGAGAGAACAGTGACGACTTGGACATTGGTGCCTCTTGCAGAAGGGGAGAGCGTGGCTGTGACCAAAGCGGTGCCTTTACCGTGCCCACGGATTTCGCCACCTTCCGCCTTGAGCACTGCCTTGTGCGCGTCGGCGTCAAGCAACAGATAGCCGGCGATGCCCTCGTACCACACCGTGACCGGCCCGACTTTGACCTTCACGACGCCCTGGTACTTCTCGCCCTCGACCTCCAGAAGCCAGATTCCGGGCAAGCAGGGCGTGATCTTCTCGATGTCTGTCAATGCTGCCCATGCCTCGGCGACGGGCAGCGGAACCTCGAACTCGTCATGCAAGTCCATTGGCGCGGACCCCCCTGATTGTCACTGTCAACTGCAATGGCCTCGCACGCTATTCCCGTGACGGTCTCGGGCAGACGGTCTGCCCGGAGACCGAGCGGAGGACTTGTAGCCATCAATCGGAGGACCGCAGCGCCATGGCAGGTCGCGGATTGCTCCCGCCGATACACGCGACGACCGTTATCCTCGCCACTGCAACCATCCAGAGCAGGCGAGGAACTCGGCCCGACGACCCAGCGGCAACCGGCTTCGGCGCATGGGCGAGTGACACCTCGGACTCGCGACAGCGCCGCCACCCCTCGAGGCGGCGGCGCCGGATTGCCGGGGGGGAGGCAATCTGCACGACCCCCTTGCCCTGCGAGGAAAGCAGAGAGCCGTGTACCCGTCACGGTAATACCGCGGAACCGGGCGTCGGTCAGTCACGCCTTCAATGGGCGAAACAGGAATGAGTCGCTACGCGGCCGTGTTGCTCCGTTAGGAGGAAGGGGCCGTGCACCCGCCACACGGCGCACCGGTACCGGACCGGGGGGACCGGGACCAGGGGCATAGGCCTGCGAGACCTCCTAGCGGAGGGGAAGACAAAGAGCCCGGGGCGAACGGTGAGTCGATCCCGGCAGAGAGGAGAGTGGCCCGGGGGCGCGAGGCATACCCGGGCCACCTCTTTGCTCACGGTGACGGGAAACGGCCGCGCCCATGTGTGCGGGTCGGAACCGTCCGGCCGGACGAACAGGCTGAGAGGCCCAGGGCGCGGATCACCACCAGCCCCATCCCGACGTGCCGTCTTGTCGCCACCAGGCGCAGGTTTACCAGGGCCGCGACGCCGTGACAGGACGCGGGCCGACACCGTCAGGGTGCTAGAGGGGCCTCGCGATA
>PMVZ01000095.1 GCA_003166375.1 Acidimicrobiaceae bacterium | reverse complement strand
GCTGCCCAGTCGCAGAGGTGGGAAAGCGTGTCGCGGAACGACGTGAACACGATGACCTTCTCGCCTGCCGCCAGGTGCCGATCGAGCAATCCCGCCAGGGCGTCCGTCTTTGCGCAGCCGTCGGCTGCCTTGGCGCTCTCCACTAGATCCCACCAGCCAGCCCGCTCAAGAGTAGGTTTCACCGCCAGCGGCGACGAGCCGGCGAGCCGTTGCACCGTCTTCAGCACCATTTCGCGGCCCGGACCGGCCGCACGCGCTTCGGCACGCACGCGTTCGGAGATCGCGGCATAAAGGACTCTCTCGGCCGGTAGCGGCGTCACTATGACTGTTTCGGCAAGACGCCTCGGCAGCATCCGTGCAACTTCGCTGCGTCGATGGCGGATCATCACGCCGCTCAGGCTGCGCCGCAGCTCCGAGGTTGCTTCCGCACGAGCGGCGGCACTCCGAAGGCTCGAGCGGCTCTTGGCATCGGCGTCCGAGCCTTCGGTGGTCGGGCGCGGGTCGCGCTCGGTGACGCCGTACCGCCGCCGGAAGTCGGCTGCGGTGCCGAGGTGGCCGGGGCGTACCAGTGACACGAGTTGGAACAGGTCGTCGAGGCGGTTCTCCACCGGCGTCGCAGTCAGCAGCAGCAAGTAGCGGGAGCGGAGCGAGCGCACCAAAAGAGAGGAGGCGGTACGCGGGTTGCGGATGCGGTGGGCCTCGTCGACGACAACCAGATCCCAGTCGAGCGATGAGAGCCGGCTGCGCAACGGATCCCGGCGAGCTGTCGCCAGCGAGGCAATCACCACGGCTTCGGGCTCAGCGGAGAGCGAAGAATCTATCGGAGTGTCCAACGGTAGCGAGCCTTCGAGCACAACTGCCGCCGTTCGCCACCCCTCTCGCGAGGCGACGACCGTCGGGCAACCGAACTTACGCTCTAGCTCCTCGCCCCACTGCCCGACGAGCCCAGTCGGAGCCAGCACGAGGACGTTCGGCGCAAATCCTCTCTGCCTCAGCTCGGTGATGACGATCCCGGCCTCGATGGTTTTGCCGAGCCCAACCTCGTCGGCGAGGATCGCCCGCCCGCTCATCTGCTTGAGGACGACACTGGCTGCTCTCAGCTGGTAGTCGAAGGGCTCGAAGCGGAGCTCGGATAGTGCCGCCAAAGTATCGAAACCCGGCCTGCGCCACACCGACAGCGCCGCCTCTACCAGTGCGGTGCGTTCGTCCGAGACGGCCTGCAGGTTGTTGAGTTGGTGAATCAGGCGGGTGTATGCAGGCGGGACAGCGGCGCGGTTAGCCGCTGGCCCAACCTGGCCGGTCACGCCCGCTGGCATGGACGCGGGCGCTCAGACTGCAGCATCAGCGGGAGTCTACGAGACGCGAGAACGCCTCGGACTAGAACGGCGCGTCGGCCGCGTGCGCGGTGTCTTGTTGCCACGATTTGCTTGCGCTCCGCACCAATCTATATGTCGTCAGACATCTCGGGCTGACCCGAACGAGAGCTCACACCTTCAGACGCGTCAAGTGCCCGTCAGCTGCTAGGTATGTTTGCGAGCCGTATGGTGGCGAGCCGTGAGTCCCGACCAGAGATCTCGTAAGCGGCGGACGAACCCGGGGCGGTCCCAGCAGGTCCTACGAACGCGGCCGTCTTCGGACGACGCTCACGATGTCGTCTACTTCAAGCGCCATCACGCCGACGACTCAAGCGAGGCGGTTCCGGGTCAGGAGTTCCTCGCCGGCTGTCCGACGAAGGTGAGGGCGACCATGCGGGCAGTCCTCGTCGCGGTTGCCGCTGCGCCGCCGAAGCGGTACTCCGGTGGCGGCTACTGGGAGGCGATGAANNCGGATTCCGACTACGCCAGCGTACGCCAGCTCGGGGTCGAGTACCTCTCGCGGAACCCCCGTTCCATCGCGTGAGCAGCAGCCGCTAGGAGGCCAGTACGGCCCGCTTTCGCTCGCGCATCTCGGACGCGTGCTTGGCGAGCGCTCCAGGATTGGCAACTCGTCCTTCCATCAGCGGTCGAGTGATCTGATCGCGCTCTGACTCGGGTAGCGGTTCGAGAGTCAAACGCATGCCCAAGGCTGCTGCGACCGCAGCAATAGTCTCGACCGTCGGGTTCACGTGCCCGGCGGAAAAGAGTCGGCGGACGACGGCGGGCTCGGCACTGATGGCGCGAGCCAGCTCGGCCTTCGAAAGGCCGGCAGCCTCCCGAGCCTCGTCAAGCTCGTTGACCAGGTCGTCGATCGTGGCGATGCGGACCGACTCGCGCACGTACTCGCGGAGGAACTCGGGCTTCTCCAGGTCCTTGGCAAGATCGTCCCAGAACTGACTATGTGTGGCGGTCACCGTGTTCTCCATCGACGACGAGCGTAGCAGATATGTTACGCCAGCTGGACCCGAGCGGCGCTCCGATCAGCGGGCATAGGCGCACGTCTCATCCCGCGGCCATCCCGCGGACGCTGCCGGTCACCACGGTCCGCAGACGTGTGGATAACTCGCGGACCTGCCCTGATGGTTCACCGGAGTCCGCCGAAATCCGCGCCAAACACGTTCGCAACGTGGAAGNNTCACCTCCACTCACCAAATGACCAGCTCAGAGCATAGTTGTTCAGAGTTTCTGGCAGTGTGAGTGACGTCATCCCGCGGCCATCCCGCGACCATCCCGCGGCCACTCCGAAGAGTGGTAGTCGGCTGAGCCTGTCGGCCCCATCATCCACTGGGACGACCTGACCTGACCCATTCCGCCAGCAGCGGGTCTACGACGAGCCACCGACGGTCGAGTCGCGCTATTACGCCACGGCCTTCGAGATTCTCCAACGCACGAGCGACAGCAGCGCCTTGAGAGTGTCCGTCCGATCGCTGATACGGGGGGCTGCCCAAGGACACGGCCACAAGCGTCCTTCGTTGCGATGAGCTCAGCTCGACCCATGCCGTCTTTAGCTCGTCCTCGACGGCCGCCATGAGAGAAGTCCGAGCGGTCTCCCACTGATCGAGATCGGCAGTGCGGTCGCCGGCGTTCCAGAGGGCATGGGCAGCCGCCATCGCACGCTGGGGGTGTCCTCCGACAAGATCGAGCAGGGCACCGAGGGCTGCCTCTGTTATGTCCTTGTTCGAGCGCTCAAAACGGCTCGCCAGGTATTCGGCCAGCGGCTCGGCTTCAAGCGGCTGTAGGAACACGCGCTCAGTCTGGCCGAAGAACGCGCGTTTGCGATCCGAGAAAAGCATTTCCATCATCCGCAGCTGCGAGCCGGCGAATACATAGCTAGCCATATCGCCGTGGTGCTGAATCTCGCTGCGGACCACCGCGTCTGCTTGTCCGCCGACCGCGTCGAGCTCCTGAAACTCGTCGAAGACTACGTGGACTCTTCGTCCCGTCTTCTCGAAGACCCTTGTGGGAAGAGCGAGTCGCGCGACAAGCGCCTCTCTGCGTCCAGCGCCAAGGTCCACTGACGCCGAAACTGGCACCGGGCCTCCGCCGACTGTCAGCGCCGGACGCAGGGACCGGCGGAGCCCTGCAAACCACTTGGCGATCGTGGGTCATAGGGACTAAAGAAACGAGCCGCTCTGTCTCGTCCTCTCTATCGATTACTTCGGCTGGAGCGACCGGCTTGGTGATTTGAAAGGGATTGATCACGCGACCGATGCTAGTGTTGACACACATTATATGAGTCATTTGACACCGAAATAAGTGTCACTGTGGATCGCTCGGACGGCACGTGTTGAGACTCAACGCGCAAGTCCGATCAGGATCTTCGGGCAGCGACCTTCATCCCGCGGTCATCCCGCGACCGCCGCCGTTCACGGCCGTCCGCTGCGGCGTGAATAGATCGATGACCTGCGCTGATGGTCCGCCCACGTCCGCCGAAGTCTGCCAGAGCCATCTTCGCAACGTGGAGGTCGGCGGTTCGAGTCCGCTCACCTCACTCACTCGCCAAAGTCCCAGGTCAGGAACTTGCGCTTCGGCCTGAAGGGTCCACATACTCCCCGACCTGGTTTGACCAGGTACAACGCGCTCGGCGATGCCCTCCCTCCGTGGTCCGTCCTTCCTCTACCGTTTCATCTGTCGCGTCCTCGAACTGGTCGACGTCCTATCCGATGGACTCGGCGGCCAAGGATGCGGAGATCCTCGTGCTCCGGCACCAGCTGGCTGTGCTGCGCCGCCAGGCCGCCCGTCCACGCTTCACCTGGTCCGACCGGGAGCCGATCGCGCTGCTCGCCGGTCTCGTACCGCGTGACCGTTGATGCTCGTTCCTCATCACGCCCCGGACGATCCTCCACCGGCACCGCTCCCTCGTCAGGCGGCGCTGGCCCCACCCGCATCGCCGGCCCGGGCGTCCTGCTCTTCCTGACGAGACCGTCGAGCTCGTCCTTCGACTGGCGAGAGAGAACCCGCGCTGGGCTATCTCCGGACCGTCGGCGAACTCAAGAAGCGAGGCGTCATCCTGTCGAAGACGAGCGTGGCCGCGGTGCTCCGCCGTCACGGCCTTCCACCCGCTCCTCGACGTGAGGGTCCGACCTGGTCGCAGTTCCTGCGAACCCAGGCGAAGGGCATCGTGGGCCATGGACTTCTTCGGCGTCGACAGCGTCATGCTCCGGCGCTACTACGTGCTCTTCGTCATCCAGATCGAGAGCAGCGTCGTGCATGTCCTCGGCGTGACCGCCAACCCAAACGGTGCATGCTCGAGTCGCTTCACGAACATCGCTGGGACACGCGCAAGGAGTTAGCTCTCGTCATCTTCGACCAGATCGAGACTTGGTACCACCCTTCGAGGCGGCACTCCTACTATGGAATGCTCAGACCCATCGCCTACGAACAAGCCCACAGGCTCGCCGCAGTTGCGGCATGATGAACTCGTCCAACCTGTCCGCTGGACCGGGGGTCCCTCGACTTGCCAGATTGTCTCGCTTTGAGGGTGTGCGAGCAGAGGCGGAGGATCCGAGATGCACGTCGTACCGTGTTTCGAGGCTGGAGTGATTGGCGTCGTCGGTTCAGTGATGTCAGGTGCCGCAGCCAAGGCTGTGGCCAAGACGAACGTAGTGCGTCTGAGCGGTCAGTTCACAGGTCATTTGAACCGTCCCAGGGGGTAAGGGGTGTCTGATGCGTTCGTCAGCTATTCGCATCTTGACCGGGACTTTGCGGTTCACCTCCAAACCGCTCTCAAGAACTCGGGCAAAGCGATCTGGGT
>PMVZ01000020.1 GCA_003166375.1 Acidimicrobiaceae bacterium | reverse complement strand
TCAGCTGCTGCAGGTCCATGAGGTTATCCTCCCGTGTTCGTTCTTCACGCCCGTGGCCACAAGGCGGGCCGGGTCCCTCACCCAGTATCCAGGGCCTCGAGCCGTGGTCCAAAGAACTCGAGGTCTCGGCCGCGCTATCAGGATCGGCGTTGTCTTGTTCATGCATAGCGTTCCCGTGATCGCCTGCACACGACAGTTGCGCGTTCAGATGACGTGCTCTTTGATGCGCCGAGCGCACCATTCGACTCGCTCGATCAGGTTGTTTCCCAGCACCATGTCACTCACGCCGAGAATGATCGGAGCACCGTTCACCGTCTCGAGAACGTGATCGACGAATTCGTGCAGCTCTGCTTCGGGCGTGCTCTCTTCGAGTAACGGCGAGGGAATTACGCCCCACATCAAAGGTGGCCCACCACCCACGGACTGCCACAGCTCATCGAAGGTGCATTCGGTCAACGGAGCCGGCGAGATCGACTCGATCACGTCGAGCCCCGTATCGCGCAGCTGTCCAAGTAGGGGCCTCAGCTCTCCGTCGAAGTGGCTACCAACCCTCTTGCCTTGGGCGTGGTACAGCTCGCAGTAGCGTTGGTACTCGGGGATGGCGTACTCGGCGAAGAGCTTCGGGTTCGTCATGTGACCCGTGACATTGTCAACGAACTCAACGTAGGGAGAGTCGAGATTAGATAGCACAGCGGCCGTTTTCACGCGCAGCTCGTCGATCGCCGCGAGCAACTTGTGAATGTAAGAAGGGTTGTCGTTGAGCACGTAGAAAGTATTCAACTCGCCGACGAGGTCGATGAGCACCTCTTGGAACGGGATCCGCTCGAGTTTCGGCACGACGAAGCCGAAATCGCCGACTTCCGCCTCCCCTGCCCGGATCCGATCGAAGCGAGGAATCACGTCCATGTGCTCGATAATCCAGCGAACAGTGTCGAAATCTTCTGGCTCTTTTATCGGATTCTCAGCTGTATAGCATGTTTCCGACCAGGCGACAGCCTCGGGGAGCACGACCTGCCGGAGGGAAATCTTGCCGACCGGCGTCACGAACTCGAAGACCGTTGATCCAGGCCGATCAGTCTGGACAAGCTCTTGCATCAGCGGCCAGCCTTGGCACTCGGGGGCAGTCTCCCGGCTGACCTCTTCGTTGTCGACTGAGATGGTCAGCTCGACTCCATTTAGACGGAAGTCGTGTGGACGTACGAACTTGAGTTGTCCTATACCGGCTTTCCGGTGCGACTCGTTCAGCGAAAGGCCGTCGAAGTCGGCCGGCAGTCGGTTCTGTCGGATCAGCGCCGTGTGCCACAGCTCCAATCGGTCGCAAAACGGGATCCGGTCGGGCTTGCGACCTTGTATAACTGCTAGCACCCGGTCATGCATTGACATGCTAGTCCCAAGCTCGACCATCATGTCCTTCCTAATACTTGAACGTCGTTAGGAATCACAGCCAGTTCCGCTATGCAGGCCCGTTCGGGAAGGCTGAGCGCGAAGATTATTGTCGCTGCAACATCCTCCGGCTGCAGGATCTGGTCCCGTACCTCCCTGGTGGGTGGCTTGGGACGTTTGTCTAGCAGCTCTGTGGCCACCATTGCGGGCAGTATGGAAGTGAAACGAACTCCGCGATCATGTTCCTCTACTGCGGCGCCACGCACTAGGGCGAGGACGCCGGCTTTTGATGCCTGGTAAGCGGGACCTGAGACGTCGGGCCAAAGCGCGGAGATGCTGGACACGACGACGACATGCCCGCGAGTTCGGCGTAGCTGGGGCATCGCGGCGCGTAAGCAGGAGAAGACGCCGGTCAGGTTCGTCTCCAACAGGAAGCGCCAAGTCGCGTCAGTGAGCTGGTCCAAGCGACGGTCGGGGATATTCGTGCCCGCACAGCAGACAAGAGCGTTAAGCGGCTCCTTTTCGCCGATCCGGTCGACGGTCGCCCCGACCGCGTCCGGATCGGTGACGTCGAGTTGGCAGACGTCGAGCAGTCCCGTAGCGATCCTGTCTGCACCAAGGCGCTCTTTAGCGAGCGGAGCACGAAAGTCTGCTGCGTGCACGTTCACGCCTATATCGACGAGCTGCGCCGCGGTGGCAAGTCCAATTCCACTCGCGGCGCCCGTGACCATTATGGAGCGACCTTTGAGGCATTCGGATCCGCTGCTCATTGCGACCATCTCCTGTTAGGTTCAAGGATTACCTTCATCAAATCTGGAGCACCCGAGCGCAGCCGGTGGAACCACTCAGCACCCTCGGCCAGTGGCGCCACGGCACTGATCAATGGCTCGACGTCCACCTTGGCTGAGCTGATCAACTCGACGCACTCCGGGTACTCGTCCGAAGAGCCACACGAGCCGTAAAGGGTGAGCTCCCGTGTAACAATCGCCTGCAAGGCGAACTCGGCTCGCGGTGAGAGGTTGCCGACAAGACCGATCCGACCCCCTTTGCGAACACACGCGATGGCGGTCTCGACCGACGCCGAGATTCCAACAACCTCGATCGCGAGGTCAGCTCCGACACCGCCAGTTCGTTCGAAAATGGCTTCGGAGACAGCCTGCGCGTCCCCGCAAAGCGTCTCGGCGCCGAGTTTCCCGGCCAATGCGAGACGGCCTGGATCGATGTCGACGCCGATCACGTGGGCACAGCCGTAAGTACGGAGGACCTGGACGACGAGAAGCCCGACCATCCCTGTTCCGACGACGACGGCCGTATCGTCGGCAGAGACGCCTGCGGACCTGACGGCATGGACCGCGACCGAAAGCGGCTCGGTCAGGACGGCATGCTCGAAGCTCAACCCGTCGGGAAGTCTGTAGAGGATGCGAGCAGGCACCGTGATGTATTCGGCCAATGCCCCATCGCGTCGGTATTCCTCACAGGAGACACCCAGCACCCGCCGCACGTCGCAGAGGTTGGACTGACCTCGACTGCAGAAGTAGCACCTACCGCACGAGACGGTCGAGTCGAATGTGACGCGTTCACCCTCAGTCCAACCGCTCACTTCGGCGCCGACCTTTGCGATCACACCTGAAGCCTCGTGACCCATCACAACTGGTGGTCGCCGACGCCCGGTGCTTCCGTCCATGCCATGGACATCGCTGCCGCAAATCCCACATGCTCTCACCTCGACAAGAACCTCATCGAGGGATGGCTCAATAATCGGCACGTCACCATATTCCAGGTGACCGGCTTGAGTAAGGATCAAAGCTTTCATTCTCACCAAGTATCACAACCGGGCGACAGACAAGCGTCCGTAATTACTCCCATTCTGGATGCGTGGACTCTCGCACCGCCCAGGACGCTTTCCTAGTGTGACCTGTCGGGCACGTCCGGTAGCCTCACGGTACCAAGACCAACGGCTGGGCATGTCGCCGATGGTATTGACTTGGACCGTTCCTGGCGACAGCGCGGAGTAAGAGAAACCGCTGTAGGCCGGCCGACTCGTCGAGGAGGTTGGGTGGGCGTGTAGGCGAGATTTGCCAAGCTTCATCTAAACCTCCAACGCCGAGCGGGTCATCGACCGCCTGGGCCATCGCACCTCACCAGAGGTGTTCGTCGAAGCGACGATGGCGAGCGCCGCGCTAGCGCGTGAAACGGTCACGGACCAGCGCGGTAACAGTAAACAGATCGACACCCGATCATCGAGCACTCGGATAGGGTTGCCCAGTTTCAGGGATACGCCCGGCTCGCCGAGAACTCGGTTTCGAGTTGGTCACGATTTGAGTTCCTGTTCGTCACACCGGGCTGAGCTGTCATTGCCGTGGCAACGGTCAGCAACAAGCAGGCCCCAGGCAACGCGGAGAGTGCGCCGCGCATTCTCGGCCGTGAAGAAACGTGGTCAGCTGCTCCACCGCCAGCCGCCCGGAAGTATCGCGAGGCAAAGTTCCAGAGCGCTGTACACGAGTATGAGGAGTGGCCATGCGACCGCCGACGCAGGTCAGCCTCGGCGGGGACACCGACGCGAGAAGTCCGAACGCCCTTAGGGCGAGTTTGTTACAGGTCGGCAAGAGAGTTGCGAGGCGCTGGGTACAGCTGGGCTCGCCGACTAGACGACAAGCGCTTCGCTCCGAGTCGCCGGGCTGGTCTTGCAGGGACGCAATGAGCCCCAGTCGACGGTCCAGCGCCAGTAGCTTTATTGGTTCAGCTCCTTCAACAAGTCGCCCACCGGGTCGGCAGCGGTCTTCTTCAACCGCGTGCTCTTACGCTCGAGCTCTTTCAGCCGCCTTGCGTCTTCGGCCTTCAGCTACGGCGTCCAAGGATCGCAGCCAGTGTCACAGTAACCTGAAGCTGTTCACCCAGTTCAGAACCCGGTTCTCTGCGAGCGGGTCGCATCCGTAGAAACTGGCAGACCCTATCCGGGCTTCTCCTGATGTTTGGGTGCCTCTCACTCTGCTTAGCTCGGAAGCATGGGAACGAGAGCCGCTACACGAGGAGAATCCATTGAACGACGCATATGAGACACTGCTGAGCCCGGGATGTTATTTGCTCCGGCGCCCCAGGACATCGCTCGCAGGAGTGGCACCATGACGGGCGAGGCTTCGTTGGCAGCCCCAGCGGAGTCGGGATGGGTAATAGCGGCTGCGACGCTGCCGTTTCCCCCAGTTGACTCGTCGGGCGAGCACATCCAGGATGCCCCTGCTGAGCGATGGTCGACAGCTTTTGCTCAGGTTGTCCGAGAGGGGTTCGCTTGGGTCGACTTGACCGATTCCTGGCTTCGGCCAGGGGACCTTTCGCCAGCTCGCGTAAGCGAACTTGCCGAAGTCTTGCGCCAGGAGGCGCTGCGTCCAGCAGCCATCTCCTTGATACGGCGCAGCGTCATCGACCCGGAGTCAGGTCTCGACAACTTGTCCTACAGCCTCCGCACACTTGAGGTAGCCGCGCAGTTGCACTGTTCGACGGTGAGTGTGGGGCTTCATCGCCCCCTGACCTCGCGCCAGCGCGAGGCGTTGTGGTTTTGGACTGTCGATGAGCCGCATGACGCGCAGGACCCTGAAACCTGGGCGCTCGCGGTCGAGCGCTTAAGCGTACTTGGCCGTCACGCCGCTGATCTCGATCTGTTGCTGTCCCTCGAGATGTACGAAGACACCCTTCTTGGGACTGCAGCGTCTTCCGTGCGTCTGGTAACCGACATTGGTTTGGAGAATGTCGGGCTCAACCCCGACCTGGGCAATCTCATCCGACTTCACCGGCCCATAGAGCCCATCGAAGAAATGCTGGAGCTCTGCCTTCCACATACGAACTACTGGCATATGAAGAACTACTATCGGATCGAAGATTCGAGTTCAGGCGTCATTCTTAGCGCGCCGACCTCAATGGAGCTGGGCGTGCTGAACTACCGTCACGCCGTCGACCTGGCAATCCGACATGGATTCAGTGGTGCCTTCTGCCTCGAGCATTACGGGGGCGACGGGCTCGGAGTGATGTCAACCAACCTGCGGTACCTGACAGCGATCTTGCAATCGAGGAAAGCATGACCGTTCCTCAGAAGTCTGCAGTTGCCGTGATCGGCCTTGGGGCGATGGGTCTACCGATGGCGGCCAGACTTGCTCAGTACCATCGCGTGTTCGGCTTTGACGTGTCCTCAGCTCGTTGTCAGCTTGCCACGGATAGGGGCGTGCAGTGCACTAGCTCCGCGGGCGAAACGATGGTCGAGGCCACCGTGATCGTGCTCGCTGTCAGGGATCAAACCCAGCTCGAATCTGTTCTCGGCGATGACTCCGCCCTCGAGAGACTGCCGCCGGGAGCCATCATTGTGCTTACCAGCACGGTCGGGCCGGACGCGGCTTGCCACGCAGAGAGCTTGCTCGCGGGCTGTTCGATCGATCTGATCGACGCCCCAGTCAGCGGTGGGGCTGTCCGAGCTGCAGCCGGTGAGCTGTTGTTCATGGTAGGAGCTCCACCAGGAGTGCTTGAGCGTGGGCGATGGGTTCTTGAGGACCTCGGCAGCACGATCTACGTTGCGGGGACAAGAGTGGGTGACGGCCAGACCATGAAGG
>PMVZ01000043.1 GCA_003166375.1 Acidimicrobiaceae bacterium | reverse complement strand
GTCGCGACTAACATCCCAATGCCGATGACAATGAAAGCTTTTAGGGGTCTGGAACGTTTGCACGCGGGGGCCCATCCCCGGCCCTCCCCACTCTTGACCAGTGTGTTCATGTCAACCTCCTTCAAGTTGTGAGGCTTTCCGAGCCTCCTAATTTGCCCTGCACCTTCTGCCCTAAGGCAGGAGACCTCTCTGCCGGTGCCCGGTTCAGGTCAACGCGACATGACCACCGTTGGACCCGTGCAGAAGTTGACGCCGGCTAGCGAGCAGCGCCTCTACGTCCTCGGCTACTTTGCTCGCCGACAAGCGGTACTTATCGAGTACGAGGTCGTTCGGTCCGCTCTCTCCATAGATATCGGGGATCCCCAGCCTCTTGACAACGACCGGTTGGCGGTCCGAGAGCGCCTCGGCGACAGCGCCTCCCAGACCTCCCAAGATGCTCTGCTCCTCGACCACAACGACAAATCCACTCACGGCGGCCGCTTCTGCCAGGGCGTCCTCATCGAGCGGTTTGATCGTTGGGACGTGCAGCAGCGTCGCCTCGATACCCCGACCGGCGAGGGCCTCCGCCGCCTCGAACACCCGAGTNNCCTCTGCCGCCTCGAACACCCGAGTTGTCTCCACACCAGTGCTTACCAGCGTCACGTCGGAGCCAACGCGCAACTTGACAGCTCGGCCGAACTCGAAGCGGTAGTCGGGGCCGAACAGCACCGGGGAGGGCTCACGGGCAACTTGCATGTAAAACGGCCCGTCGATGGCGACCATGGCCCGGATAGCCTGTTCCGCTTCCACCTCGTCAGCGGGCGCGAGGATGCTCACATTGGCCAGCGACCGCATGATCGCCACGTCGTTGAATATCTGGTGGGTCTTGCCGGTGCTAGCGGTGAGCAGGCCGACGTACCCGCCAGCGATCTTGACGTTCAGCCCAGGTTGGGCGATCAGGACGCGAATAGAGTCGAATGCGCGGCCCACTGCGAAACATGCAAAAGTCGATATGACTGGGATAAAGCCCACCGTTGCGAGGCCGGCCGCGACACCAAGCATGTTCTGCTCGGCGATCCCCATCTGTAGGAAACGGTCGGGGTGCTCGGTTTCGAACAACTCGGCGCCGGTCGAACTGGCGACATCGCCGTCGAGGACAACAACCCGAGGGTCGGTTTTCGCCACTTCGGTGAGGGTCTCGCCGAAGACCACTCGTAGCGCCTTTCCTGCAGGGAGTGCCATCTCATGCCCCCGATCTCTGAACGGTGGGCTCAGCCAGTTCGGCAAGTGCGGTGGCCAGCTCCTCATCGGTGGGGACCTTGCTGTGCCACCGGAAATCGTTCTCCATGAAAGAGACGCCCTTACCCTTCACCGTGTGGGCGATAACAACGGCTGGTTGGCCGACGACATTGCGCGCCGCCTCCAGGGCTTCCACGACGGCCTCAATGTCGTGGCCGTCAACCTCGGACACAGCCCATCCAAAGGCCGACCAGCGGTCCCGTAGCTCCGAGTCGGTGTAGGGAGCCCGCCGGCCGTGTGGCCCCTCGCCGCGCCAGTTGAACTGCTGCAATTGGTTCTTGTCGACGATCGCGACCAGGTGGTCCAATGCGTGGCGCTGGGCGACGTGGGCGCCCTCCCAGACGATCCCCTCGTTACACTCCCCATCTCCCAACATCACAAAGGTGGTGAAGCTTCGGTGGGCGAGCCTCGCCCCCAAGGCCATGCCGATCGCCGCCGAGAAACCTAACCCCAGAGAGCCGCTCGACATGTCCAGTCCGGCCAGAGAGTTCATGTCCGGATGGCCCTGCAGTCGGGAGTCGATCGCGTCGAATGTAGAGAGCTCGGCGACAGGGAAGTAGCCGCGCAGCGCCAGGACCGCGTACAAGGCGATGGAACTATGCCCCTTTGACAGCACAAAACGGTCGCGGTCGGGCCAGTCAGGTTCCTCTGGACGAATATTCAAAACTCTGAAGTAGAGAGCAGTGAGAATGTCGGTGGCGGACAACGGGCCACCAAGGTGCCCAGCCTTGGCGTGAGCCACGGCTTTGACGATCTCGCGCCTAGCTTGCCGGGCGGTCGCCTCGAGGTTGCCAGTGCTCGCCTGGACCACTGTCACGGCGCCCCCTTGGGTGGCTGCGCCTTTGCCTCGTACGAACCGGGGACCACCGGCGGGGAGAACACTGAGACCAGTTCCAAAGGGCCCGGTCCTTCAGAGACTGTGGCGTGGTGCAGGCCCATTGGCACATAAACCGAAGTCCCCGGAGAGAGCACCACCGTGCCCTCGGGCGTCACGAGCTGACCATGGCCAGCCACTATGTAGATGAGCTCCTCTTCAGCGGGGTGGACGTGGCCAGGAGGAGCTGACCCTTCGGGAAAGACAGCCACACCCAGCGTTGCATTCTTCGCGTCGGTGTTCTCGGGTCCAATGCAAAGGAACCAGTCGCGTCCCGGCAAGTGATAGACGGGCACTTCCTCTCGTTTCAACGCCTTGAGCATTGTCAACCTCCTTCATGCCTCGTGAACACACGTTTACTCAGGCCGTCGATGCATCCACGGCCCACGGTCAACTGCTGACTTGGGCTCCCTCGAGCGTCGTCGCAGTACAACCGTCTAGCCCGGGGGACCGTCGCCCATTGGCACCCCAAAAAACGTCTCAACGTGGCCCCTTCCCGGCCACGACAAATGGTAACGTTACCGGTAACGGTTGCACTAGGGCCAAAGGTCCCGTCCCACTCGATCTCCGCCCTGTGGACGAACATCTCCCGGCGGCTTGCACGGGGCCTGCCGTGTCTCCTTGCCCTGTCATGGCCGAGGCCGTGTCAGGGCAAGGAAAGCGCTCTGCCATCCGGTCGAACACAGCGCCAAAGGTCGCCGGGCTGCCGGACCCGCGTCCTCAAAGAGACGACAGGGCGACTCGGCCAGGTCTG
>PMVZ01000208.1 GCA_003166375.1 Acidimicrobiaceae bacterium | reverse complement strand
CCTATCCGCTGACGCTCTTAGTGCCGTTACACGGGACACCGACAGAAAAACCACACAGAACGACGACCTCAGCGGGCATCGGCCACCCCGATCGACGCGCCCGACTTCCGTATCCCTGGCTCAGTGACAGCGGGAGGTCATTCAGTGAACGTGAACCCTTTCTCGCGGATCAGCTCGATGGCGATCTCACAAGTTTCGGAGTCGTAACGGGTGCCGGCACCGTCCTCGAGCTCGGCAATAGCCACCTCGATCGGCAACGCCGGACGGTAAGGCCGATGGCTGATCATCGCCTCGACAACGTCGGCGACGGCCAGGATGCGTGCCTCCGGCAGGATCTCATCGTCGTGCAGGCCTGCCGGGTACCCAGAGCCGTCGAGGCGCTCGTGGTGCTGGTGGATCATCTCCGCCACGTTTGACTCGAAGCCGATGGAGCTGACGACCTCTGCGCCGGCGGCGGCGTGCTGGCGGATGAGCTGCATCTCAGTCTCGCTGAGCCGTCCGGGCTTGGCGAGGATCTCGGCCGGCAGGATGATCTTGCCGATGTCGTGCAGGCGGGCGCCTATGCGCAGCGACTTGAGACGTGCCTCGTTCCAACCAAGTTCGAGGGCGATCGCGCACGCGAGCTCTGCCACGCGACGCTGGTGGCCGGCGGTGTATGGGTCGCGCAGCTCGGTTGTGGCTCCGAGGGCGGCGACCGACCCCTCGAGGGTGAGCGCCAGTTGCGCGGCGCTGGCGGCAAGTTCCTGCTCGGCCCGGCGGATCTCGGTCAGGTCGAGGTTGACGCCGACGATTCCCGCTGGGTTTCCGGAGACGTCGGAGAAGACAGCCTTGTGGGTCACGAGCCAGTGGTGTGTGCCGTCCGGGTCGGACAACTCGAGTTCCTGCTCCACAGGCCGCTCAGGGTGATTCAGCAGCTCGCGGTCGGAGGCGTCAAAGCTCGCCGCCAGCTCGGCCGGCCAGATGTCGAAAGCGGTCTTACCGATGACCTCACCCTTGGAGTGGCCAGAGGACACCGCATAGGCCTCGTTCTCGTCTATGTAGCGCCGCGTGGCATCCAGGCAGAAGATGGGAACTGGGATCGCCTCGAGGAGCTCCTCGAGGAAGTGGGATCGCTCGGCGGCGGTCTGCTCAGCTTGGTGCAGCTGCGTGATGTCGGTGACGACGTGCACCCCACCCACAACTTGACCGGCGGCGTCGATCTTCGGTGTGAACGTGACGCGCAGCCAGGCGCTGTCGCGTTCGATGATGTCTGTCTCCACCTGCCCCGTCTCGAACGCGCGCTTTCGTGGGCAATCGGCGTAGTCGCGGTCACAAAAAACCTCTTCGCAATAGTGCCCGACGACGTCGGCGAAGGCACGACCCGTAAGTCTCACAGTGGCAGCGTTGCAGCGCACGATCCGGCCGTCGCAGTCGAACAGGGAGACCGAGTCGCCCATGGCATCGAATGTCTCGCGCCATTCGCCGGCAGCTGCCTCGAGACGTACCGCTGCCTCGCGCCGGTCAGTGACGTCCTGAAAATAGCCGACGATGGCCACGACTTTGCCGGTCTCATCGCGCTCAGCCGCGCTATCGCCGTGAAGGATGTGCTCGCTGCCATCCCTGTGGATCACGCGAAACTCAACCGTTGGCGCTTCGCCGGTCTCGAGAGCCTCGGCGCGCGCCGTCATGAACCGGTCCACGTCGTCGGCATGGATGCGCGCCTGCAACCCGGACATGACATCGCCGTCGAACTCGCCTCGATCGATGTCGAACAGTTCGAACAGCTCCTCTGACCACGAGAACCCGGTTGGGTCAAGGTCCCACCGCCAGCTGCCGGTCCGAGCGACGTGCTCGGCCACGTTGCGCATGACCTCACTTCGCCGAAGGAGGTCCTCCGTTCTCTTGCGCTCGGTGATGTCGCTGATGAAGGCGATGTTGGCCAGCCCGTCGCGAAGCCCAACAGACCCAACGTTCAGCTGCACGGGGAGCTTTGAGCCATCGGCGCGCAGAAGGACGGATTCATACTCGGAGGGTACGCCGAGTCCAAGTGACCGGCGTCGCGTCCGTTTCTTGCTTGCTTCCTGCATACGAGGCGCAAAGCTCTTGTGGATTGGTTCGGCGACCAGGTCATCAACGCTTTCTAGGCCGAGCATCTCGCCGAGTCGTTGGTTCGCGTACAAGCAAATCCCATCACGCGAAACGCATATGGCGACTGGGGCCTGTTCGACGAATGTCCGGAACTGCAGGTCTGTTTCGCGCAGCATTTCTTCCGCGTTCTTGCGCTCGCTTATGTCCTCGACGAAGCCCTCGTAGCAGGCCGCGGCTCCGTCAGGCCGAAGGATCAGCTGGCCGCTAAGCGAAGCCCAAATCTTGCTCCCGTCTTTGCGAAGGAGCTGGCATTCGTAGCCGCGCACGATCCCTCTTTCATGAAGCATCCCTACGAAGTGCGTCCGCTCATCAGGTTTCGCCCAGAGCTGATGGCCAGCATCGGCAACATCAGCCACCAGGTCCGCGGCTGACCGGTAGCCGAGCATCGCGACGAAGGCTTTGTTGGCAGCCAGAACATGGCCGTCAGGTGAGATTTGATAGATGCCCTCGATGGCGCCTTCGAACAGGGCTCGAAACTGCTGTTCGCTTTCCCGCAGAGCTTCCTCGATCGCCTGGCGCCTGGTCGCATCGAAGGCACGCACTTCGACGCCGGCGATCTCCCCCGTCGTGTCCTTCAGCGGCTCGTGCACGACGTCGATGTACCGCTCATGTCCCGGCTCACCGGAATAGGCGCTGGCAACGACGCGCTCGCCAGCTAGCGCCCTCATGAGGTTGGCATGCGAGGTTTCGCGGTCGACCGCCACTGTCTGGCAGTCGGCAAGGCGGGCGCCGAGGGTGATCTCGACGCCGTACATCTCCCTCATGTTGGCAGCGTGGGCGCGATCGAAGGCTGTGTAACGCAAGTCATGGTCGAGCGCGAAAACCGATGCTTGGATTCCTCCGGTAATCGCCAGAAGGTCCTTCTCATTCACCTATTTGTGTATCGGCTCGCGCGAGGAGGATCCTAAGGACGAGCCGCTCCTATTCACCGTCGCGGAGGTGCCGAGACTCTCGGGGTGTCAACGCTTTACGCCTCGACTCCGGCGAGGTGGCCGGTCACTCGCTGCGGAGCGAGGCGGTAGACAGCCGGTGGCTCGGCGAGCGCTCCGCGGAAGCCTTGTGGCGACCTTCTCGCGTGGAAACGGACCCATCCGATCGCGGTCGAGCTTCGCCTGATCGCGTAGCGAGTGGTACCTGCGATGATCCCGTGGTGGCCAAAGGCCCTTGGTGGCTCCAGCTGACCGAACCGACCCGACGAGAAGAGGCTACGAAGCACGAATGGCTCGAGGCCGCCAAAGACGCCCTCTGTTGCGTGAGACTGCTCGAGTGACGCGCCTGAGGCCACACCTTTGTGACATTCGGCCCTGACGGCCGGCCTTCCGAAGGCGCACCATGACCAGCAACGGCCAGGTCCGGGACCAAGAGCGGGTGAACAGGCCCCACCCAGCTACGAGGTTCCAGGTCGGTGAGCGAGGAGGGTCGATGAAGGGCAGAAACATATTCGTAATAGGACTCGCGGTACTGGCGACAGCGTGCAGCATGTCGACGTACGCTCCGCCGACCTCAACGCCGACAATCGTCAGTTCGACTTCAACAACAACCGTCAGCTCGACCTCGACGTCCACAACCGTGAACCAGACGCCTGGCAAGCCGCCGCCGGTCCCGCATTGCTACTACACCGGCTCGGGATACGGGACGTGCGAGGGCTACATCATCCCCAAGCCGGGTACGGTCATACTTCTCACGCACCCGGACAAGAACGGGATCTTCAAGTTGACCGGCCCGGCACCGCTCCAGACCACGATCGCCGTCGCGTGTGGGGACGCGGGCTGTGTCTACAACCATCTCGACTGGGCCAGCTCCTACGGCAGCGGTGTTTCCGACGCCGTCGACGGTACCTGCAAGTCGAACACAACTGTCTGCAACGTCCAGGTCCCACCGGGTCTCCAGACCTGGGCGCCGGTCTTTGTGAGGCAGAACAACAATCCGGCAATCCTGTACCTGCTGTGGAACTCCGGCAAGCCCGGGGCGATCATAAGCGGCTATGTCCTTGACAAGACCCAGCAGGCTGTCCAGGGTGCGACGGTCAGTGCCCAAGGCCCCGGCGGGGGCAGCAGCCCGGTGGACGCTACGTCAGGTTTCTACGCGATCAACGTGAAGGCTGGGGACTACAGCGTTGCCCCCTCTGGCGGCCCAAGCAGCATAAATCCTCCCAGGTTCGACCCGAAGAGCCTGCATCTATCCGTAATAGCGGGAGCTACGGCGAATGCCGACTTCACGCTCAACGGCGGCTTGAAGGTGACGCTGACGTTCTCCCAGACAAGCGTCAGCGCCGACGGTTTATCAGTGGTCAAGGGAGAGATAGAGACGACCGAGTACGGCAAGCCGGACGGGGGCGTCACCGTCATGCTGCGGCCGAAGCCCAGCGAAACGGGCGAAGCTGCCGTCACGAGCGGCGCGCGAGTCACCATCTGCGGTTCCACGGGAAGCAGGATCTGGCCGACAGGCAGTGTCGTGAGCCCCACCGCAACGCCTGCTGACGTCATGACCAACGCCGATGGCGTCTATGACTTCACGATGACAATCGGCACGGTGCCCGGGACGTTCCCGCTCAACGCCCAGGCTGAGAGCGCAGCTGGCGTCTTGATCACCG
>PMVZ01000302.1 GCA_003166375.1 Acidimicrobiaceae bacterium | reverse complement strand
TCGCTGGCGAGCAAGTCGTTTAGGCGGGTTCCCTCCGGCCCGCCCGAGGGTGGAGGGGTCCGTGCGACCAGGGTGGCAGACAGCGCTGGCGAGCTTCGGAGGGCTTAACCCCTGTCCCGATATGCCGATAACTGTCAACGGTCGTTCGGTCGCACTTGCTTTCGTGGGCGTAGGCATGGTGATCTCAGTTGCCCTGAGCAAGCTTGCCTGGGAGCGCCTGCCTGTCCAGGCGCTACTCATCTTCCCGGCCCTTGGAATCGTCGGCATAACTGCCACTGCGCTTCTGAACCTGGGCATTACCCCTGCTTACACTGGGTTCTTTACCGTAGCGATCTTCTTCATCGGGTCGACCCAGTCAGAGAGAGTGACGCTCGCCTCGATCTTGATTGCACTTCCCTGCTGGGTCATCTGCCAGGGCGGACTGACGGCGACAGTCGGAGTGAAGGTGCCGGTCACTGTAGGAGTCTAGGCTCTCATCGGGATCACTCTCGCCAGGAGAGCCGTGAGGAGCAGTGCCCTGACCGACGAGCTGATCCGGGCAGCCGCGACGGATCCTTTGACGGGACTTGCGAGCCGAGGGGAGCTCGTCCGGTTGCTCGGCCTCGTCGAGGAAGGCGACGCCGTCGTGCTGCTCGACCTTGACGAGTTCAAGGCCCTCAACGACGTGCGCGGCCATCAGGCTGGTGACGACGCGCTGGCCGCCTTCGGCACGATCGTCCGTGAGGTGCTGCGCTCAGGCGACGTGGCGATCCGCTACGGAGGCGACGAAATCCTCCTCGTGCTCACCCGCGCGGGCTCGGCAGGCGCGGACGCCACGCTCGAGAGGCTATGTGCACGTTGGTCTGGTGTGGATCACCCCACGTTCTCCGCAGGTGTGGCCGTCTGTCACCACAGCACCCCTACCGAGACGCTCCGGAGAGCCGACAAGGCGCTCTATGAGGCGAAGCAGCGAGGACGTAATCGCTGGTCCCACGCCGAACAGGTGGGAGCAACGGGGCATCTCAAGGTGGTTCAGTAGAACCGACCCATTTTTCCGATAAGCGCTCATCCAGGTCGTTTGCATCCGGACCAAGCCCTTCGGGCTTACTATCTGTCAACTGTGCCGAGCCCTATTGCCGAAACGCTCGCGCTCATGGTCCTCGTGGCGACGCTCGCGTGCGCTGTCGCCCCACCCAGGGGATGGCCGGAGGCCGTGTTCGCTGTCCCGGCCGCCGTATTGCTCTTACTGCTAGGAGTCCTGCCGCTGAGCCAGGCCGGAGCCGAGGCTAGGAGCCTCGCCCCGACTATCGGCTTTCTCGCTGCCGTCCTCGTCCTCGCCGATCTGTGTGACCGCTACGGCCTGTTCGAGGCCGCCGGGACCTGGATGGCGACCGGCTCTCGCGGCAGGCCGGTAACGCTCCTTGCCCTGGTATTCGTGGCCGCAAGCGTGGTGACCGCCGTGCTCGGCCTCGACGCGACGGTCTTGCTGCTCACTCCGGTCGTGCTCACGACGGTGGCACGGCTGCGGCTACGGGCCAAGCCGCACGCCTATGCGTGCACCCACCTCGCGAACTCGGCCTCGCTGCTCCTGCCAGTCTCGAACCTCACCAACCTCCTGGCGTTCCGCGCCAGCGGGCTGAGCTTCGCCCGCTTCGGGGCGACGATGGCGCTGCCGTGGTTGGCGGCGATCGCCGTCGAGTGGATCGTGCTGCGACGGTTCTTCGCCACCGATCTCGTCGGGCGCGGTGAGGTCGAGGTCGCGACGCCGTTGCGGATCCCAGTCTTCGCCTCAACAGTGTTGGCGCTCACCCTCGTCGGGTTCTTCGTGGCCTCGGTCCTCCATGTCAACCCCGCGTTCGCAGCACTCGGCGGCGCCGTGACCCTCGCTGTGCCAGCCCTGGTGCACCGACGCGCAAAGGTGCGCGACATCGGCCTTGCCCTCGATGTCCCATTCCTGGCCTTTGTNNGTGCCAAACGGGACATCGCTCGGGTCACTCCTCCTCGTCGCCGCCGTCGCGGCCGTGCTTGCCAATGTCATCAACAACCTCCCAGCCGTGCTGCTCCTCCTCCCGGCGGCAGCGGCCGCCGGGCCGGGGGTGGTACTCGCGGTGCTCATCGGCGTCAACGCCGGCCCCAACCTCACCTACGTCGGCTCGCTTGCGACCCTGCTCTGGCGGCGCGTGCTGCGCAAGCGCGGAGAGGAACTGCCCGCTTCGGAGTTCCTCCGCCTAGGCGTTGTGACGGTGCCGCCCGTGCTGCTGGCGTCGATCCTCGCCCTATGGGTATCGCTGAGATTGGTGGGATGATTGCACCCGGTGAGGGTCGTCGTTTGGTTGGTCGAGGGGACATGGCAAGGGTGCCTCGACGCCGCCGCCCAGATCCTTCCCCCCGACGCGCGGGTCACTCTCCTCCACGTCACGCCCTCCGATGTGGGCGAGGTCACCGAAGCTGCAACCGCCGGACTGCTCGGTCGGGGCTTTCGGGCGCACAGGCCTATCCGCCGTTTTGAAGAGGTCGCGGACCAGGAGGCCTTGGAGATCCTGCAAGCCGCGGCAACGCGGCTCGGACGGGAGAACAGTGAGCTTGTTCATCTTCGGGGCCGGGTGGAGCGCGAAGTCGTCGGAGCAGTCGCCGACGGCGTCGACCTCTTGGTTGTGGCCCGCGACGGTGACCGTTCGCGTCTCGGTCCACACAGCTTGGGCCACGCCACTCGCTTCATCGTCGACCACGCCCCTTGTCCCGTGCTGCTGGTGTGGCCGGACGAGGCACCGGGCATCGAGTCGATGCCACCGCCGCCGCATGGGCCTCACCGCGAGGGGCCGTGACTCGGCAATCTGTGCCGGCCGTGCTGCAGTGCGGTCATTGCCGTCGCGAGTACGAAGTCGGCAGGGTGATGCGCGCGAAGGTACCTGGCTTCCAGCTCTAGGCATTCGGTACGGACCGAGAATCTGTCACTCAAGCGTCGAATGACCGATTCGTTCAAGAAACTGTGCGAATTTGCCGATAGACACGATGTGAGAACGGTGGATCGGCGCCGCGTGGAAGCCGCAGCACTGTCGATCACCTTGGTGTTCTTCTTGTGGCTGGTCCTGCACGTCGGCGGCAGCGATGGAATTCGCTATTTCGACGACATCGTCACGGCGCTCGCGGCTCTCAGTGCCTGTGTAGCGTGCCTCTTGGCGGGAAAGCACCAAAGCGGCCCGGAGCGGCGCTTCTGGGTGCTGCTCGGCTTGGCTCTTGGGGCCTGGACGTTCGCCGAAGCGATCTGGGGAGTCTACGACCTCGTCCTCAACACAGCGGTACCCGTGCCGTCGTGGGCCGATGTCGGCTACCTCGGGGCGATCCCGCTGGCGGCAGCGGCGCTGTTGTGCCATCCCGCCATGCGCGCCGCCGGGAGCTACAAGACGCGAGCGACGCTAGACGGCCTCGCGATCGGTACCGCACTGCTCTTGTTGAGCTGGACCTTCGTGCTCGGACCGTTGTGGCGCCATACCGACCTCACAACCGCCGGTGGGATCGTGGCCCTTGCCTACCCCTTCGGCGACATGGTCATCATCTTCCTCATCGTCCTGTCCGTCCGTTCGATGACGGCCACAGGACGCCGCCCGCTGTTGTGGGTGCTCGCGGGGCTGTTCGCGATGGCAGTCTCAGACAGCACCTACGCCTACCTTGTCGAAGTCGGTCGGTACGCGACGGGCAACCTCGTAGACATCGGCTGGGTGGTGGGTTACCTCGCCATCGCCGTGGGCGCGTCGGCCGATGCCGGCCAGACGGTACGTGCCACCTCCGACGAGCCGGACGAGGCGTCACTTGTCTCACTCGTGACGCCATATGTACCCGTCATCTTGGCACTGTCGGTCATCACCTTCGAGCTGGAGCTTCACCACCATGTGGACCGCTTCTCGTGGCTGACCGGCTTTGCTCTTGCGCTGCTCGCGCTTGCGCGCCAGGCGCTCTTGTTCGTCGACCGCCGCCGCGAGCTGTTCTCGGCTTCAGACGGGCCTCACGAGCCGGGCCCGAAGATCACTGGCTCACCGCCGTTGTATGAGAGCGAGCCCGAAGCGGCGCCGTGGCCTCAGTTTCTCAGGAGAACCCCGTGAGCTACAGACTCGCCACTTCGGGACCCCCCAAAGGCCGCCAGGCCACACTGAGGCGGCCGTACCGCACTATCGTGCTCGTCCTCATGGTCGGCACTAGCAGCATCGCGGTATTCGACCTCTATCTGTTCGCGTCCTCCGGTTTCCACTGACCAGAGGCCCGCCACGGCACAAGACCAAGGCCAGAAGCTTCGACGGCTACAGGGGACATGCGTGTCCTCACCTAATGCGAGCGAGCCCAAGCTTCGGGCCGGGAATCGATCGACCTGCTAGTTGACGTGCTTGATGTTGCGGAGCGATTCACGGCACGGGCGCCACGAATGTCGACTGGCCGCGCTTCACGGCGGCAATTCCGGCCGTGGAACTCATCTCGCCGGGTGTCTCATAAGTAACCGTGAAAGCAGCCGATGCGCCCGAGCCTTGTATCGGACTAGGCAGCGCCTCCACCGATCCATCAGNNGCCAAGAACAGAGAAGGACGGGTTGCCCGACGCCTTCAAATCACTGGTGACATCTCTGATGTTGTAGTCCCAGCCGCCTGACGGGTCCTGGTACACCTCGGCGTCAATGACATCGCCGGGAGTGACCGTGAAGAGGTACTGGGCCAAGTAGCTCTCAGTCTCGTCCGTCCACCATGCATAGTCGCTCTGCTGCCCGTTGGAGCAGTACGAAGTC
>PMVZ01000231.1 GCA_003166375.1 Acidimicrobiaceae bacterium | reverse complement strand
CGCCCTCCGACCGAATCTCTCCCCGAGCTTCGCCCGACGGGCAGGCAGCGAACGGAGCCGCTGACGCCTAAGCGGCGATCGAACAGCGGCCGAGCTTCGAAGACGCCTTGCTCAGCGGTCTCCTAGGGGCATGGAGTCCACTATAGGGACCCAGAAGGCACTGAAAGTCAGATGATCGTCGCCGCATAGTCGGGAACGTAGCGGTACCGGTCGCGGGGCGGTCGCTGATAGTTGCCCACCGGCGCCCGCGCAGCCAACTTGGGCTTGGGCTGCTTGCGCTCCTCGTAGGGGATCATCGACAACAGATGGGCCATGCAGTTGAGCCGAGCCCGTTTCTTGTCGTCGGCCTCGACCTCGTACCACGGCGAGTCCGGCAGATCGCAGTGAGCGAACATCTCGTCCTTTGCCTTGGAGTACTGGACCCAGCGTTTGCGGCCCTCCAAGTCCATGTCGCTCAGCTTCCACCGCTTGAGGGGATCGTTGAGGCGGTCCTTGAACCTTCGCTCCTGCTCCTCGTCGCTCACCGAGAACCAGTACTTGACCAAGATGATGCCGTCGTCGATGAGCATCCGCTCAAAGGCCGGACACTGGCGAAAGAAGCGGTGGTACTCCTCGTCGGTGCAGAATCCCATGACTCGCTCGACGCCGGCCCTGTTGTACCAGCTGCGGTCGAACAGGACGATCTCCCCTCCTGCGGGGAGGTGGGTGATGTAGCGCTGGAAGTACCACTCGGTCTTCTCGCGGTCGCTCGGGGCAGGGAGAGCTGCGATCCGGCACCAACGAGGATTGAGGTGTTCGGTGATCCGCTTGATCACTCCTCCCTTCCCCGCCGCGTCGCGCCCCTCCACGACGATGACCACCCGCTTGCCCTCCTCGCGGACCCACTGTTGCATGCTCACCAACTCCTGCTGGAGCCGGAGAAGGGCTTTGTCGTACTTGTCGCTGTCAGCCATGACCTCATCCTGCCCCCGACGCGGCATCCGTGCCACGATCCTCGAGCGGCCGGGCCTCAATCTCCGTCGGTCACCAGTCCCAAAGGGGTCTCGACAACGGGCCCCTCGCTACCGGGAGCCTCGTGACCACGTCGGCTTGGGCCGTGGAGGATCCCGAGCTTGGCCATGGCGATCAGCCCGATGCCTGCTGCTACAAAGCAGGCAATTGCGCCCACGCCGAGGCCGATCCGCGCACTTGCCATGGCGACGACCCATCCGATCAGAGGACCACCGATGGGCGTCGTTCCCTGAAACGCGACCGCCCACAACGACATCACGCGGCCGCGCATGGTGGGCTCCGCCTGTAGTTGCAGTGTCGTGTTCCCGGTCGCGATGAACGTCACGCTCGCCCACCCGACGGCCGCGAGCGCAACGAGCTCGACGGCCAGCACGGGCGCGAAAGCAGCCAGACCGATGGCAACCCCGAACATCAAGCCGGCCAGTGTGAAGTGCCGGAGCCCCGTACGGCCGCGGGCCGCCGTCACGAGGCCACCGAGCACCGCGCCGACACCCATGGCAGCCGTGAGGAAGCCGTAGGTTGCCGAGCCCCCGTGGAAGGTCTGCTTCGCGACGACCGGCAGGGTCACTTGGAACTCGTAGGCGAGCATCCCGACGATCGCCATCATGAGCAAGGGGGCACCGAGTCGCGGCTCTCTTCTGACATAACGGAACCCGTCGCGCAGCTGGCCCTTGGCGCGGCCAGTCGGCTCGGTCGGGCTGAGCGCGCCCGTGTCCATGGAGACAAGCGAATAGACCACCGCGACGAAGCTCACGGCATTGATCAAGAAGCAAACACTTTCGCCGACGGTGGCGATCAGCAGCCCTGCAATGGCCGGCCCGATGGCCCGCGCCACATTCACCATCGTGGAGTTGAGGCTGACAGCGTTGCGAAGCTCGCCGGCTCCCACCATCTCGAGCACGAAGGACTGGCGAGCCGGGTTCTCGAAGGTGTTGTTGAGGCCGAGCACGACCGCGAGAACGCACAGCTCCCAAAAGCGCACCACGTGGGCGACCGCGAGCAGACCGAGGACGAGAGCCTGGAGACCCATGAGCGACTGCAGGACGATCATCAGCCTTCGCTTGTCGGCACGGTCGGCGATGACACCTCCATAGGGCCCGATGACGAGCACAGGCAGTGTCTGCAATGCGACCACGAATCCGAGCGCCGTGGCGGAGTGGGTGAGGGTGTACACGAGCCACGACTGGGCCACCGTTTGCATCCAAGTCCCGACGAGCGAGACGGACTGGCCGAAGAAGTACCGCCTGTAGTTGGGGACCGACAACGCCGAGAAGGTGCGACGGCCGATCGCGGACGCTCGGCTCATCGGTTGCTCCCACTCGGGGACCCCGGCTCAGGCCCGGCAAGTCGTTCGGCCAGCTCCTCCAGGACCGGGAGTGCCACAAGTACGGCCTTGCGCTCGACAGGACCGAGCTCCTCGAGCCGCTTGGACAACGCGTCGTTGCGTTCGGTGCGGATTCGCTCGAGCAGGCGGCGCCCCTTTGCGGTCGCTTCCACGCGACAGACGCGGCGGTCTCCTTCGACGCCGAGCCGGCGAATCAGCCCGGCTTCTTCGAGCTTGGGGATGAGACGAGACAGCATCGTCGGGTTGAGCCCGGCGAAGCTTGCCAGATCCGACAAACGGATCGGACCTCGGCGCTCAGCAGCCACGAGCACGTCCACTTCCGTCGCGGTGAGCGAACCAGCGGCCTCGGTGGGCCGGAGCCGCCTAGAAAGCCTCGCCACTGCGATTCGAAGACGCGCCGCGCTCAGCTCCGATCCCCCGCTCCCCGGAACTCCGTCCTGTCCAGTCAGCTTGAACCACCCATCTACTTGCTTGCCAGCAAGCATTATATAGGTCAGTTCAGCTCGAGACGGTCTCCCCAGCGGGCAGCGCGGGCGCGCCTGTAGACCTCGCCTTCGCGCCGGCTGATGACGCGTTCATCGAGACCACCCGCCTCGCACAGCCAGAGCCGCACGTGACCCTTGTGCGGGCGCGGCGAGCGCACCAACCGGGCCACGGGCACACACGGCCGACTCGCCGACACGGCTAGATACGAGTACTTCTCGTCCTCGTACCCGAGCCGTGCTCCCTTCAGCTCCCGGTGCAAGTTCGACCGTTCCAGGCGCACGGCGAAGTGGCACCAGTCGGAGCCCGCCATGGGACAGGCATCGTCATGGGGGCAGGGGGCAGTCACCTGTGCGCCCCAAGAGATGAGCGCGCTCCTTGCGGCACGCAGCCGTTCGAAGCCTGCCGGGGTCCCTGGCTCGATGAGCAGCAGCTCGCCCCGAGCGGCCCCCCACCACCGCTCGAGCGCCGAGCGCTCCCGGTCGTGTCGGAGCTCTCCGAGAATGTATGCAGCAACAACCAAGTCGCTCTTCGGAGTTGTCACCTCTGCGGCGTCTGCGATGGTCCACGCAGAGTCAGCCAACAGGTCAGGCAAGCCGTTCCTGCCGAGCCGGATCCCGAGCGCAGCCATTTCCGGCTCGCGCTCGACAAGTTCAGCGTGCTCGATCGACGGGAACACCGCCACAGCCGCCCATGTGGCAGTTCCCGGGCCCGCCCCCAAGTCGAGGATGCTCTTGGGTGCCCAGCCCGGCCTCAGCGAGCCGAGCTCGGCCAGGACTTTGCGGGTCGCGGCGAACGTGGCCGGAGCTCGTGTCGCGAGGTATGCCTGAGCCTGTCCCGAGGCGAAACCGTGGGAGACACCTGTGACGTCTCCGAATCGGTATCGTTCCGACAACACCGAGGCCGGGCCGCGAAGGTCACGGCGGTGAAGATCGCCCAACTCGCGCTCGATCGCTGCCTCGAATGTGGCGTTCACATCATCGACGCCGGGCTCTTGGCTCAATTGCGCACACCGCCGACCGGTCTTCCGTCCTCCAGGTACTGGCACCTGCGGCCACGCAAGGCGGCGCGGACCCTACGGCGAAGCGGCCCGCTCAGGAGCTCGAGCGCTTCGGCCACCGGCACGAAACAGAACTCCGCGATCTCCTCGACCTGCACCTCGACCTGTCCCGACTCCTCGGCATCGAGCACACCGCAGTCGAACAGGAAGCGCACGCCGCCTGGGCGGCCCTCGCGTGGGCGGAGAAAGTCGACGCACGCCAGCCGCCCGGTATCGATCTCGACCCCGATCTCCTCACGAGCCTCGCGCCGGCAGGCCTCCCACGGTGTCTCTCCATCGGCTTCCATTTGCCCGCCGGGGATCGTCCAACCCGCTTTGTAGGTCGGTCTCAAGATCAGCAACCGTCCGGCCGCGTCAAAGACGAGCGCGCCGGCCGATGCCGGGATCCTCGGGATCTCATACGGCGCTTGTTCCATCAGACGACGGAGACTACGCCAGCGGGCCGAGTCGCCGCGCTCGCAGTCTCCAACCGGAGGCGGCCCCGCGATGTCCCAGTACCGAGTAGGAAGGTGGCATGGCCGAACCGGAGATCTCCTTGAGTGCCCGCGAGGCGCGAAGAGTCACCCTGGTCGCGCAAGGTTTGGTCGGGGCCCGGTCGACCGGCGGCCCCGCGACGATGCTCCGCCGGGTCCGGGCCGTGCAGCTCGACACGATCTCGGTCCTCGCCCGGTCGCACGAGCTGGTCACCTTCGCCCGCCTCGGGCCGATCGGACGGGCCCGGATCGACAAGGGGTACTGGGGGCCGGCGAGCGCCACCTTCGAGTACTGGTCGCACGCGGCATGCATCCTGCCTCTCGAGGACTGGCCCGCCTACGGCTTCCAACGTCGCGCTCGCAAAGCGCGGGGCCATCGCTGGCACCGCCTCGAGGACGCGGACAAGAGCTGCTCGTATGTCCGCGACCGCCTCCGTGCCGAGGGACCGCTCTCGGCCCGGGAGCTCGGCGGCGCCAAGAAGGGCGGCCCTTGGTGGGACTGGAGCGAGACCAAGATCGCAGCCGAGTGGCTCTTGGACATCGGCGAGCTCGTCTGTCGTCAGCGCAAGGGTTTCCAGCGTGTCTACGACCTCGCCGAGCGCGCGATCCCCGCCGAGCTCCTCGGGATCGAGCTCAGTGACGAGGCCTGCCAGGTACGCCTCATCGAGGCGGCAGGCGGCGCTCTGGGTGTGGCAACGACGGGCGACCTCGCCGCCTATCACGGGCTCAGGCGCGACCAGGTCGAACAAGTGGTCGCCAAGACGTCCTTGCTCCCGGCCACGGTCGAAGGATGGGACCAGCCTGCTTACGTCTCTGAGAGCGCGCCGGGGGTGCTCGATCATCGCATGAGAGGCCGCGCGGTGCTTGTTTCTCCTTTCGACTCCCTCACCTGGTACCGGGAGAGGACCGAACGGCTCTTCGGCTTCCGCCATCGCCTCGAGGCTTATGTGCCACGGGCGAAGCGGGTGCACGGGTACTTCTCGATGCCGGTCCTCGGCGGCGACCGCCTCGTCGGCCTCGTGGACCTCGGTCGCCTTGGGCACACCCTCGTCGCCAAGCATGTCTCGCTCGAAACCAAAGACGCCGCCGTCCACGTCACTGCGGCGCTGGTTCAAGCCGCGACCTGGGTCGACAGCGACAACATCGTCATCGAGCGTGTGACGCCGACCGAACGAACCTCGGAGCTCCGCGGGCTTGTCGCGGCCGCTCAGAGTTGATCGAGCAGGTCCTTGGCCGGGATCGATCCGGGGGTGATCCCTTCTCTGGCCATCCGGTTCGCTGTTGAGCGGAGCAACTCGTTCACCGGCGTCGCGATCTGGTGCACACGGCCCAGAAGGACGATCTCACCGTTCAGCCAGTCGGCCTCGATGTTGCCTGTCCCGCGGGCAAGGCTCTGCCACGAGGAGCCGCCGGAAAGGTCGCGACCTCCGACAGGTCGCAAAGCGCCGAAGGCCGCACGACGCTCGGCGTCCAGGGCGGGCTCTGCAACCTCGATCCCAGCCGCTGCAAAGCACCGGGAGCCCTCGTCCTGAGCGAGCTGCCACAGCTCTAGCGCCGCTGGGTCCTCTGAACGCGTGCCACAGGCGGCCTGCAGCGCGTTTCCGAGGTTCGAAAGCAGCTTCAGGTACTTGCGAGCCATCACCTTCGTGTCGGCGATCGAACCGAAACTGCTCTCGTTCAGATCTGCAGCCACCTGTTCACTCACCTCGTCGACGCCTGCCGGGTACCGCCCGATATCGAGGAGCCCGGTGAGCGGAGAGGACGGAACCTCGACCACACCCGGTTCTAGATGGGTTGCGGGCATGAACACGCATATCGCCTGCACGTTGGAGAAACGTCGCAGCGCGAGACGTTCGTTCTCCACCCCGTTCTGGGCACAGACCACCGGCGTGCCCGGCGGTGCGCTAGCAGCGAGATCGATGAGGAGCGGCTCGCTGTGCTGGGTCTTGGTGGCGAGGACGGCGACGTCGCCGGCCCCGAATCCGGCCGCCGCCGGGCTCGGGGCCGTCGCGATCGGGAGCTTGACGGTCCGTTCGGGATCGCGCAGCTCGAGCCCGTCGCGGGCGAGCGCCGCCAGGTGGGCACCGCGCGCGACGAGGACGACGTCGTGGCCATGTTCGAAGAGGCGCCCGCCGATGGCACAGCCGATCGCGCCGGCGCCGAGAATCACATAACGCATGCTCCGAGCTTTTCAGATCCGGGAAGTGCTCACCGAGCCGTGTCGAGGATCACAGTCACCGGACCTTGGTTGGCGAGCTCGAC
>PMVZ01000190.1 GCA_003166375.1 Acidimicrobiaceae bacterium | reverse complement strand
CGCGGCGCGCCGTGCGCAAAGCTTCCGAGAACGGCAACACCGTGGGAATGAAGGCCGAGAACGCCCACGACGATGGTGGAGCTGATCAGCGCGAAGAGCGCGCCGGGGAGCCTGCGGTCCACACGTCGGGCGGCAGCGACGACGACGAAGGTGACCACACCGATGGCGAGAGCCCAGCTGTTCGTCTGGTCGAGCCGTTCCGCCACCGCCCCGATTCGATGAAGCGTCGAGCCGCTGATCGAGGACAAGCCCAAGAGATCGGGCAGCTGGTGCACCACGATGATGACCGCCACGCCGGCGAGAAAGCCGGTGATGATGGGCGTGGACAGGAAGTCGGCGATCCACCCGAGCCGGAGGAGACCGACGAGGGCCACGATCACTCCGACCATTACGGCGAGGATCCCGACCATGTCGACGTAGCGGAACGAGTCGGTCGGAGCTAGGTGCGCGATCCCGACCGCGAAGAGCGGGGCGATCGTGGAGTCCGCCCCCACCGACATCTGCGGGTTAGACCCGAGTAGGGCGAAGAGCACGGTTCCGGCGATGAACGCGTAGAAGGCGGAGATCGGGGGCATGCCGGCGAGCCTGGAGGTCGCCAGTTGCTCAGGCACCGCGATGGCGAGCAGCGTCACGGCGGCGAGCGCATCGGCCGCGGCAAACGACGGCTTGTAGTCGTGCAGAGACGGAAAGAGCACCGCGGGCAAGTGCCAGCGCTTCTGTTCCAGCTTCCCGAGAACCGAGCGACGAGACCTAGTCCCTGTCACAGGATCATCATCGCCGATCGGGCGGCCTTTGCACAGGCCGCGGTGCTCACCAGCGGCACGCCCGGGGTGTCGAGTGGGCTGTCGGCGTCCGAGGTCGGCACGCTGAGCACGCCGGATGGCCTCACGTGACCTATGGCGGCGAACCGCCGTACCCGTACTCCAACGAGGGCCTCGCCCAGGCTGCCTCCGGTTTTGCGACGACGGGCAGCGGCAACGGGGGTCGTACTTGGCGGCGGCACCTTTTCGCTCATTAACGCTTGAGCTCGTCGAGCCCGGCCTGGTCTCGACGAGGAGGCTGGGCCGGGCTCGACGACATTTCAGGTCGGGAGACTCACGAATGAGCGAGAGCCGGTGGTGGGACTCGAACCCACGACCTGACGATTACAAGTCGCCTGCGCTTCCTCTGCGCCACACCGGCCTTGGCGTGAGCTTCGCGCCGAGAGGCGCCGATGACCAGCCTAGGTTGCCTCCGGTGCCGTGCTGGCACCGGATCCGGTTCCCGTTTCGTCGGGCGGCAGGACGGGAACGGTGCTCGCTTCGTCAGGCGGAAGGATCCGGACGGTTCGAGTCCGGTCAGGCGGAAGGATCCGGACGGTGCGGGTCCGGTCAGGCGGAAGGATCCGGACAGTGCGGGTCTCGTCAGGCGGAAGGATCCGGACGGCACCGCTTTCGCCGACCAGCTCAGGGCGGGCAGCCGGTCCTGGACCGGCCGGCCTCGCATGGTGGCCACCTCCGACTAGGAGCTTCAGGGGCGATCGTGCAACCGAGTGCAGGAGCGCTCGCAGCGACCCGATCGCGAATGGATAGATCGCAAGGCTCACGAGCGTCCCGAGCAGCAAACCGGCGGCTGCGTCGCCGGGGTACGCCGTACCGGCGTAGATGACCGCCAACGCGAGGACGATGGCGATCAGTGTCGCGGCCGCAGCCATCAGTCGGGCCCGGCTCAGCCAGAGCCCGGCCGCAAAGGCGCCCGCGATCACGGCGTGCTCGTTCGGGAAGCTGAACCCGGTTGGTCTTGTGACCAGCACCACGGCCTGCGGCATGGCCACGAAAGGTCGGACACGTCCGACCAGGTGCACGACCGGCAGTGACACCGCGTAGGCCAGGGCGGTGCCGACGGCGACCCAGACGAGGGCCGCGATCTTGTCGAGGTCGGTTCCGCCGAAGCCGGCCACTCGGGCGCGAGCCAGGCCGATGAGGAGCAGGACGGCGAGGATCACGAGCGCTGAAGGGCGGGCGAAGAACACCATCGCACCATGCGCCCACGCCGTTCGCGTGGCGAAGCGGTTGACATCGAGGTACCAACGTCTGTCCACTGCGAAGGCTCCCGAGGCCGACCTGAGCTCCCGCCCGGGTGGCGAGACGCCCAAGAGCCCTAGGGTATCCACGAAACTCGCATTGCGGTGGTTGGCTCCGGTAAACTCTCGCCTGGCTTCTTTTGGGGGCCGACGTCCCGGCATCTCGAGAGTTCGGCTTGGGTCTGTCAGGTTGTTGTGTGCCGCGGTCGAATGCGAGAAGTCCCCAAGCCACTACGCCAACTGAGCAGCGTAGCGACCCGCGATCTACAAGGAGAAGAAAGACCGATGAGGATCCTCGTACTGGGTGGCGACGGTTACCTTGGCTGGCCGACCGCACTGCATCTGTCCGCGCGAAACCACGACGTCGGTGTTGTGGACAATTTCGCCCGGCGCTTGTACGACAGCGAGATGGGTGTCGACAGCCTGGTGCCCATCCGGCAGCTGCAGAGGCGGGTCACGACTTGGAAGGAAGTCTCGGGCCACACCGTGCAGCCGTTCATCGGTGACCTCACCGACAACGTGTTCGTCGAGCAGACCATTCGTGAATTCGCCCCCGAGGCCATTGTCCACTTCGCCGAGCAGCGATCCGCTCCTTACTCGATGATCGACCGCAAGCACGCCGTCTACACCCAGGTGAACAATGTCGTCGGCACCTTGAACCTGCTTTATGCAATGGCCGAGATCGATCCCACGATCCATCTCGTCAAGCTCGGCACGATGGGCGAGTACGGGACGCCGAACATCGACATCGAAGAGGGCTTCATCGAGATCACCCACAAGGGCCGTACCGACTTGCTTCCCTACCCGAAGCAGCCCGGCTCCTTCTATCACTTGTCGAAAGTCCACGACAGTCACAACATCCACTTCGCCTGCCGTATCTGGGGCCTTCGGTCGACCGATCTCAACCAGGGGATCGTGTACGGCCAGGAGACCCCCGAGACCACCCTGCACCGTGACCTGCTGACCCGCTTCGACTACGACGGGGTGTTCGGGACGGTGCTGAACCGCTTTGCAGTTCAGGCAGCGGTCGGTTACCCGCTCACCGTCTACGGAAAGGGCGGCCAGACGCGCGGCATGCTGGACATCCGCGACACGCTCGCTTGTGTCGAGCTGGCCTGCACCAATCCGCCAGAACCCGGCGAGTACAGGGTCTTCAACCAGTTCACCGAGTCCTTCTCGGTCATCGACCTAGCAGAGTGGACCGCAAAGCTTGCCGGGGGCGAGGTCACAATCGACCACGTTCCCGACCCACGCGTTGAGAAGGAAGAGCACTACTACAACGCCGTGGCGACCCAGTTGCCTGCGCTCGGGCTCAAGCCCCACTTTCTCGAAGACGCCACGATCGAGGTGCTCATAGAGACCGCCAAGCGGCACAAGGACCGTGTTGAGTTCGATGCCATCCGGCCGACGGTCAACTGGCGATCGACCAAGAGTCAAGTGAGCGTTGCCAGAGGCGCTGCCGGAGACTGATCCGCTCCGGCGATGAGGCTGACCGCCGTCCTCAGGTCTGCGACAGCGCCACCATGGATGCGGGCGGACTTCCGATCGTGCGCCGTCTGCTGAAGGTTTCGGATAACGGCCGGCACAAGGGCTAGCTTCTTCGACGATGACTGTGGGCTGGCGACGGGGGACCTTCCCGTCCGCGCGCCGGCCGACCAGACGTGTCGTGTTCGTGATCGTAGGTGTGATTGTGTTCGCGATCGTCATCGCCGAGGTCGCTGCCGACGTCGTGAGCTCCGGGGTCCGCGCGAGTCGTGTCGCGGCTCGGACCTACGTCGCCGAGGTCATCCCCGTCATCGACGAGTCGACGATGCTTTCCTCGACGATGCATCTTGTACGCGACAGCACCGCCTCACTGGACCGGAGGGCCCTCGAGGAGGATCTCGGCAGCCTCGTCGCGGGAACCTCGGAGAACTTGGCCCAACTGGGATCGCTGGGTGTTCCGGCGCCAACCCCCCGGTCCCAGGAGTTGCTCCGGGCCACGCTCGCGGTCCGGGCCTTCGCCGCAAGGACGCTCACCGGGGCCGTCGCGCTCGCGATCGGGCCGACGGCCTTTTCTGCGAGCTCGACCAGTTCGCCCGGTGGCGGATCGGTCGGGCCGACCCTTCCGACTACGGTTGTGCAGGCGCGTGCCAGGGCCGCGAAACTCATTGTCGAGGCGGGCCTGGAGCTCGTCATAAGTGACCGGGACTACCGCAGCTTCGTGTCCTCGTTGCCGCGCGCTAGTGGTCGGAGCCGTCTCCCGACCTCCAGATGGGTGACGCATCCGGCGTCATGGACCGAGGCGTCCGTGACGACCTGGGTCGCGCAGCTGTCCAGCGGGTCCGAGCTGCAGATCCGCGAGGACCTGTCGATCGTTGCGGTCACCGTGCAGCCCCCGGTGGTGCGGGTCACCGGGCTACCGACGCCGACCACCATTTTCGCGACGACGACCTCCACGTCCACGTCGACTTCCACGACGACGCTCCCTACGTTACCGGGCACGACCTCTTCGACCACGACTTCCACTTCAACATCTACGACGTCGACGTCCACGACTTTGCAGCTCCCGCCGCTAGGCTCGACCTCTGTCCTTCCACCGACTCATCAGCTCTCTGTCGTCCTGGTGGTCGCAAACGCAGGAAACGTTCAGATCTCGGGCATCTGGGCCGCGGCATCAGTCGTTCCTGCATCATCGGCCGGCCGGCCTGCGAGCTCCAGCGCAACGACTCGCTCGACGGCTGTGCGCGTCGGTCGCCTTGCGCCAGGGGCGTCGGTCGAAGTGACGTTACGGCCGCTCGCCGTCGTCGCGGGCGACGCCTACGAGCTCTGGGCGTCAATCGGCACGGGCACCCTCCCAGGAGGGCCCGTTACGAGCCCGCCGAAGGGCGTAGGTCAGATCGACGAAGTGAAGATCAAGGTCGCATCGGGGTGACCGGCCCCCCTGGTCCGGGGTCGCGGCGCGGTGGCACCTCAGGCACCTCGGCCCGCTGTCGCCAAGCGGCCTCGGCGCGGGCGGCAACTTCGCGCAGTGGCCGACCTGTCTGCCCGGCGACACGGGCGGCGTCGGCATGCTCGACCTTGATTCGACCGGGGCTGACCTTCACTCGAACGCGATAGCCGTCGACCTCGACTTCGACCAGCTCGCGCGGCGCCGCCCAACGCTCGACGGTGTGCGCGCGCACTCCGAGGCTGCCCGTTTCGGTGGCCAGGCGATGGCGGAGATCGCCGACGAGAACCGGGTCGCACAGGACGTTCAGGACGTGGCCCGGTCTGCCCTTTTTCATCAGCACCGGCGTGACCCATGCATCGAGAGCGCCATCGTCGAGCAGGGCGGCGACGGTATGAGCGAGGGTCTCTCCGGTCACGTCATCGAGGTTCGCCTCGAGCTGGACGAGTTGCTGGCCCTGGCCGAGCGATGAAGTGCGGACCGAGTCCGCCGGGAGGCCGATCACGACCTGGGTGCAGTTCGGCAGGTCGTCCAGCTCTCGGGACCCGGCCCCGAAGCCGGTCGCCTCAATCGTCATCGCCGGCATCGGTCCGAACGCCGATCCCCAAGCGGCCAACATGGCCGCGCCTGTCGGAGTCGTCAGCTCGACGGCGACGTCGCGGCCCTCGGTGGGGATCCCTTCAAGCAACTCGACGACTGCGGGAGCGGGGTTGGGCAGCAGGCCATGGGCGCTTCGGACCATCCCGAGCCCCGTTGCAACCGGGCTCGCGGAGACCGTGCTCACGCCGAGCAGCTCGAGGGCCGAGGCAGCGCCGACGATGTCGACGATGGTGTCGTGCCCGCCGATCTCATGGAAGTGCACCTGTGAAGGTGGGCGTCGGTGCAGGCGCCCCTCGACAGCCGCGAGCAGGGAGAACGCTGCGACAGCGCGCTCGCGGACACGTTCGGGCATCCGGGCCTCCTCGAGGATGCCCATCACGTGTGGGAACGTCCTGACGACAGCGTCGTCGCGAACCTTGACGACCGCTCGCGTGGCAGCGATGCCGTTGCGCAGCACGGGCTCGAACCCGAGTGACCATCCGTCAATCGGGAGGCGATCGAGCATGTGACCGAGCTCGCCGGGATCGGCTCCCGCATCGACGAGGCTGCCCAGTGCCATGTCCCCCGCGATGCCCGAAAAGCAGTGAAACCAGGCTACGCGCCCGCCAGCCCCGCTCCCGGTTCCGTTTGCCGCTCCGCTCTGGCCGGCCTCTGTGTCGCGTTTGTCATCTCTGCTGGTCATTTGTCATCTCTGCTGGTCATTGGAGCAACCTCGCCACCGCACACGCCGCACCGAAACCGTTGTCGATCCCTACGACCGTAATCCCGGCTGCGCACGAGGCGTGCATGGCTAGCAATGCAGTCACACCTTCGAGAGAGGCTCCATAGCCGACGCTTGTTGGCACCGCGATCACCGGTGCCGGCGTGAGGCCGGCCACGAGACTCGGCAGAGCTCCTTCCATTCCGGCCACGACGATGACGACATCCGCCTTGGTGATGTCTTCGATCGACGCGAACAGGCGATGCACGCCCGCCACCCCGCAGTCACCGAGCAGCACCGGTTGGAAGCCGAACGCACGAAGGACTGCGGTGCACTCCTCGGCCACCGGCAGGTCGCCCGTCCCGGCCGTGCAGACAAGCACGCTGCCAGGTCGATCCGGTTGCTGTCGCCAAACGACCGTGGAGAGAACTCCCGCATCTGGTTCCAGGGGCGTCCGGTGGCCGCTCGGCGAAGCTTCGAGTGACGCGGCGACCTGCGCATGGTCGGCTCGAGTCAAAAGGACCGGCCCACCGCCTCCGGCCGCGAGAAGTTCGGCAACGATTGCCGCGCACTGCGCCGGCGTCTTACCTGGTCCGTAGACGGCCTCAGGCAGCCCTTGGCGGAGGGCTCTGTGATGATCGACCTTCGCAAAACCCAGGTCCGTGAAGGGCAGTCTCCTCAACTCCCTCACGGCGTCGTCCGGCGAGCACGCGCCCGATCGCAGGTCGTCGATCAGTCTTCGGATTGCGGGCTCGTCCATGGGTATTACTATCCTGCCCTCATGGCCACACCGGTGCAGGCTTGGAAGCGGATCGCATTCCTCGGTCCCGAGGGCACTTTCAGCGAAGAGGCCCTTTTCTCGGTCCCGATCCTGGCCAAAGCCGAGCCGGTCGCGATGTCGACGATTGCCGATGCGCTCGACGCGGCAAACTCCGGCGAGGTCGACGCAGCCTTCGTCCCTATAGAGAACTCGATCGAGGGCACGGTCAGCGCGACCCTCGATCACCTCGTTTTCGATGCCGAGCTGTTCATTCAGCTGGAGCACGTGCTCGACATCCATCTTGATCTTCTTGCTCCTGCTGGGACCGACCTTGCCGCCATTCGGCGAGTCGTCTCGATCCCGGTCGCCCTCGCCCAATGCCGCCGGTTCTTGCATGAACGCCTGAACGGAGCGGAGTTGGTGTACACGACTTCGACCGCGGAGGCGGCCCGACTCGTCGGTGAGGCCCAGCCGGACGGGACCGGGGCTCTCGCCCCCGCGATAGCGGGGAGGCTCTACGGTCTCGAGACCGTCGTGGAACAGGTGGAGGACCATCCGGGCAACCAGACCCGTTTCGTGCTGGTGGCGCGGGGGGTGCTGTCACCGCCTACCGGCCACGACCGCACCAGCCTGGTCTGCTTTCAGCAGGCCGACCGTCCCGGCAACCTGCATCAGATTCTCGGGCAGTTCGCCGCGCGGAACCTGAACCTCACCAAGATCGAGTCACGCCCGACCAAGCTCGGTCTCGGTGACTACTGCTTTGTCATCGAGCTCGAAGGCCACCTGAGCGACGAGGTCGTCGGCGACTGCCTGAAGCAACTGCACAGCGAGCTCGCCTCCGTGAAGTTCCTGGGCTCCTACCCCGCCTTCGGGGAGCGGGGGCCCAAGCGTCGTGAGCAGATAGCAGCTGCGCGGGCGGAAGCGGATGCCTGGTTGAGAGCTCTTCGGTCGCGTGTGCGGCCCGAGCAGGACCCGTCCGGCTAGACGCCGCAGCGTGGAGGCCGGCCGGAGAGCTCCGGCAGTGGGCACAACGGGCCTCCCCAGCATCCGGAGTGTGCTCACGCAACCTGGCAATGACCTGACAGGCGGAGACTGTCGATGGATGATGGATGCAGGTTGGGTCCAAAGGTGAGGACTGGCTCGGAGGGATGGCAGAGCGGACGAATGCGACGGTCTTGAAAACCGTTGGGTGATTAGCCTCGTGGGTTCGAATCCCACTCCCTCCGCCGTTGTCATGATCACAACGTTCTGGCTGTTCAGACGCATTTCCCGACCGGCACTTTCGAGACGGCGGCTTGACCAAAGGCGTGTCAATCGGCCCTATTCCTCCGCCAGCGGGGCCATCGGCTTGTACGAGGCCCGAAAAAAGTGATAGCATTTAATATCAGTTTATCGAGGCCACTCTCTAGGAGGGATCATGAGCCAGTCCGTCAAACCCAACCGCGAACCCGAGGCGACTCCGGTCGGTCATTCGGGAGTCCGAGTAGAGATCCACGAGCGCCGAGCGTTGGCCATCAGCGGCTGGCTCGGCGTCCTCGTCGTCGCCGCCTGCGGCGTCGGGGCATATTTCCTCGCGAACAAGGTTGTCATCCTCGTGCCGATCGTCGTGGCGACGGTCACTTGGGCCTCGTTGACCATTGTGCAGCCCGGCCAGACGAAGGTCGTGCGGTTCTTCGGCCGCTACGTCGGCACCGTGCGCCGAAGCGGCCTTTGGTGGATCCTGCCTCTGTCTGACCGGCGGAGCGTGAGCATTCGGGTCAGGAACTTCGAGACGAACCACCTGAAGGTCAACGACGCTGACGGCAATCCCGTGGAGATCGCTGCCATTGTCGTCTGGCAGGTTGCCGACACCTCGCGTGCTCTTTATGCCGTGGACGACTACCTCAATTTCGTGCGTGTCCAGGCCGAGTCGGCACTGCGCCACGTCGCGACCACCCATCCTTACGACAACGCCGCAGACGATGGCCTGTCCCTTCGCGGCTCGACCGACATCGTTGCCGGCGAGCTCGCCACAGAGATGGCCGAGCGCGTCTCGATTGCCGGAGTGGAGATCGTCGAGGTCCGCATCAGCCATCTTGCCTACGCGTCCGAGATCGCCCAGGCCATGTTGCGTCGACAGCAGGCCAACGCAGTCGTCGCGGCGCGCTCCCGTATCGTCGACGGCGCGGTCGGAATGGTTGAAATGGCACTCGAGCGGCTGGCGGAGAGTGACATCGTCCAGCTTGACGAAGAGCGCAAAGCAGCAATGGTGAGCAATCTGATGGTCGTACTATGCAGCGACCAACCCGCTTCGCCGGTTGTCAACACCGGCACTCTCTACTCGTGATCCGTGAATGACCGGAAGCAGGTCTTGCTGCGGATTGATCCCACTGTTTACGAGGCCCTAGCCCGGTGGGCGGCCGACGAGTTCCGGAGCACCAACGCCCAGATCGAGATGCTGCTGCGCCGAGCCCTCGACGATGCCGGGCGAATGCCGAAAAAGGCTGGACCCTTGCCCAAACGGGGCCGGCCACCCATCGATCGCCAACCGCCAGGCAACCACCCGTCTACTTGACCAGCGCAACTATCTGGGGCGGTCTTCAGGAACGGCGTTTCGGGAGCGCCTGTCGGGCGGAGCGCCCGATCCGTCGCGCGGCGTCGTGTGGGCCGCTTTGCACGAAGGTCTGTGATCGGCCCAGATGTACATCTCTGGACCCATATTCCTAGGCCTAGTTGCAGAGGAAGGAGATCGAGCTGATCTCCGTCCGGAAAACGCCTTCGACTTCGATTATCTCGTCGATGATGCGGCAGGCTTCAGTCTCGACGCCGTCCCAGTCGACAGGACCGCCTAGGAAGACCTCCACCGAGCCGCGCGTGCTTTCGCTCATGTCGAGCAACGGATCGTGCGTCCGGACCGCGATCGCCGTGACGAAGGGCTCAGCCTCCACTTAGAGCCGCAACTTCTCCACCAAACTTGCTCATCTTGAGCAATACTGATCAGTGTCCTCACCTCAGTTGTGGTTGCCCGATTCGGGACTGTCCCCCCCACCACGGAGCGCACGATGATGTTTCTCATGCGTTTGTGGTCCTGAACAGGGTCAACAGCAGGGGCAACGTGCCTGGCGCGGTCGTTGAGAGTTACGTAGGGTATACGGAGTCAGTTTCACTTACCGGGGAAGGATCGCTCATCATGAGCAACTTCGAGCATGAGTACACGACACAACCGGAGATGTGGCGGCGCGCCGCTGAGCTCGCGTCCACTGTGACGCTGTTTCCACCAGGCGCCCGGGTCGCCTTCATAGGCTGCGGCACCTCGCTCTACGTTGCCCAGGCGGCCGCCGCATACAGGAACGAGCAGATGATCGGCGAGAGCGATGCCTTCCCGGCCTCGGAGGTGCCCCCCGGCCGCAGGTATGACACGGTCGTCGTGATCTCTCGCTCGGGGACGACCACTGAGGTCCTCGACGCGACGGCGGCGCTCGCTCCGTACACGCGGATCTTGGCAATCACCGCGGTCGACGACAGCCCCCTCGCCCGCCTCGTCGCCGACCGAATCGTGCTCTCGTTTGCTGACGAGAGGTCGATCGTCCAAACGCGCTTCGCGACGAGCACGCTCTCACTCCTGCTCGCCAGCTGCGGGTGGGACGTCGGGGCCTCTGCGACAAGGGCCGAGGTGTTCCTCGGCGAGCCGCCCGAAGACGTCGAGGCGGCTGACCACTTCGTCTTTCTCGGCCGGGGTGTCGGCGCCGCGCTGGCGAACGAAGCTGCGCTCAAGATGCGCGAGGTGCTCAGCGTCTGGACCGAGTCCTATCCCACGATGGAGTACCGCCACGGTCCGATCTCCGCCGCCAGCGAGCGATCACTCGTATGGATCCTCGACAACGCCGAGCCGAGCATCGACGATGAGATAGCGGTCACCGGCGCACGTGTAGTGCGTAGCGGGAGTGATCCGCTCGCGGGTCTCGTCCGGGTCCACCGCGCCGTTCAGCAACTCGCGACGAGGCGGGGTATCGATCCCGATCACCCCCGCTTCCTCGTCCGCTCTATCATGCTCGACCGCCGCTGAGATGACGAGTGGTGCAGCGAGTGCCGTCGTCGCACTCGACATCGGCGGCACGAAGATCGCTTCGGCGATCGGCGACGCCGGCGGAGAACTGCGCCGTTGGCGCACGCTGCCGACCGAGGCCGAGCGCGGTGCCGAACGCGTGCTCGAGTCGGCGATCGCTCTCGCGAACGAGGTGCTGTGCGAGGAGCGGGCGAGCGGTGGTGACGTTCGTGCCATGGGCGTGTCGACGATGGGTCTGACTCGCGTCGATCGCGTCGATCTCGCGCCCAACGTCCCAGGCTGGGAGGACCTCAAGATCCCCGCGGTGATCGACAAAGCGTTTCCCGAGCTACCAGCGGCGTTTGGCAACGACGTGAAGCTGGCAGCACTTGCCGAGCTCGTGTGGGGTGCACTCGCCGGCGTGACCTCTGGCGTCTACCTCAACCTTGGGACCGGCATCGCGGCCACTCTCGTCGTCGGCGGACAGGTCGTCGAGGGTGCCCACGGGGCGGCCGGCGAGATCGGCTACTGGCTCACCGATGGTTTCGCGACGGCGCGAATGGCCGCTGACGGCGCGGTACCGACGGAGGAGGCCCTCGGCGGGAGGGGCGTCGCGCGTCAGGCCGCCGCGCTCTTCGGGCGGCCGGTCGAGGTTGCCGAGCTCGTGGCACGGGCAGAGGACGACCAGCGCGCAGAGGTGCTGCTCCAGAGCGTGTGGGACCAGATCGGGGCGCTCGTTGCCAACCTGGCCATTGTCTGCGACCCGGAGGTCCTCGTCCTCGGCGGTGGTTATGTTCGATCCGACCACTTCCCGATCGACGCCATCGCCCGCTTTGTCGCACGCGCAGTGCCCTACCCCCCCAAGGTTGTGTGCGCTCGCTTCGCGGGCGACGCNNCGGCCCATCGCACCGAGGAGGCGCACGCCCGGGCAGGCGGGAAGGGCCTCGACGCGGCGCGCCGTCGCAGGAGCCGGGGTCGCAGTGGTGAGGTCGACCGCCAGCTAATCGAAGAAATCGTGGCGTTGCACTACGCCGCTCACCGAGGCGTTCCGCAACGCTTCCGAATGCGTTCTACCGCAAGTATGCAATCAGCAAATGAGCAGCTAAGCACCCAAGGAAGGGGAACGATGAGTAAGAGGAAATGGATACACAGCACAGCGTTCAAGACAGCTGCGACGGCCATCGCCGCATCGCTGGTGCTTTTCGGCAGCACGGCGGCCGCTTCGCCCGCCCCGCGCCACGCCAGCGCGAGCGACGTGACGATCAACGTGGCCATCGCCTACCCCGCCCCGCCGAAGGCGATGCTCGCCAGGTTCACGAGCCAGACGGGCATAAAGGTCAACTGGTCGAACGTGGGATGGGACGACCTGCAGACCAAGATCGCAGCCGCCGCGGCGGCCAACACCTACTTCGCCGACGTCACGGACGTGGACTGGTCCAAGGTGGGCGAGTACTACGTGACGAAGTGGTTCCTGCCGCTGAACCAGTATTTCAAGATCAGCTCCCTTACATCCCAGTACCCGCAGCTCAGCTCGTTCGTCCGGAACGGGACGCTTGTCGGGATGCCGATGGACGTGTCGTTGCTCGTCACGACGATCAATGAGAAGTTGTTCAAAAAGGCTGGGATCACCTCGATGCCGGCGACGCTCGATCAGTACACAAAGGACCTGCAGACCCTGAAGTCCAAGGGCGTTGTCAAGTATCCCCTGGACGTCCCCTTTGCCGCTGCCGAAGGGCTCTCGACGTACTGGTACGAGCTCACTGCGGCGATGGGAGGCCAGGTGCTGAGCACGTCCTACGCGCCTTTGTTCACCAGCCCATCCTCTGCCGGTTACAAGGCGATGGCGTGGATGGTGAACGCCTACAAGAGCGGGCTCGTGGCGAAAGCGAACCTCGGCTACACGGACTACCAGGGGATCACGACCGAGATGGCGCACGGTCTTGCTGCGAGCGTCTTCTCCGATTACTCGGGAGACATTGGCACCACCTATGACGTCCCCAGCCAGTCGAGCGTCGTCGATGACGTCACCTATGTGGCGACACCAGGGATCTCTGGCGCAGCTCCCAACCTCGGCAACCCTGACGGGATCGGCATCCCAAGGTTGGCCGAGCACGTCCAAGCAGCGGTCGAGTTCATCAAGTGGATGGAGGAGCCCGCAAACCAGGCGGCGTTCGCTGGTGCCGCCGGGCCCAAGAACGTCATCAGCACCTTCCCGCTGCCGTCCAACCGTGGCGGGCTCAGCCTCCTCGCGTCATCGGGCAAGGTCCCCGGCGCGGCCGCGCTTGTCAACCTGGTCGAGAACCACGGACGAGCGGTCTTCCCCGCCGGTGCACCGCCCTGGTATCCGAACTTCAGCAACGCCGTCTACACGAACCTGCACTCAGCCGCTGCCGGCCAGGAGAGCGTCGCTGCCGCGATCTCGGCGATCGCCTCCGAAGTGAAGAGCCTCAACAGCTAGAACAACTCAGACGTGAGTCCCGGCCGGGCGTCAACGAGGCGCACGGCCGGGACCCCGCCCTTGAGAGGAAGGAGGAGCGTGTCTCAGCCCGCGAGCTCGAGTCGGCACCGATCGCTGGCGGGGCTCGCCCACCGGCGTTCGAGCCGGTCGGAGGCAATGGGCTACGCCATGGTCGCACCGCTTCTCGTTTTCATCCTGGCCCTCGCGCTGTACCCAACAGTGCTCACGACAATCGACGCGTTCATGCACATCGACGCGCTCACCCCGCCGAACCACTTCGCAGGGTTCGGCAACTTCGCGGCCATCTTCTCCAACCCTGAGATTCGCCAGAGCTTCGAGAACACCGGCTGGTACGTCGTCTTCGGGGTCGGGCTGACGCTCGTGTTAGGCACGACTTTCGGGCTCCTGCTCCAGCGGCGCTTCCGCGGCCGAGGCATCGTCCTAGCGATCGTGATCCTCCCCTGGGCGCTGCCCGGAGTCGTCGAGGGTGTGATCTGGTCCTGGATCTACGACCCGACCTTCGGCGTGCTGAACTCGGTGCTGAAGAGCCTGCATCTCGTCTCCCAGTACCAGCTCTTCATCGGTACGCGTCAGATCGAGAGCATCCTGCTCATCTCGCTCGTCCAGGTCTGGCAGATCACTCCGCTCGCGACGCTGCTCGTGCTCGCGTCGCTGCAGGGCATCCCGGGCGAGATCTACGAGGCGGCTCGCGTCGACGGTGCTGGCTGGTGGCAGGTGATCCGCCGGATCACCCTGCCGCTCATCCGGCCCGGGCTCGCCATCGCGGCCGTCGAAGCACTCGTCCTGTCACTGAACATCTTCGACCAGGTTTACGTGTTGAACGCGGGCGCGACGACGGCGTCGTCGGTGATGAACATGACCTACTTCGTCACGTTCCAGGGCCTCAACTTCGGACAGGGATACGCCCTCTCGCTGCTGGCGACTGTGGTGACGGTGGTGCTGTCCCTGGGTGCCTTGAAGCTCCTCTACCGGAAGGTCACGTTCTAAGTGCGACGACGGATCGGTGTCTGGGCCAGGCGGGCCGGCATCGCGCTCGTGATCGCGTGGTCGCTGTTCCCCGTCTACTGGGCTCTCAATACGAGCTTCATGACAAATGCGGAGGCCCAGAGCACCCCCACGCACTTCCTTCCTACCCGGCCAATCTTCACGAACTATCAGGCAATTTTCGGAGCCGGTCCGCAGTCCGCCGAAGCGGCCGGGGGCATCGGCCGTTCCCTCGTGAACATCGTGGTGGAGAGCGGCGGGGCGACGCTGCTGACGCTCGTTATCGCGATCCTCGGAGCCTACGCGTTCGCGCGGCTGCGATTCCGGCTGAAGAACCTGTTCTTCTACACAGTGCTTGGGACCCTTACCCTCCCGGTATACGCGACGCTCATTCCGCTCTACCGGATCATGAGCCAGGTCGGGCTTGTGAACACCTACCTCGGCATCATCCTCGTATACGCATCGGGGTTCATGCCCCTCGCCATGTGGATCATGTACAATATTTTTCTCGCGCTCCCTCCGAGCATCGAGGAGGCAGCCGTCATCGACGGGGCGTCGATGCTCCAGAGGTTCTACAGGATCGCGCTCCCCATCGCGAAGCCGGGGATCGCTGCGACCGCGATCATCACATTCCTCCTGGGATGGGGGCAGTTCATCTTTCCCCTGGTTCTCAGCAGCACCGGGTCAACCCAGCCGCTCACCGTCGTCCTCGCTGCGCTCGAAGGCCGTCACGTCGTCCCGTATACGATCATCAATGCGGCGGCGATCGTTGCTATCGCCATCCCGGCCGTCCTCGTATTCCTGTTGAATCGGTGGATCGTAGAAGGCATCATCGCGGGAAGCGTCAAGTAGTTGTGACACGCCCCGTAGACCGCGCCAGAAAAGGAGTCCGCGGGGAGAACCCGCCCCTGTTGTCAAGGTTTCCGACCCGATGACGCTCCCTGGCCCACGAGGCCGTAGCCATGCAACGCTCGAAGATGGGCGTGCACCAGGCTTCGAGCACCCGTTGACGGTCAGCCGTGGCGTACGGAACCTTCGCCCGCGGATCCGGGACAGCCGCCTGCGGTCGATCATCGAAGTCATCGATGTCAACGGCGCCGTCGGGGTTGAGGACCTCGCGGAACTGCTCGGAGTGTCGACGGCGACGATCCGCCGGGACCTCGCCCGCCTAGCTGACCAGGGGGTGATCACGCGATCCCATGGCGGCGCCATGCGGGCCGACGTTGGGCTCGAGGTGCCGATCAGCTATCGCCGCGGAACAGCTGTGGCCCAGAAGCGCAGGATCGCCGCTGCGGCAGCGACGTTGATCGGCGAAGGCGCCATCGTCGGCGTCACCGGTGGTACGACGACGATAGCGGTCGCGAGGGCGCTGGCGCCGGTGCGCAAGCTCACAGTCGTCACGAATGCGCTCAACGTGGGCATGGAGCTGGCGCGCCACCGNNATCGCAGAGAGCACCCTCTCCGGTTACAACCTCGACGTGGCCTTCGTCGGCGTCGACGGAATCGACGTTGACGCCGGCTGCACGACCCATGACGACGCCGAGGCAAGGGCGAACGCAGCGCTCGTCAAGATAGCGCGGCACACCGTCATCGTTGCCGATAGCTCCAAGATCGGCCGTATCACTTTCGCGAGCATCTGCCCGCTCGACCTCGTCGACCAGCTCATCACCGACAACGAGGCAGACCCACAAGCCGTGTCGCGGCTCGAGGCCGCCGGGCTTCGGGTCGTGCTCGCGTGACTCAGCTGAGACGAGCGTGCAGTTGAGAACAGCTCGATCCCGAGGCCCTGGTGCTCCCGACCGTACGCCGACCGTGACCGCGTCTATTGTCCCTGCGAGCGCTAGCTAGACGGCCTTGTTCGGGGCACAGCAGAATGCCGGGGAGCGGGTTCGAATCCCACTCCCTCCGCTCGACTCGACTCTTTCGCCCCACCCGCAGGCTTTGCGCGATGCACCCGCTCCAAAGCTCACCGCTTGTCGCTGTGCCCGGAGCCGCCACGAGAATGACCGAACCAGAGGAGGGACCCGGTGAGCAAAGCGGCACTGACGTTGATGGCGGTCCATGCGCATCCCGACGACGAGGCGTCGACCACCGGCGGCATCCTTGCTCGGTATTCGGCGGAGGGGATTCGAACCGTCCTCGTGACCTGTACCAACGGTGAGCTCGGCGACGGCCACGAGATCAGCAAGCCGGGCGATGTCGACCACGACGAAGCGTGGGTCGTTGCCACCCGCCGGCGCGAGCTCGAAAAGAGCTGCGAAATCCTCGGTGTCACATACCTCGAGATGCTCGGCTATCGGGACTCGGGGATGATGGGCTGGCCACAGAATGACGCTGAAGGCTCATTTTGGACGACGCCAGTCGCGACGGCGGCCGGGCGCCTCTCGAAGCTCATCGAGCACTACCGTCCTCAAGTCGTGGTCACCTACGACGCGAATGGGTTCTACGGCCATCCTGATCACATCCAGGCCCACCGGATAACTGTCGCAGCACTGGACGCGACGCCGATACCTGACAAGCTCTATTACCCCGGGGTCCCCAAGTCGGCAATGGCGGAGTTCCGCGAGACGCTTCGTAGCGCAGGGGTCCAAGAGCCGGACGAAGCCGATGAGGACTGGGATTTCGGCGTAGCCGACGAGCTGATCTCCACTACCGTCGACTGCAGCGACTACGCCGCACAGCATTACGCGGCTCTCGAAGCACACGCGAGCCAGAGCGACGGGACTTTCTTCCTGCGCCTCGGAGTCGATCTCTTCTCGAAGCTAATGAGCCGCGAGATGTTCGTGCGCGCCTTCGACCGGACTGGTGCACCCACGCCTGAGGACGACCTCTTCGCCGGCTTGCGCCGCTAGCGAGAGCCTGCCGGCAGCCCAGCGCGCCTAAGTTCCTCCAAGGCGAGCGCGAGGCCGCTCGGACAAGGAGGATCTGGTCGTGCTGATACGAGGTGGAGTAGTGTTCGATGCCGGCGGCGAGCGATCTGCCGATGTTCGCACGGCAGCCGACGGGCGGATCGCCGAAGTCGCGGTCGGCCTTGATCCGCTGCCCGGAGAGCAGGTGCACGAGGCGAGCGGGAAGCTCGTGATCCCAGGAGGGATCGACGCCCATACCCACCTTCACATGCCCGTGGGTGCCGTACGGGTGTCGGACGACTTTGTGAGCGGTACTCGGGCGGCCGCGGTAGGCGGCACGACGACCATCATCGACTACGTGACAGTCGCCCGGGGGGACGACCCGATGGCCACCGTCGCAACCTGGCGCTCGTGGGCTGAGCCTTCGGTCGTCGACTGGGGCCTACATCTCACATTCACAGAGGCCGTGCCCGAGTCGGTCGTTGCGGCCGGGGTAGAGATGGGGATCACGTCCTTCAAGCTCTATCTCGCCTACCCCGACCGCCTGCAGGTCGACGACGGCACCATCGTGCGCTTGATGCGTGCTGCTCGTCGGCATGGGGCACTCGTCACGCTGCACTGCGAGAACGGCGGTGCCATCGAGGAGCTGCGACGAGAGGCGCTTGCCGCAGGACGGACAGGCGTGATCGAGCACGCCCGGACCCGTCCGGCCGTCCTCGAGGGCGAAGCCGTCGGACGGGCAGCGACGCTGGCGGAGATCACGGGTGCTTCTATCTACATCGTCCACGTTTCGTCGGCACCAGCGTTGGCGGCGGTGCGCTCTGCTCAAGAGCGCGGCGTGGACGTCAAAGCCGAGACCTGCCCGCAGTACCTCTACCTCGACTCGAGCCGACTGGAGGGTCCCGACGCGATCGATTTCGTCTGCACGCCGCCGCTGCGCGACCCATGGCACGCCGAGGAGCTGTGGGAGGGATTGGCACGCGGCTACATCCATACGGTGGCGACCGACCACTGCCCGTTCTGGCGCGCCGACCGGCGTGCGGGCGTGGCCGGCCGGCCGGGCGGCGTGACCGACTTAACCGCCATACCGGGGGGCCTTCCCGGCCATGCGACCCGCCTCGCCCTTGTCTGGCAAGGTGTGCGGTAGGGCCGC
>PMVZ01000273.1 GCA_003166375.1 Acidimicrobiaceae bacterium | reverse complement strand
TGGCGCAGCACAGGACTCCGGCATTCGTGCTACCCACCATCCCAAAGGACGTTTCCGCAGGTAAGAGGCTTGCACACCTATTCATATACGTATCAAAAGCGTCGATCCTGGTCGGCCGTGTATCAGAGTTCCGTGTATCACTCACGCCTTCAGACCTGGCACACCCGCCGCAGCAGGAGGTCAGCCCCCAGGATGCCCCAGGAGCCGCCGAAACGCCTGGGGGAGTGCAACACCAGCCGGAACCCGTCACGGAACCACTGAGGCGGGCTCAGAGTACGGCGCTTCACGCAGCCAGCGGATCTTGACGAAAACTCGATCTGCACTACGGACCTGCCGCTTGACCCCGCGACTGTCGGGTTGACCGTGGGGCAATCGCGACGCGACCGCTGGGTGGAGAATGTGGCGATGGTGCTGCATCCCGTCGGTCCTGACCTTGTCGAGCAGGCCGCGGCCCGGATTGAGGGCCGCGTCCGAGTCACTCCCGTGGTCCGCATTGAGGCCGGGGGACTTGGGCCGACGCCAGTGCCCGTGATCTTGAAGCTCGAGCTCCTCCAGCACACCGGGAGCTTCAAGCCGCGTGGGATCTTCAACCGTTTGCTGTCGGTGGAGGTCGGCAACAAAGGTGTTGTCGCCGCATCGGGTGGTAACGCTGGTCTCGCCGTCGCCTATGCCGCTCGTGAGCTCGGGTACCACGCGACGATCTTTGTCCCGGAGACTGCGCCCGCTATCAAGGTGACCCGCCTGCGTGGCTACGGCGCCGAGGTCCGTCAGGTGGGCGCAACCTACGCCGAGGCCCTCGCAGCGGCGCAGGAGCATGCCCTGCGGTCCGGTGCCGTAACCGTGCACGCGTACGACCAGCCCGAGGTGGTCGCCGGCCAGGGCACCCTCGGCCGGGAGCTCGAGGCCCAACTAAAGGTGTTGGGCCTGGCGCCTGTCGACACAGTGCTTGTCGCCGTAGGTGGAGGAGGGTTGATCGGTGGTATCGCCAGCTGGTTCGCCGGTCGGGCCCGAGTGGTGGCGGTCGAGCCGCTTGCATGCCCGACGTACGCGTCGGCTCTAGCGTCTCGCGAGCCAGTGGATGTGGAGGTGAGCGGTCGCGCGGCCGACTCGTTGGGCGCCCAGCGGATCGGTGAGTGGTGCTGGGCGGCGCGCGACTGGATCGCCGACTCGGTGTTGGTCGCCGACGATGTCATCTCCGAAGCACAGCGACGCCTGTGGGAAAGCTGCCGGGTGATCGCCGAGCCTGGGGGAGCCACAGCGGTCGCCGCGCTGATCGCAGGCGCCTACGTGCCGCAACCGGAGGAGCGAGTCGCGGTGATTGTGTGCGGAGCCAATACCGATCCGGCCGATGTGTTGCCGCCACCGCACTAGCCGGTCGGACCCTCGACAAGCAGGCGGGCGTCGGGCGCGCCAGCGCCTCCTCGCAGAATCGGCGATCACAGAAACCGAACCGACATCGACCCTTTCGTTTCGATGGGCCGCAGGACCTCGTGCTCAGTGGGAGTAATTGGTTCGGTGGTTCCGCATTGCAGCGCAACCTAAATTGGCTGGGGCTGGGCGCCAAGAGGCCTCGTTCTGGGCGGCCGTTGGTCTCGCCAAGCGTGTCGCCACGGCCAGCCAGATGAGACGCTATGTCGCTCCTGCCGTGACTGGCCAAGCATCGCTCACCGTAGCGAGACAGCAAGGTGGGGGTTCACATCGGAGGGGGACTACACCAGACGGCGACTGGCGACTCGCCCGCATGGGAAGGCACGGTAATCGGCGGGTGGAGGAGTTGCTGGCCGAGGCTCCGTGCGTGTCGGGATCGTGTCCCCACTGTGCGGGCGATCCGTCCGTAAGGGCCCAACCGGTCCGCAAGGCCGGCGGTAGGGCCTACCTCCGCGCAACGCCAGGGTCCTGACACGCGACGCCGGGCCGGGACCGGGGGAGGTTGCAAGTTGAGTCGCGGTCAGGAGAGGTGGCCGCTGCACGTACCGCCGTCGTTGTCGCTGTTCGTGTCGTCTGGGCAGGTGGTGTTTGACCAGGACACACCCGTCAGGTCGGCGCCGGCTAGGTCGGCGTCGTTCAGGTTGGCGCCACCCAGGGTGGCGCTGGTCATGTTGGCGCCAGCCAGGTCGGCGTTGTACAGGTAGGCGTAGTTCAGGTTGGCGTCGGCCAGGTAGGCGTCGACCAGGTAGGCGTCGGCCAGGCTGGCGGCGGTCAGGTCGGCGCCGTACAGGTGGGCATCGTCCACGTGAGCAGCGGTCAGGTTGGCACCAGTCAGGTGGGCGCCGTACAGGTTGGCGCCAGTCAGGTTGGCGCCAGTCAGGTTGGCGCCAAGCAGGTGGGCGTCGGCCAGGTGGGCGTTCTTGAGGCCACAGCCAGCAAGGTCGATCCCTGGGTAGGCAGTCGCCGAACAGTTGTAAATGGCATTGCCTGTACTGCCAGCACCGGTCGTACCGGTCGCGGCGGCGAGCCCCGCACCCCCGAGCGCCAGCACCCCGACGACAGCCGGGATGACAAGGATCTTCTTGGTGAGCATTGCTCTCCTTTCATTGCGCTTAGTTCTGGTCTAATCCAAACCTGCTCCAGTCGTCGATAGTCATGGCGCTGAGGGAGCTACGGCGGCGCGAAGCCACTTGTCGCAGATCACTGTGGAGGCACTGGAATCGCAATGACGGTCGATCGGGCGCGGAGTACCACCGTAACGATGGCGTCATTCGGTGGGCACCGGGGCAGGCAGCTGGGTACTCTTTTGTCAGCGAGGAGGACCAAACATGAAAAAGACCTTCATCACCATCATCAGCGCCCTGTGCATCGTCGCTACCTCGGCATCCATGGCCGTGGCGACCACAACGGCGCCGAAGTCAGCAGCGAGATCCACGATGGCCGGTGCTACGTCTGCTTCCTCGGGGTTCCCGACGATCTGTCCACCTTCCGCGGTGGTGGGCAAAGCGCTCGGGCTGACTGTCTCCAAGCCAACCGTTCCCATGTACTTGAAGGGACGGGCTCTGGAGTGCAAGTACGGGAGCGGAAAGAGCCAGACGACGCTCTCATACTCGTCGGACACCCGCAAGGCTTTTCTCGCACAGGAGGCTTCCTTTCCTAAGGGCAGCATCGTCGTCGTGACCAATCTGGGTAAAGGCGTCGCGGCATACCTGCTGCTCCCCGATGTCCTGCACGTCCGGGAGGGAACGCTGGAATGCGTTATCGAGACCGAGGTCATCACTGCTCAGTCTCACGAGGAGGCCTTGGCCAAGGTCCTTCTCAAGTCGTACTGGTAGCCGCGCTTGCCGAGTTCGGGGCAAAAGGGGCGAGCGAACAACTTGAAGAAACCAAGAGCTGCCGGTAGGTGAGGCGAGTCAAGAACAGAACACGGCTCTGCATCCGCGCCGGTCGACGCGAGCACCGCGCCCGATTCGGCGCTATGGAGCGTCTGTCGGGCGAGCGCCGAGCTGATGTCATGAAGGAGCGCAGCGCCGCTCTTGCGTGACCGGTCCAGTGGAGCGAACCGGCCGCCGATTCCAATGAGGGATCTAATGGCCGCGATTCCAGCGAACCGCCGGAGTTCCTCCCGTCGCCGGGAACCCGATGTGCAAGGCACACTCGGGGTCTCCCAACAAACCCGGAAACGACGGAAGGAGACTCCAGTGGAACAACAACGAGAGTATGTCGGGATCGACCTGCATCGCCGCCGGTCGGTGATCGTCCGGATCACCGAGAGCGGCGAAGTCCTCGAAACGGTGCGCGTCGACAACGACCCGCTCAGTGTTGTGCGCGCCGTGATGCACGACGATCCGAACCCCGAGGTGGCCCTGGAAGCCACCTATGGCTGGTACTGGGCGGCTGACCTATTGCAGGCCGAGGGGGCGACTGTCCACCTCGTCCACCCGCTCGGTCTGCACTGGGACTCAAGGCGGGTGAAGAACGACGAGCGCGACGCCACCGAGCTCGCGAAGCGGCTCTTACGGGGTGATCTGCCTGAGGCCTGGATCGCGCCGCCGGAGCTGCGGGAGCTGCGTGAGCTCGTGAGATACCGTGCCAAGCTCACCGCCCTGCGGACCTCCGCCAAGGCTCAGGTCCACGCCGTCATGGCCAAAGAAGGCGTACTGCCCACCTATGGGCGCATGTTCGGGCCTGCTGGTCAACGGCTCTTGGACGAGATGCCGGTCCAAGGCGTCTACCGGGACCGAGTGGAGTCGCTCCGGCACCTGTTGGAGATCTACGAACGCGAGCTCGTGCTCGTCGAGTCCCACCTCTCGCGCCGGCTGAAGGGCCACCAGGGTTTCTCCGCGATCCAGGCCATCCACGGAGTGGGCCCGATCATGGCGGCGATCTTTGTCGCGGAGATAGGCGATGCCAGCCGGTTCCCCTCGGCCCGCCATCTCTGCTCCTGGGCCGGGATCACGCCCTCTCACCGCGAGTCGGATGTGAAAGTCCATCGTGGCCACATCACGCGCCAGGGCAACAACCTCGTGCGGTGGGCAGCGATCGAGGCGGTCGCCCGCTATCACGGAGGGGCACCCATCGAGGCGACCTTCGAACGCGTCGCCAAGCGACGCGGCACGATGATCGCCCGCGTCGCAGCGGCGCGAAAGCTCCTCAGCCTCGTCTACTACGGCTTGAGGGACGGCGAGATCCGCTGTCTTTCAAGGGAGGCGAGCTGAACGGTTCGGACACAGCCACGGTGCGAGCTCGGCGAACGACGTGTGCCCCCCACATTGGGCGAGGCCGGCGAACTGAATGAGCCCACCTGGCTGTGGCCGAAACACACCATGCGCCCTAGCGGAACGAAGGAATGTCTGTGCATCCGAATCGGAATGCCCTTGCAGTTCTCTGCAGCAATGGTGAGGTCCGCTGTGTTCGACCACGAAAAGGCGACCAGGACCACCTGACGGCGGTCCATCCCCATCGTGGTTGACAACAACTGAGCACCGGGCAGTAAAGGCTTCCCCGACGGGCGGGCAGAGCCCGGCCTTGACTGCCCTTTCCCGACCCGGGACAAGCGGGCCTTGGACGCGCGCGCCCGCAAACAAACGCCAGGCTGCATTCCCGCAGGAGAAAGCGGTCTTCGGCTTCGCCGAAGGCTCTTGACATCGAACGCTCCTTCAGGAACGTCG